>JBDZVI010000024.1:0-37288 GCA_040255585.1 Deinococcaceae bacterium
GCTTCGATACCACCCCGCAGCGCGTCGAGCTCGCCGTGCCCATCGCCGCGATGAACGGTTTCACCCGTTCGAGCGTGGCGGTGACGGCGCCCGGGACGTGGACGTTGGACGTCATCCCGACCGACGTAACGGTCCAGGGCGCCATCAGCCTGTCACGCGCCACCGGCCGGGGGCCCATGAACGTGGACGTGAACGTCGATCCGGCGGCCATGCCGCGGCTCGACCAGACGTTCCGCCTGCGCCTCACCGCGCAGGTCAGGGGCGGTCAGGTCGTGAGGACGAGCGACGCCATCACGTTCTCGTACCCGGACGTGGCCGGGGCCGTCGTCTTGGCGCCGGAGGGGGCGCGCGCCATGACGAACTGGAGCGCGGAACCGGACTGGCCGATCGACCCCTCGGAGCCGACCACCACCCTGATCGTCGGCCTGGAGCCACACGGCGTCTTGCTCGGGCCGGACGGCCGCGTGACCGTGTCGCGCCGGACGCCGGAGTCGGCGGTGGCCGACACGCTCGCCGGCATCGGCATCGGTCGCGTGCACCTGGACCGCTTCGAGGCGGCCAACCTGACGCTTGTCGCCGTCCCGACGGGCGCGGCGGAGGCCGCCGCCGCCGCGCTACGCGCGACGCCCGGGGTCAGCTACGTGGAGTTCCCGCGGCCCCTCTACCCCGCGAGCAACGACCCGTACCGCTCGGACCAGTGGAACCTGGACGAGCTCGCCGTCGAGCCCCTCTGGTACAGCGCGAGCGGAGCCGGCGCGACCATCGCCATCATCGACTCGGGTTTCTTCCCTGCCCATCCGGACCTGTACCCGAACATCGTTGGCACCCACGATGCCGTGACGGGCGGCAGCTCCGTGACCTTCACGAACTGCGGGACGCACGGGACGCACGTCGCCGGCATCGCCGCGGCCGTCGCCAACAACGGCGAGGGGGTGGCCGGGGTCGCGCCGCACGCGAAGCTCCTGCTCATCAACGTCGGCAACGCCGCGCAGTCCAGCTGCGCCATGAGCACCGCCTGGCTGATCAGAGCCCTCGACTACGTGACCAACGGCGGCAACCCGCGCGCGCAGGTGGTGAACATGAGCCTGGGCGACCCGAGCGGCGCCGACCTGGGCAGCGGCGTGCGGGCGGCCATCCAGGCGACGGCGGCCGCGGGCGTCAGCCTCGTGGCGGCGGCCGGCAACACCGCCAACGGCGCGTGCCCGGCCGGCCATACGACCCAGCCGATCATGTACCCGGCCCGTTACCCGCAGGTCATGGCGGTAGGCGCCACCAAGCCGGGGATGACGCGCGCCTGCTACAGCCACGTCGGGCCCGAGATGTTCGTGGCCGCCCCAGGCGGGGCGGGTCCAGGCACGCCGGCGACCGCGGTCAACCAGGTCCTCAGCGCGGTGGGCGCGGACGGGTACGGCCTGATGGCCGGTACGAGCATGGCCTCGCCGGCGGTGGCCGGTGTGATCGCCCTCCTCCGGGGGGCGATGCCCGGCGCGAGCGCGTCGCAGGTGAAGGACGCCATCGCTACCACCGCCATCGACCTGGGTTGGGAGGGGCGCGACTCGTGGTACGGCCACGGCTTCGTGAACGCGCAGGGGGCGTTCACGAAGCTCGCGGGTGAGCCGCCTGAACCGCCCGGACCGGAGACCGGCCTGCTCCTGCGCGTGCCCGGCTACCCGGACACGCTCCTGGACGCCGACCTGGCGTTCACCTTGCTCGGGGCCGCGCCAGGACCGTTGGCCGTCGAAGTCGGCAGCGACGACAACGGCAACGGGATCCTGGGCGAGCCCGGGGAGTGGTACGGCACGGCCACGCTGACCGTGCGGTTCGGGCTCACCGCGCCGGATGCGGACAACCGCGTGACGGTGCTCGTCGCGCGGGTCCCCTGATCACTGGCTGAGCTGCGCCTCCTGCGTCTGGGCGTCGACCAGCGCGAGCCTGACGTGGTAGTGCGGTTCGGCCATGCCGGGGTGCCCGCCGTTATACGAGATGTCGACGTGATCGACGGTCTTGCCTAGGCGCGCCAGCAGCCCGGCGGCGAGGTCGCTCCAGTTGGTCGCCTTCTGCATCTCGCTGAGGGGCACCATGAATAGGATCTCGACGAGCCCGCCGTCCTTGCCGTAGGCCAGCCACGGACCGACCGGGGCGTCGGCCGGGTCGATGTAGAGAGCGCCGGCGCCTGGGATGAAGTCCGGCAGGGGGAGGATCGCGGAGGCGGCGACGTACGGCTCCGGGGGAGGCGACTGCAGTAGGTCGCCGTCCTGGGCCGCGGCCGTAGCCGCGACCAGAGTGACGACGAGTGCGACAAGGGCGGTCACGGGGCGCCGCCGAGTCCGAGGTGACGTGTTGGTTGGGGTCGTATGCATGATGGTCCTTTCCTTCGCTCGACCGGGTGAGGCCTCATCCCGACGCGGACAGGATACTCCTTAATGACAATAATGCAAGCCATTATTGTCATTATTTGACCGGGGGCGCGGCGACCGACCGGGTAAAGTGGCTCCGACCGCGGTTTCACGCCAGGCCGTTCAAGGAAGTGGGTGCGAGACGCAGGACCAGGCCACCATGGGCGGTTATCCCGCCCACAAGACGACGCGCGAAGCGCTCATGCATGAGCTCCTCGCCGCCAAGCCGGAAGGCTTGGCCCTGGACGAGTTGGCGGCTCGGCTCGGGGTGACGAGGACGGCCGTACGGCAACAGGTCGCTTCCCTGGAGCGCGACGGGCTCGTGGCGCCCAACGGCCTCCGGCCAAGCGGCCGGCGACCCAGCCGCACGTACGGGCTGACCGAGTTGGGGCGCGAGTCGTTCCCGCGGCGCTACGACCTGTTGTCGCTGAGCATGCTCCAGGCGCTGCGCAAGTCGCAGGGCGACGAGGCGGCCGAGGCCGTGCTCCTCGCCATGGCCGACGACCTCGCCGAGCGCTGGCTGGCGGCCATCGCGGGTCTGGAGCCGGAGGCTCGCAAGGCGGCCGTGGTCGAGAAGCTGAGCGAGCTCGGTTACCATGCGCGCCTGACGGCCGACGGTAGGTCCGTAGAGGCGATCAACTGCGTCTACCACCGGGTCGCCAAGGAGACGCGCGCCGTCTGCCGCTTCGACGAGCGCCTGCTCTCGCGCCTGCTCGGCACGGAAGTACGGCTTACGTCCTGCATGGCCGAGGGCCAGCGCAGTTGCGTCTTCGCCCAACGCGCCGAGGGGGGACGATGAAGCTTTCGGAACACGTCGGTAAGGCCACTCTCCGTCTCGCGGTCGTAGCCGCGATCCTGCTGCCGGGCGTTGGCACGGCGGCGTTCGCGCAAGGCGGGCAGGCCGCCGGGTCACCTACCCTCACCGCCCCCGCTGCCTTGCGGCCCATCGCCGTGCCCGCGCGACCAGAGGGAACCGTGCTCGACCTCTTCCAGTACGACACCGCCTTCGCGAAGCAGAGCACGTCCGGTAGCGCCGAGTCCGTCCTGGACGACGTGCTCATAGGCACCCGCTCGCTCCGGGTCACTACCGACGGCGACGGCAGCCAGGTGAACCTGCGAGCCACCAACGTCGGCCCCTTCGACCTAAGCAACTCCTTCCTGCGACTCGACCTCAAGCTGCACGGCGTGGCCGCGCTCGACTACCTGCTCATCTACCTGAGCACGGACGGCTTCCAGACCTACGACGCCTTCCAGGTCCTCGGAGGGCAACGGCCCCGGGAAGAGGCGTACGCGCAGGACGACGAGTGGTTCACCATCACGGTGAACCTTGGAGCCACGGTCGCCGGCGCGCCCGCGAGCATCGATCTCAGCCAGGTCACCGACATCCAGCTGAGCCTGCGCGACGCCGGGGTCGGCCCGGTCACCGTCTGGTACGCCGCCCTCGAGTCCGTGCCTAGCCCAGCGCGCGGCCTCGTCTCGATCGTCTTCGACGACGCGCGCGACGGGGTCTTCTACTACGCGCTCCCTCTGGCCAGACGCCTCGGCATCCCGGCCAGCATCGCCGCCATCGTCGACCTGGTCGGCCAGCCGACGTTCATGACGGTCGAGCAGCTCCACATCGCGGAGCGCTTCGGTGGCTGGGAGGTCATCGCCCACCACACGACCCCCTTAGAGGCGGGCGGCTTCGACACCCTGTCTACCGCCGACCTCGACTTCGAGCTGGCCGGGGTCAAGAGATGGCTGCTGGACAACGGTTTCCGCCGCGGCGCTGACGTGATCGCGTACCCCTACGGCGGCTTCGACAGCGCCTCGCTCGAGCAGACGCGGGGGTACTTCGCGGCCGGACGGACCATCATGCGAACGCAAGGCCTCGAGACGTTCCCGCCGGCGGACCCATACCGCGTACGGGCCATCAGCGTAGTCCCTGGCGACGGACCCGCGGTCGTGAAAGCCCTCATCGACCGCGCCGCGCGCGAGCGGGCGTGGCTGGTCCTCGTGTTCCATCAGGTCGCGCCTTCCGGGCAGGGTTACGACACCTACTACCCCGCGGAGGACCTCGCTTCGATCTTCGGCTACCTGCGCACCGCCGACGTCGATACGCGGCTCTTCAGCGACGTGATCTTCGGGCGGTGACCGCCCGCACTTGACAGGCCTATCACTTAGGTGGTTATCTAGTGGAGTAACTAACCATTAGGAAGGACCAACCGTGGTCGACGACAGCAAAGCCCTCTTCCTCCAGATTGCCGAACGCGTCGAGGACTCGATCGTGGACGGCAGCCTGGCCGAGGACTCCCAGGCGCCGTCGACCAACGAGCTGGCGGCCTTCTACCGCATCAACCCCGCGACGGCCGCCAAGGGCATCGCCCTCCTGGTGGACAAGGGGGTGCTGCACAAACGCAGGGGCATAGGGATGTTCGTGGCGCCCGGCGCGCGGCGCGCGCTCATCGAGGAGCGCCGCGCGGCGTTCGCGTCCACCTACCTCGAGCCCCTCGCGGCCGAGGCGCGCAAGCTCGGAATCGACGTCGACGAGCTGATCCAGCTACTCAAGGAGCGGTTCTCCGAAAGGACCAAGGCATGACGAGCATCATCGAGGTAAAGCACCTCACCAAGCGGTACCGAACGGCCACGGCCCTCGACGACGTGAGCCTGGCGCTCGACGAGGGCAAGATCTACGGTCTCCTCGGTCGGAACGGGGCGGGCAAGACGACCCTTATGTCGATCCTCACGGCCCAGAACTTCGCGACCTCCGGGCACGTGCGGGTGTTCGGCGAGGACCCGTACGAGAACGCCCGCGTGCTCGGGCGCCTCTGCTTCGTGCGTGAGAACCAGAAGTACCCGGAGCGGGCGACGCCTCCGCAGGCGTTCCGCACGGCGAGCTACTTCTACCCGAACTGGAACCAGCGTCTCGCCGAGCGCCTGGTCGAGGAGTTCCAGCTCCCGACTGACCGCCCCATCCAGCGGCTGTCGCGCGGGCAGCTCTCCGCCGTCGGCATCGTCATCGCACTGGCGGCGCGCGCGGACGTCACCTTCTTCGACGAGCCGTACCTCGGGCTCGACGCCGTGGCGCGCCAGGTCTTCTACGACCGCCTGATCGAGGACTACGCCGAGAGCCCGCGCACCATCGTGCTCTCCTCCCACCTCATCGACGAAGTCGCGAACCTGCTGGAGCACGTAATCGTGCTCGACCGGGGAAGGGTCGTCATCGACGCGGCCGCGGACGACATCCGCGGCTCGGCCTTCAACGTCGTCGGCGACGCCACGGCGGTCGCGGCCTTCGCCGTCGGCAAGCAGGTCCTGCGGAAGCAGACCCTCGGCAACGTCACCTCGGTGGTGCTCAAGGGTCAAATGTCGGAGAGCGACAAGGTGCGCCTGGCGCGCTCCGGCGTGGAGGTCGCGCCCGTGTCGCTGCAGCAGTTCATCGTGAGCAGCGCGGCCCAACCCGACAGAGGCGACGCCTGGGGGACGGACGGTCCGCCCGCCAAGGTCGAGGCCAGACAGCTCGTTCGGAACGGAGGCGCGAGATGACGCGCGTGACCAACGTGATGCGGTTGCAGCTCATGAACCGCCAGTCCTACGTGATCGTCCCGCTGCTGGTCCTCGGCGGCGCGGCGCTCCTCGCGCTCGCCATCTTCCTGCTCGTCCCTTACGACGGGCCGAAGTACGCCGTCATGGCCGCTGCGGCGCCCCTCTGGGCCTTCCTCGTCGTGGGTGTGCAGGCCTTGACGCTGTCCTTCCCGTTCTCGCAGGCCCTCGGGGCCACGCGGCGCGACTTCCACCTCGGCACCTTGCTCACCGCTGCGATGACCTCGGCGATGCTCGCCATCATCTATCTCGCCATCTCCCTGGTCGAGAAGGCCACCAACGGCTGGGGGCTCAACGGATACTTCTCGACCCCGGGGCTCGACGGCGACGCACCGCTGGCCGCGTTCGCCAGTTACTTCGTCCTGGCCATGCTCTGCTTCCTCGTCGGCTACTGGAGCGCCGCCGTCATCAAGCGCTGGGGCACGGTGGTCCTCATCAGCGCGCTTGTGGGGGTAGCGATCGCCCTTACTGTCGCGTCGTTGCTCCTCGTGCGGTTCGGCGCCATGCAGGCCGTCGCCGAATGGGCCGTGGCCCAGGGCGCCCTTGGGCTCGACGCGTGGGGGCTGCTACTAGTGGTCGTGCTGGCGGCCACGTCGTTCCTCACCCTCAGACGGATAACGCAGTGAGGGTCGGGGGTGGCCGCGACCGCGGCGCCCCTCAGCCCCCTTGCATCAACCCGCTGACGCTGCCGTCGTCGGCCACCCGCACCCGTTTGGCGGCCGGCTCGCGCGGCAGCGCCGGCATCGTGATGATGTCGCCCATCAACGCCACGATGAACCCGGCGCCCGCCGAGGCGCGCAGTTCGCGCACGGTGAGCGCGAAGCCCTCCGCCAGCCCACCGCCCTTGGGGTCGTCGCTGAACGATAGGTGCGTCTTGGCGATGCAGACCGGCAAGTGCGCCTGACCGGCGGCCCGCAGGACGGCCAGGTCGCGCTCCGCCGCCTCGCTCAGCACCACCTCCGCGGCCCCGTAGACGCTCCGCGCCACGGCGGTCAGCTTCGCCAGCAGGTCGTCGTCCTCCGCGTAGAGGAAGCGCGGGCGCGGCGGGGCCGCGTCCGTGGCGGCGAGGAGCGCCAGCAGGCGCCGGGCGAGCTTCTCGCCCCCTTCGCCGCCGTCCACGAACGACGTGACGCGCGCGGTATCCGCCCCTAGCGCGTTGACGTGCGCTTCGACGGCCTCCAGCTCGTCCGGCCCATCGGTCGGGAAGACGTTGATGGCCACCAGGGCGGGCAGCCCGAAGGCGCCGATGTTCGCGAGTTGGCGATCGAGGTGAGTCAGACCCACCGCCAGGTCGCCGCGTCCGTGCGCCCTGAGCGCCTGGACGGTCGCGACGAGCACGACGGCGCGCGGCCAGACGCCCGCCTGGCGCGCCTTGATGTCGAGGAACTTCTCGCCACCGAGCTCGAACCCGAAGCCGGCCTCCGTGACGACCACGTCGGCATGGCGCAAGGCCAGCTTGGTCGCCACGACGCTCGAGCAACCGTGCGCGATGTTCCCGAACGGGCCCAGGTGCACGAAGGCCGGCGCGCCCTCGCGCGTCTGGACGAGGTTGGGCTTCAGCGCGTCCTTCAGGAGGGCGAGCATGGCGTCAACGGCCCCGAGGTCCCGCGCCGTCACCGGGCTGCCCTCCTCCCGCGTGCCGACGACGATCCGCGCGAGGCGCGCCCGCAGGTCCGCCAGCGAGTCCGCGAGGGCCATCACGGCCATGATCTCGCTGGCCGCCGTGATGTCGAAGCGCGCGGCGCGCTCTCCCCTCGCCCCCGCCGAGACGACGACGCCGCGCAGCGCGCGGTCGTTCACGTCGAGGGCACGCGACCACGTCACCCGTTCCGGCGTCAAGCCCGACGCGCCCCCGAAGTGCAGGTCGTTGTCTATCAGTGCGGCGAGCAGGTTGTGCGCAGCCGTGACGGCGTGCAGGTCGCCCGTGAAGTGCAGGTTGATGTCGTCGGCCGGCTCGACCTGCGCCTTGCCGCCGCCCGTTCCGCCCCCCTTGATGCCGAACACGGGCCCCATCGACGGCTCGCGCAGGCACAGCGCCACGCGCACGCCGAGGCGCCTGAGGCCGTCCGTCAGGCCGACGCTCACGGTCGTCTTGCCCTCGCCGGCCTTCGTCGGAGTGACGGCGCTCACGAGCACGAGCTTGCCGGCACCTGGGCCGGCCGCGGCGGCGGCTTCAGCACCCGGTTCGGATCCCCTGTACTCCGCGGGCTCCGCGCCCGCCCCGCCGAGCTCGACCTTGGCCTTGTGCCGGCCGAGCGGCAGGACGGCCTCGGGGTCGAGGCCGATCTCGGCGGCGACGTTCTCTATCGCTCTCAATCTGGTCGTCATCGTGAGGCCAGGTTAGGCGGGGGCGCGGCCCGCGTGGGAGTTGCGGACGTCCCGAGGTCGGCCCCACTCGCTCGGCAGCACCGCCCGGGGCGCGGGCGAGGGGGCTCGTGAAGCGGGGCGGGGGTCGACGGCAGGCTAAACGAGACGCAAACGAACCCCAAACCGTCTCTGAACGGCGCCCCACTAGCCTCCTGGTGTAGGCGCGACGGCGGAGGCATCGAAAGCCTTACGAACCGCGCCGACCAGGAGGGAAGAACATGACCGACTTCGGCGGAACGACGACCAGCGGCCGGGCTCCACGCGCCGCCCGCCCATTCACCAGGCTGGCCAAGCTCCTCACGGCCCCCATCCTCACTCTGCTCGCCGCCTGCGCCACCCTGCCCGCCATGGCGCAACCCTCGACCGGCGCCACCATCACCTTCACCGAGCAGGCGACCGTCGACGGCGACGGCGCGACGGCTACCGGCGCCCGGGTGGTCATCACGGCCGGAGGCACTTACGTCATCACGGGCCAAGCGAGTAACGGCTCCGTGACGGTCGACGCGGCGGGAGCGGACGTGACGCTCGTCCTGAGCGGCCTAGACCTCACCAACGCGGAGGGGCCCGCCATCTACGTAGCCGCCGCAGACTCCGCTACCGTGACGCTGGCCGCCGGCTCCAGCAACCAGGTCGCGGACGGCGGCTCGAGCGAGTACGACGCCGCCCTCTACAGCGACGCCCCGCTCGTCATCGACGGCGAGGGCGCGCTCGATGTGCACGCCGTCTACGAGGGGATCTCGAGCACGTCGCACATAGACATCGTGAGCGGCACCATCAGGATCTTCGCCACGGAGGACGGCATCAACGCGAACCAGGACGGCGTGAGCCGCATCACCGTCAGCGGCGGGTACGTGTACGTGCAGACGGACACGGGCGACGGCATCGACTCGAACGGGACCATCACGATCACGGGCGGGGTAGTCGTCACGCAGGCGGCTCTCGTGGACGCCAACAGCGGCCTCGACGCCGACGGCGACGTCACCATCGACGGCGGCGTGGTCGTGGCGACGGGCAGCCAGATGATGGGCTCCGTCGCGACCGACTCCGCCCAGGAGACCGTCGTCGTGAACTACGGCGCCAGCCAGGCCGCAGGGACTCTGATCGTCGTGCGCGACGAGGCCGGCAACGACCTCCTCGCCTTCGCGCCGGCCAACGGCTACCAACAGCTCCTCTTCAGCTCGCCCGCCCTTCAGGACGGCGTCACCTACACCGTGTACTCGGGCGGCACGCCCACGGGCGTCGGCGTAGACGGTCTCTATGCTGCTGGAGCCGCCGATCCCGGCACTGCCGTAGCCACCGTCACCACGGAAAGCGCGCAGGGCGGGGGCGGTTTCGGGCCAGGGTTCGGTGGGCCGGGCGCCGGCCGCGGCGCGCCTGGGAGGCCATGAGGCCGTCGGCGAACCCCCGTTGACATGACCGACACGGCCCCGCCCTCGGCAAGGTCAAGCGCCGAGGGCGGGGCCGTTGCTGCGGGTCGCTGGTCCGCTCAGCCGGGGCCCTTGGGGTCTGCGCGCCTTCTCTCCGGCTTACTCAAGCGACAGGCGGCCGCCTGCCGTGCCAGTCGGTGGCCTTCTGGAAGGCGTTGCCGACGCGCAGCACGGTGGCCTCGTCGAAGAGCCGGCCCGCGATGTGCAGGCTGAGCGGCAGACCCTCGTGGTCGAAGCCGGCTGGCACGACCATCGCCGGGGTGCCGGCCAGGCTGAACACGCGCGTGTACTGGCCTGCGGCCTTGCCCACGCCGTAGATCTTCTCGAGCGCCTCCTGCTTGGTCTTGATCGGCGGACGAGGGACGATGGGCACCGCACCGCCCGCCGACCCCGCACCTACAAGCACGTCCACGCTCTGAAGAGCATCGAGTACCTGCTGGCCGATGACGATCCTCGCGCGCTGCGCCAGGTTCGCTAGGCCGGCGGGCAGGATGGCGCCGACCATGGAGCTGACGCGCGTGTTGTAGTCGAAGTCCATGTAGCGCTCCAGGAGGTTGCGCCGATGGTACGCGGCCGCCTCCGGCTTGGTGAGTCCAGGCGAGATGAAGCGCGTCTCGCGCATCAGCGGCAGGCTCACGCTCGACAGGACCGCGCCCCTCGACTCGAAGAACTCCAGCGCCTTCTTCACGGCCGCGATAGCGTCGGGGCCGGTGATATCGTCCTTGATCATCTCTTCGACGACGCCGACTCGCAGGCCCTTCAACGAGGTGTCCTCCAAGGCGGCCGAGTAGTCGGGGACGGGTTCGCTGCTGGTCGTCGGGTCGAGCGGATCGCGGCCGGCGATGACCTGCAAGACCACGGCGACGTCCTCGACCGTCCGGGCGAGGGGTCCGACGCAGTCGAGGGTCCAGGCGAGGGGGAAGACGCCGTCGCGGCTGACCCGCGACCAAGTGGGCTTGAAGCCCACGACCCCGCAGGCAGTCGAGGGTCCCCTGATCGAACCGCCCGTGTCGCCGCCGAGCGCCGCGCTGATCAGTCCGGTCGCCAGCGACGTGGCCGAACCGCTGGACGAACCGCCCGGGTTGCGCTCCAGGTTCCAGGGGTTGCGTGGCGTGCCGTACGGGAAGTTGATGGTCGGGCCCATGTGGAACTCGTGGGTGTTGAGGGTCCCGAGCAGCACGGCCCCGGCCGCCTTGAGCCTCGCGATGACGGTGGCGTCGCGCTCGCAGATCGTGTCCGCGTAGATCTTCGACCCGCCCGTCACGCGCTTACCCTCGATCTGCATCTGGTCCTTGACGCCGACGGGGATGCCGTGCAGCGGACCCTTGTAGTCGCCCGCCCTGATCTCCTGCTCGGCGAGACGCGCCCTCTCGAGCGCGGAGTCGGCGAAGACCGTGATGAAGGCCTTGATCTTGCTGTCGTAGCGGGCGATGCGGTCGAGGTAGAGCTCGACGAGGGCGACGGGCGACAGCTCGCCGGCCCGGATGAGCGCCGCCTGCTCGGTCAGGGACATGAATGCGAAGCGCTCGTCAAGCATGGCCGCCCCCCAAGTAACCCACCAACACCGGCCACGGCTCGTTCTGCAACTCCCCGTACCCTTCGAGGTGGGTGAGGCCCTCGATGAGGGCGTTCACGCTGGCCGTGACCTCCACGAGCTCCTCCTCGGGGATCACGTAGCCCTGCTGCTTGAGCATGAGTCTCACCTGTTCGATGTCGAGGTCCAGATCGCCATCTCGTGTTGCTTGTGCCATACGGCCACTCACTTCCTGATCCTGGAGTCGTAAGCGCGTGCCCGACCTGCCGGTGGCTTCACTTCCCGTTGACGACAGGCTCGGCCGTCGCGCCGTTGCAGATTATGTAGGCGTAGTCGCCCGGGTTGACCCGCGAGAGCGTCCCGCGCAGCATGATCACCACGGACTGGTCGTAAGGGGCGGTCAACTCCTCGAGCAGTTCGAACGTGTGCGGCGAGTAGACGCGTCCGAGGACCGTGCCGGCCGGTACCGTGTCGCACAGCCGATCGAAGCCGAGTTCGGGCACGAAGAGCCCGCCGTGTCTTGGTGCGAGAAGCGTGCGGGCGCCGCTCAGCATGGTCTGCTGCGCGGGCAGCTCGATCTTGCCGTCCAGCATGCCGAGGTGGATGAGCACGTTCCGGATACCCACGAAGCACCTGTCTACGTACGCGGCCGGGTTCGTGACGTTGCCGCCCCACTGGGCGATGACCGAGGGTATGCCGAGGCTCTTCGCGTACTGGGTGAGGGTGCCGGTCTGCTCCGGCGTCGGGGCGGTGTAGAGGAGATCGCTGCCGCAGAGCTTGGACAACTCGACCGATCGGCGCCCCACGTCGCTCGGGTCGTTCTCGAGGAGAACGTAGTTGATGGCGGTCTCGGAGTTGCCGCAGTGGAAGTCGATCAGCGCGTCGAGCCCGGGCACGAACTCCTTGCTGATGACGTTGGCGATCTGCTCCGTGAGCCAGCCGGCGGCCTTGCCTGGGAACACCCGGTTGAGGTTCGTCTTGTCCGTGTTCATGCCCTGGCCGGTCGAACGCGTGAACGACTCGAAGGCGATGGGATTGCCGACGGGTAGCGCCCGAATCGTTCCGCGCAGCTTGGCCGGGTCTAGCCTGTCGAGCACGGCCTTGATGACCTGGACGGTGAACGCCTCGTCGCCATGCGAGGTACTGAAGAGCCCGAGCGTGGGACCCGCTTGGGCGCCGTGGAGCGTATGGATGGCCAGGCTGAGGGTCTCGCCGGAAGCCCGGGTGGTGACGGGCGCCCAGCGATGGGAGCGACCGGGTTTCTGGCTTGTAGCGGTTGCGGATGCCATGCGTACTCCAATGGCCGGCAGCGGGGGAAGTCTCGCGTGGGAGGGCGCCGCCGGCGCGGGAAGGTCTTACAGGAAGAGCTGCGACCAGGCGCTCGCTACAGCGTCGGATCGAACACGTCGCGCAGCCAGTCTCCGAGGAAGTTGACGGCCAGCACCGTGAGGACGATGGCGAGGCCGGGGAAGGTGGGGAGCCACCAGGCCAGGACGAAGTACTCCCGACCCGACGCGAGCATCGAGCCCCACGTGGGGATAGAGGGCGGGATGCCCAGCCCAAGGAACGTGAGCGAGGCCTCGGAGATGATGACCGTGCCCAGTTGCAGGCTGGCGATGACGATGACGGAGGCGAACACGTTGGGCAGCACGTGCTTGAGCATGATCACCAGGTTGCGGGCACCGAGCGCCCTGGCGGCGGTGACGTACTCGAGCTCGCGCACGGACAGGACCTGCGCTCTGACGACCCGGGCGTACTCCACCCACCCGGTGATGGCGAGGACCAGGATGATGTTGCCGAGGCTGGCACCGAGCATGGCCATGAACACGATCGCCAACAGGAGGAACGGGAACGCGAGGAACACGTCGACGATGCGCATCAACACGGTGTCGACCTTGCCGCCCAGGAAGCCGGCGAGCAGACCGAGGAGCGTGCCGAGCGTACCGGCAAGCAGGACGACGGACACGCCCACCAGCAGGGAGATGCGCGTCCCGTAGATGACGCGGGAGAGGATGTCCCGGCCCAACTGATCGGTGCCGAGGACGTGGGCGTTGGTGCCCTTGGCGACCCACGCCGGCGGCGCGAGCCTAGCCCTCAAGTCCTGTCTGGCCGGATCGTGAGGCGACAGCTGTGGGGCCAACGCCGCCAGGACGGCCAGGCATACGAGGATCACGGCCCCTGCCGTCGCGGTGCGGCTTCGCAGCAGCATGCGGAGGCCGGTCAGACGACGCCTGCTGGTCTTGGCTTCACTCATAGCGGATGCGCGGGTCGATGAGCGCATAGAGGAGATCGATCGCCAGGTTCAGGAAGACGAAGGTGACCGAGATGACGAAGACGCTCGTCTGCACGACCGGGTAGTCGTAGTTGTATATGGACTGCGTGAGCAGCCTGCCTACGCCCGGCCACGCGAAGATGGTTTCGGTGATGATCGCTCCCCCGAGCAGGTGGCCCGCCTGAAGGCCGACGACAGTGGCGATGGGGATGAGGGCGTTGCGCATGACGTGCCGGTAGAGGACCCGACTCTCCGTGAGGCCCTTCGCTTTTGCCGTTCGCACGAAGTCGTGGCCCATGACCTCGAGCAGGCTCGAGCGGGTGAGCCTGGCGACCATCGCCGCCAGGCCGGCGCTCAGGGCGACGGCGGGCATCACAAGGTGCTTCCACGTCCCGAAGCCGGACGGGGGTAACCATTTCAGGTACGCCCCGAACACGACGATGAGCATGATGGAGAGCCAGAAGTTGGGGACGGCCCTCCCAAGCACGGCCAGGGTCGTAGCCAGGTTGTCGTAGACGGAGTTGCGCCTGACGGCCGAGATCGTGCCGAGGAGCATGCCCACCGGAACGGCGAGGCCGAGCGCCACCAGAGTCAGCAGCAGGGTCGCCGGCATGCGCTCGAGCACGAGGCCGAGCGCCGGCCTGCCGAACGTGAACGAGTTCCCGAAGTCGCCCTTGACGGCATCCGCCATGAACCGGACGAACTGGACGTGCAGCGGTACGTCGAGCCCGAGGGCGTGACGGATCTGCGCCAGGTTCTCGCGCGAACCCTCCGGGCTCACGAGGAGCCTGGCCGGATCGCCGATCGCACGCAGGAGTATGAACGTGACCACGAGCACGGCCAAGATCACGAACACGGCCTGCAATGAACGCCTGACTACGTAACGGCCCATCTCTCCTCGATCGTTTGGAAGTTCGTCAAGGCTCGGGTGGTGGCCGCTCTCTCCGAGGAGGGCGGCCACCACCGGCGAAGCGGCGGGTTACCGGAGGGCGATGTCCTTGCCGAGGATGTACTCGTCCTTGCGAGCCTTCCAGTCGATCCGCTCGTTCACGCCGTAGGTATCGAGCTGGAGGTAGAGCGCTATGACGGGTAGGTCGTTGTAGAGCTTCTCCTGGATCTCGTGGGCGACCTGGTTGCGCTTCTCCACGTTCGTCTCCGAGCCGTACTCGTTGATCAGCTCGTTCATGACGGGGTCTTCATAGAAGGCTTCGATGCCGCCGGTCTGGATGAGGGCCTTCAGGGGGCTGGTGGCGTCCGGGATGGCGGCGCCGTAGTTGAACATGAACAGGGGTTCGACGTTGCCGCCGGCCGGGTCCGGGTTGCCGATGTACATGTCGCGCATGACCTGCAGCGCCACGGGCAGGACCTCGACCTTGATGCCGACGTCGCCGAGCATGGCGGCAAGCGCCTCGGCCACCTCGACGCCCTTGTTGACGATGCCGTCGCTCGTCATGAAGCGGATGGTGAAGCCGTTAGGGTAGCCGGCCTCCGCCAGCAGCTCCTTGGCACGCTCTGGGTCGTACGGGTAGGGCTGGAAGTCGGCGGAGTAGCCCGCCATGTCGGGGCGGAAGATCGTCGCGAGCGGCGTGCCGTAGCCGTTCAGGACGGCGTCGATGAGGAGTTGCCTGTCGACGGCGTAGCTCATGGCCTGCCGGACGCGAACGTCTTGAAGGGGCTTGGCGCCGTTGAGCAGGTCCATGTGCATCATCACGGTACGGCGCCCGGAGTTGGCCTCGACGCGCAGGCTGGGGTCGGCGTCGACGAGCGGGATGGCGTCGTAGTTGAGACCGGTGATGATGTCGACGGTGCCGGCCTGGAGTTCGGCGAGGCGCGTGGAGGCCTCGGGGATCGGGCGGAAGATCAGGCGGTCTACGCTGGGTCGGCCGTTCCAGTAGTCGTCGTTGGCCTCGAGCACGAGGCGCTGGCCGAGCACCCACTCGACGAGCTTGTAGGGGCCCGTGCCAACCGGGTGCGCACCGAACTCCTCCTCGCTGACGGAGGCGGTGTAGACGGGCGGCACCATGTGGAGGCCCGCGATCTTCGCGATGAAGACCGGATCGGGCGTCTTCAGGTGGATGAGGACGTGGTAATCGTCGACGACATCGACCTCGCCGATCTGGCGGAAGTCGGTGTTGAAGCGCACGGCGTTGGGGTCTAGGACGCGTTCGATCGAGTAGCGGACCGACTCGGCGGTAAAGGGCTCGCCGTTATGGAACTTGACGCCCTCGCGGAGCGTGAAGCTCCAGGTCAGGTCGTCGATCTGCTCCCACGAGGTGGCGAGCGCCGGTGTCACGGACATCATGTCGCCGCTCAGTTCGACGAGCCCGTCGAACAGGTTGAAGAGGAGGTGGCCGCCGTTGGCGCCCCTCGTCTTGTGCGGGTCGCCGGAAGGCGGGTCGTCCGTCAGTGCGATGGTCACGGTGGTCGGTCCCGTGTTCTGGGCGTGGACCAGCGAGTTGAACAGTAGCAGTGAAGCTAGCAGCGTGAGGATAAAAGGCATGCGTCGCATGTGTGGTACCTCCGAGGCGCGTCTTGTCGTGTCAGCCCCCGCCTATCAGCGCAGTCGATTATCTATGGTGTTCGTTAACCTCCTTGGTCCGGCGAGTCGCGCGCCGGCTCGGCCGAGTCGAGGTCGGCGATGATGAAGGCGTAGTCGCCAGGCTGGACGGCGGAGGGAAGGACGCGCATCTGGAGCAGCGCCGAGCGCTCGTAAGGGGCGCGTATCTCCGCCACCTGCTCGAGCGCGTAAGGGTCCATGACGGTTCCTAGCACGGTCCCGCCTCTCACCTCGGCGTCTATCGCCTCCAACCCGACAGCGGGGTGGAAGATCCCGCCTACCGGGACGCGCACGAGGGTACGCCTGGTGAGGAGGAGTTGCTCGGCCGGCTCCGCAACGACGCCGTCCAGCATGTGGAGCGTCCGCATGACGTTGAGCACGCCGGTAGAAGCGCGTTGCAGGTACCTCGGGTCGGTATAGAGGGTGCTGCCGCCGATCTCGGCCAGCACCGCCGGGATCCCGCGCCCCGCCGCGTAACTGGTTATGGAGCCGCCAGAGTGTGAGCCGCGATACAGGAGCTTCAGTCCGAACGCCCTCGAGAGGCGTTCCGTCACGCCGTTCCCCGCGCCGTCGGACTTCACGAAGACGTAGTGGATGACGCGCTCTATGGCTCCGCCGTCGATATGAAGGAGGCAGTCGCTGCGGTCTATCAAAGGGCTGATGGCGGCGGCGATGCGTTGGCTCAACCACCCGTCCTCGCTGCCCGGGAACTGGCGGTTGAGGTCGAGCATGTCGAGGGGGTTGTTACGGGTGTTGGCCGCCAACGCGGGCGGGTTCGCCACCGGAACGGCTATGACCGTCCCGTGCAGACGGGCCAGGTCGACGCTCGCCAACGCCGTGCGGATGGCGTCGATCGCGAAGATCTCCTCGCCGTGGACGACGCCGACGACCAGCAGCGTCGGCCCCGGATGCGCACCGTTGAGCACGTGCAGCGGAACACTGAGGGAGTAGCCGCCCGCCACGTCGGACACTGGCAAGCGGGTCATGCCGCGCGCGCCCGGTGCGACCTCGAGCCCCAGGTGACGGAAGGCGCTCATCTGCCGCTCCAGGTCTGTTCGAAGACCCTCAACCAGTTGCCGCCCAGGATGGCGATGATCTCTTCATCGCCGAACCCGCGCGCCACCAAGCCGCGCGTGACGTTGGGCCACTCGAACACCGTGTCGAAGCCGGCGACGTACTTCTCGTCGATGCCGTACCCGCCCCAGGCGCCCGGCACGAGGCTCCCGAACTGGAAGCGGAAGACGGACTCGCCGAGGGTCTTGCCGCCGAACAGGTCGGTGCCGATGCCGACGTGCTCTACGCCGACTAGTTCGGCCACGTAGACGAGGTGGTCGAGGAAGTCGTTCAGGGTGGGGCGCACGCCGCGCTCCTTCTCGCAGAACTGCGAGTGTGGGCACAGGCCGACGAGCCCGCCCGTGGCCGCTGCGGCCCGGATCTGCTCGTCCGTCAGGTTGCGTGGGTGGTCGGTTAAGGCCTTGGCGCAGGAGTGCGAGAACACGACGGGCGCGCGCGAGCATCCGGCCGCGTCAAGAGACGTCCGCTCGCCCGTATGGGAGAGGTCGACCGTCATACCTACCCGGTTCATCTCGAGGACCACGCTGCGCCCGAACGCCGTGAGTCCCTGGTCGACGCGTTCCATGCACCCGTCGCCCAAGCGGTTGCGCTGGTTGTACACGAGGTTGGCTACCCGCACACCCAGTTCTTGGAAGATCCTCACGAGGTACGTGTCGCCCTCGAAGGGGTCGGCGGCCTGCAGCCCGTAGACGAGGCTAAGCAGCCCGTCCGCGTCGGCGTTCCATACGTCCGCCACGCTCCGGGCGCGGCGCACCCTGCCCCTGGCGACCTCGTCGAGACACAGGTAGTCGTAGACACGCCTGATCGTCGCCCGCGCGTCCTCTCCCGGCATGGCGATGGTCTCGTTGCTGACGCCGACACCGCTCTTGCGGTACTGGTCGATCCTGTCTGCGCCGTCGACGTCCGGAGCGGGGCGCATGAGCATAGAGCCCCCGAGGCCGTCCACGATGAGCGCTTGCGAATGGAGCGCCGCGGCGCGCTGTTCCTGCTCTCTGTCGAGTCCGAGATCGAACGCCTTGTGCACGTCGTCTAGCTCCCGTCGCGGGGCCGGCTTATGGTCGGCCGCCTTTATGATTGACTGATTGTCAGACAATCTGTGGGTCAGATAATATTGGGGGGTCGAGGCGTTGTCAATACGGGCGCCCTCGGCAACCGTGGCGATGAGAGAGGAGGCTGCAGCTTGCTGCAGAATGAGGAATGTCCGTTTTCACCCGAGTAGACCGGTCGACCGTCTCAGACACCGTGATCGACCAGATCATGGAGTTGATCAGCACCGGCGCCCTCAAGTCGGGCGACCGCCTACCGACAGAGCATGGCCTGAGCGAGCAGCTGGGGGTCGGGCGCTCGTCGGTCCGCGAGGCGCTCAAGGCCCTCGAGATGCTCGGGCTCGTCACGCGCCGCAAGGAAGGCTCGTTCGTGAGCGCGGAGATGAGCATGCCGGCGTTGACCAAAGCCTTGTACGTCGACATGCTGGCGCGCGAACTGGAGATCAGGCATCTCTACCAGGTCCGCCGCCTCCTCGAGATCGAGCTGGGCGAGCTCGCCGTGACGAACCTGGAAGACGACGACCTCGCCGAGCTCGAGGCCTTGTGCGTCGCGATGGAGAACACTCCGGACACCGACATTCAGCGGCACGTGAGACTCGACCGGCAGTTCCACCGCACCTTGAGCGAGCTAGCCGGCAACCCCGTCATGACGCGTCTATGGGAAGTGACGTTCGAGGTGCTGCTGGAAGTCAGGCAGCGCATCCCGTTCACCCCGCAGAACATCAGACATAGCGATGCCCGCCACCGGGTGCTCCTCGACGCGCTCCGCGAGCGCGACCCTGCCAAGGTGCGGCAGACGATCGCTGAGACCCTGGAGAACGGCGAAGTCCGACTCGTCGAGCGCCTGGCGCAACTCGAAGCCGAGAACGACGAGGCGGTATGAGACCCTAGGAGGAAGCCGAGCAGTATGAGTAGCAGCACGGTCGCAACCACGCCAGACGGCGTACACGCCAATTCCATCGTCATCGACGGCCTGTTCTGCAAGCTGTATTCGCCGATCCCACCGCAAGGCGGTATCGACGACCTGATGTTCGACCACATCCTCGCCAGCGGCGTCACGGCGTTCTGCGACTCCATCGTGGCCGACGCCTACCCGCAGTCCATGCAAGAGGCGATGATGAACCTGTACCACGAGCACGGCATCGCCGAGGCCTTCCCCGAGAAGTCGCTGGTCGTCAGGAGCGTCGACGACATCCACGAGGCCAAGCGCAGCGGCCGGGTCGGCATCGTCCTCTCCACCCAGGGGCTTGCCTGCATCGGCGAGGACACGCGCAACCTCTGGGTGCTCAAGAACCTCGACGTCAAGATCGCGCAGATCACGTACAACGAGCGCAACGCCATCGGCTGCGGCTGCATGGAGCCCAACGACACGGGTCTCACGCGCGTCGGGCAGAAGGTCGTCGAGGAGATGAACCGCCTCGGCATGGTCGTCGACCTCTCGCACGTCGGCCAGCGCACGGCGCTGGAGGCCGCCAGGCACTCCAAGGCGCCCGTGATCGTCTCGCACGCCGGGGTCCGGAAGCTCAACCCCCATACGCGCAACGTGACGGACGAGCTGATCGATGCCGTAGCCGCCACCGGTGGCGTCATCGGCCTCTGCCCGCACTCCATCATGGTCGAGAAGCAGCGCAGGCAGTGGCCCACCGTCGACGACTACATCGACCACATCCAGTACGTGGTCGAGCGCGTGGGAATCGACCACGCCGCCATCGGAACGGACAACTTCCAGTACGACACCCACTACGTGCGCGTCAGCCGTGCCAACTTCGAGCGGACCTTCCCCGGTTTCTTCGGCGGCTATCCCGAGGACCAGAAGCACGCCAAAGGGTTCTCGAAGTGGTCTGATTGGCCTAACCTCACGGCCTCCCTGCTACGCCGCGGGTTCAGCGTCGAGGACACGCAGAAGGTGCTCGGCGGCAACTTCATGCGCGTGTTCGGCGCGGTCTGGCGGTAGGGCGGGCTCTTGGCCGCGCGGCGCGTTGCCTACGGGCGCGCCGCGCGGCAGCCGGGCTCGCCCGGGCCGATGCTAGTGGCGCCGCAACGCCAACCCCGCGTACAGCAGGTTGACGGCCGCGAGCTGCGCCGTGCGCTCCAGCGCGCGGTGGCCGTAGATGGCCCCCTCGCCGCAGAACGGTGTCTGCAGGGAGACGTCCGCCAGCTCGCGCAGGCGGTTCTCGCCCCACGAAGTGACGCAGATGACGCTCGCGCCCTTGCGCTTGGCGTCGGCGACGATGTCGACGACCAGGGGCGTGTTGCCGGACAGGGAGAAGGCGAGGACGACATCGCCATGGTCGTAGCGTTCCATGGCTACTTCCTCGGGCTCGTAGACGGAGAAGGTGGAGCACGGGATCCCGAGCCTCCTGAAGTAGTGCTGGGCATGCCGCGCGGCGATGGCCGAGCCCCCGGTTCCCACCACTCGCAAGAACCGAGCGTCCTCCAGGAGGTCAAGGGCGGCGGCCAACCGCTCCCTATCGAAGGTCTCGTACGTCTCCCGCAGGGCGTCCTGCATGCGGTCGAGGACGAAGGATATGAGCTTCTCCCCGGAGTCGACCTCGTCGAGCTCGACGCGCTCGCCGGCGGAGCCGGCCGGAGCCGGGACGCTGACGGCGGCGCGCTTCAGCTCCTTGATGCCGCTGAAGCCGATGCTGTTGCAGAAGCGGACGACCGTCGGCTGGCTCACGCCGCTCTCCCTCGCCAGGTCGGCGATGGTGCAGTCGATGAGGCTCGCTCCGCGCGCCAGCGCGACGTCGGCGACCCTGCGCTCCGCACGACTGAGGCCGTCGTACTTCTGGAGGACACGCAGCCGCAACGCCTCGGAGCCTTGGAAGCCAGCAGGTTCCACTACTCTCCTACCCTCCGCCGACCCTGACGCTCGGGCGCGGTCGGTGATCCACGCCCGATCCTAAGCTTTGCCGGCGCTGCCGAAGAGCTCCATCTTGCTCATGGCGACCCGCTTGCTCGCCTCGAGGCCGTCCGCGAGCAGCGCCCTCGTGGCGAAGCCCTTGCCCTTGAGGTCACGACCCTCCTCGATGTAGCGACGGACGCCGGCCGCGAAGGCGAGCTGGCACTCGGTGTTCACGTTCACCTTGCAGACCCCGAGGCCGATCGCGCGGCGGACCATATCGTCCGGGATCTCCGAGCCCCCGTGGAGCACGAGCGGGATCCCGCCGGTGACCCGACCTACCTCCTCGAGCACGTCGAAGCGCAACCCCGGCCAGTCGGCTGGGTACTTGCCGTGGATGTTCCCGATGCCCGCCGCCAGCATCTGCATCCCGAGCCCGGCTATCAGGCGGCACTCCTCCGGATCGGCGCACTCGCCCATCGCAGCCACGCCGTCCTCCTCGCCGCCGATGGCACCCACCTCGCACTCCAGCGAGACGCCCGCCTCACGGCAGACGTCCACGAGGTGGGCCGTCCTACGCAGGTTCTCCTCGATGGGCAGGGCCGACCCGTCGAACATGACCGACTTGAACCCGGCCCCGATGGCCTCGAGAGCCTCGTCGTAGCTGCCGTGGTCGACGTGCAGGGCGACGGGCACCGAGATGCCGAGGAAGTCGATGAACGGCTTCACCGTGCCGACGATGGTGCGGTAACCACCCATGTACTTGGCCGTCCCGCTCGATACCCCGAGGATGACCGGGGAGCGCAGTTCCTGCGCGGCCAGCAGGTAGGCCCGTATCGACTCCATGTTGTTGAGGTTGAACTGCCCGATGGCGTAACCGCCACGCTTGGCGTCTTCGATCATCTCGGTGCAAGACACATATCCCATGATCAGCCCCTCCTAGGGCCTACCGTCAGTCACGTCTGCGATGGTCGGGGAATCGTCGGTCGGGGAATCGTCGGTCACGTCATCGCTGGTCACAACGCCAAGTCGCGGTTCTTGGAGAAGAGCATGAACAGCGCCAGCGAGAGCACCGTGAACAGCATCAGGATGGTCGCGACCGCGGAAGCGGGACCGTCGACGCCGCGGCTCACGAGGACGTAGATGGTCAGCGTCAGGGTCTGCGTCTTGGCGCTGTAAAGCATGATCGAGGCCGAGAGCTCCGTCAGGATCGTGACCCAGCTCAGGATGGCGCCAGCGATGATGCCGTTGGCCATCATCGGCGTGGTTATGCGGAAGAACGTCTTGAGCTTGGACGCTCCGAGGCTGATGGCGGCCTCCTCCGTCGCGACGGGGATCTGCTGGAGGATGGCGACGCTGCTTCGGATGGTGTAGGGGCTCCGCCGGATGCACATGGCGACCACCATGATCAGCACCGTCCCCGTCAGGACCAAGGGCTTGGAGCTGAAGGCGAGCGCGAGCGCGATCCCCACCACGGATCCGGGGATGATGTACGGCAGCATCGACATCGTGTCGATCGAGTTGTTGAGGACGCTGCGGCGCCTGACGACCATGTAGGCGATGAGGATGGACATGAGGACAACGACGGCGATGCTCAGGCCGCCGATCAGCAGCGTGGTCGGCAGTGCCCGGCTGACATAGCGCCACGCCTCCCTATAACTGCTCAACGAGTAGCCGGCCACGAAGTTCCCGAAGACGTTGGTCTTCCGGAAGGAGCTGTAGGCGAGGTAGGCCTGGGGAAGCATGCTGACGCTCACCACAAGGTAGGCGAAGGCGTGGATCAACACGGACGCCAACGGCTTGGCCTTCTTCGGCTCGATGCGGTTCATGGCGTTCATCTTGAAGCTGAAGCGGCTGGAGGCGAGCTTCTGTAGGAGGAAGACGATGGCGGTTATGGCGATGGCCACGACGCTGATGGCGGCGGCGAAGCTGTAGTTCTGGGACGTCTCGCCGACGTACTGCTTGTAGATCTCCACCGGGAAGGTCCGGTAGCCCTCGCCGATGACGAGCGGGGTCCCGAAGTCGGCCATGGCGCGCATGAAGACGAGCAGCGCCGACGCGAGGATCGAGGTCATGCAGAGGGGCAACACGATGCGAAAGAAGCGCTTCAGGTTGCTCGTGCCGAGGCTCTGCGAGGCCTCCAGCAGTGACCGGTCCACGTTGCGCAGCGCCCCGGTGACGTAGAGGAACACCAGGGGATAGAGCTGCAACGTGAGGACGAGGACGACGCCGTTGAAGCCGTAGATCGTCGGGATCTCGATGCCGATGGAGTTGCGCAGGAACCGCGTGATGAGGCCGGACCGCCCGAGCAGGAGGATCCAGGCGTAGGCGCCGACGAACGGGGCGGACATGGAGCTCAGGACTATCAAGACTTGGAGGACGGCTCGGCCCCTGATGACGTAGAAGTTGTAGAGATAGGCGAGCGGGATGCCGATGAGCAGGGCGAAGCACATCGTGGCGAAAGACAGCTTGAAGCTGTTCAGCACGGTGTTCAGGTAGTAGCGCTCGCCGAAGAAGCGTTGGAAGTAGCGCAGCGAGAAGGCGCCGTCGGCGGTGAGGACGGAGTCCTTCAGCATGCCGAGCAGGGGGTAGACGAGGAATAGGCCGTACACCGCCAGGATACCGATGCTGACGACGTGCCACAGTTCCAGCCGTCCGGGAGGGCGGATCATGCTCCTACCGCCGGGGCCATCAACGAGACGACGCCGGCCTCGTCGAAGACGTTGATCTTCTGAGACTTGATGCCGAGGCGCACGGGCGTGGCGGGCGCGATCGGGTCCTCCATGACGGACTCCTGGACGATCTCGACGACCTCGCCCGAGGGAAGACGCACGTGGTAGTGCGTGTTCAGCCCCAGGAACACGCTGCGCTCCACCACCCCGTCGACGACGCCCGCCTCGGGGCCCGCGAGGTAGAAGTCCTCGGGGCGCACCGAGACCTTGACGCGTTGCGGGCCCGCGTCGCTCACAAGGGTCCGCAGCGGAACGCGGACGCCGGCGAGCGACACGCCGCTCTCGGCGCCGTTCCTGTAGAGCTCGCCGTCGAGCGCGTTCGTATGACCGATGAAGGTGGCCACGAAGAGGTCGGCCGGTCGCTGATAGAGCGCCCGCGGGGTGCCGATCTGCCTGATCACCCCGCCGTTCATCACGGCGATGCGATCGGAGACCGCCATGGCCTCCTCCTGGTCGTGGGTGACGTAGACGGTGGTGATGCCGACGCTCCGCTGGATCTCCTTGATCGCCTCGCGCATCTCCAGACGGAGCTTGGCGTCGAGGTTGGAGAGCGGCTCGTCCATGAGGAGCACGTCTGGATGGATGGCCAAGGCTCTCGCCAAGGCCACGCGTTGCTGTTGACCGCCCGAGAGGCGGTCTGGCAAACGGTCCGCGTACTCGGCGATGCGCACGAGGCCGAGGAACTCGTCCGCCCGGGCGGCGATCTCGCCGGCCGGCAACTTGCGGTTCCTCAGGCCGAACGCGATGTTGGAGCGCACGGTCATGTGAGGGAAGATGGCGTAGTTCTGGAACACCATCCCGATGTTCCGTTTCGCGGGGTCGAGGTCGTTGATGCGGGTGGTGCCGAAGTAGAAGTCCCCACCCTCGATGGAGTTGAACCCGGCGATCATCCGAAGCAGGGTCGTCTTGCCGCAACCGCTCGGACCAAGCAGGGTGAAGAACTCGCCCTTGCGGATCTCGAGCGAGAGGTCCGGGATGATCACCGCGTCGCCATAGCGTTTCACGGCGTTCTTGATGGTGATGCTGACGCTCATGCGCGCGGTCCTTCCCCTGACCGGTAGGAGCCGCGTCGGGCGGGGCTCCTACCGGTGTCGAACGTGAGCGCCTTTTCGAAGGTAAGTACGCCGCGGCCGCGCTCGCGCCGGGCGAAGCCTAGGCTCCCTCAGTTGTTGTGCTTGACGTAGAGCGCCTGGAACCGCGCCAGGATCTCCTCCCGGTGGTCGCTCAGGTACTGGTGGTCGGAGTCGACGATGACGATGTCCGCGGCGTCGGTGAGGAACGGGTTGGTAGTCGGGATGGTGGTGTTGGCCTGACGCGCCGTCGAGGTGGCCCACAACGTCTGCGCCTCGTCGGAGACGACGTAATCCATGAACAGCTTGGCGAGGTCGAGGTTACGCGCGCCCTTGATGATGGCGGAGGCGAAGGGGAAGGCCGAGGTGCCCTCCTCCATGTACACGATCTTGACGGTGTCGTCGAAACCGGCCTCGTAGTAGGACACGGCCGGGGCCTCGTACGTGAGGCCGACCACGTACTCGCCCTCGTAGACGGAGCGGAACGGGATGCTCGAGCTGGACCCGATGACCACTCCGTTGTCCAGGAGCTGGTCGACGTAGTCCCAGGCGGCGTCGCTCTCGTAGCCACCCATGGTCACGAGGATCGTGGCGAGCATGTTCCAGGCCGACGAGGAGGCCGAGGGGTCCGCCCAGATGATCTTGCCGTTCAGCCGCGGGTCGAGCAGGGAGCGAAAGCCGGTGATCTCGTCCGCGTCTATGCCCGCGCGCTTGGCCGCGTCGTAGCTGACGAGCAGGTTCTCGAGCTGGATGGTCATCCACGTCAGGTACCCGCTACTGTTCTGCATGGACGCGGGCAAGCTGGCGTCCGTTGATGACACGTACTCTTCCCACAAGCCCAGATCGGCGTCGGCGTAGCTGAGCCCGCCGAACATCACGTCGGCCTGCGGGTTGGCGGCCTCGGAGCGGATGCGGGTCTTCAGCTCGCCCGCGCCCGCCTGCACGGACTCCACCTTCACGTTCGGGTACTTGCCCTGGAAGCCCTGCTCGATGATGAGCTTGTACTCGATGTCGTACGTCGTCGTGTAGATGACCAGCGTGCCGGTGACGGACGGGTCGCTCTGGGCGTTGGCCAGGCCGGCCAAGGCCACCAGGGTCATCAGGGCGATCAGGATGCTGCGCTTCATCTCGTTACCTCCTTGAGTGGTGCGTTCTTGGTGTCGTCTGCTTCGAGCACGGACAGCGCGGTCTCGACCGTCGCCCAGTCCGGGATCCCCTTACGTCCACCCATCTGCTCGCACTTCCTTCCCGCGGCGTACTGCGCGAACCGGATGCACTCCTCCACGCCTTTCCCGCGCAGGCGCGCCGCGAGGAAGGCCCCGTGGAACACGTCGCCGGCGCCGGTGGTGTCTACGACCTTCACGCGGAAGGCGGGATAGTGCCTGACCTCGCCCCCCATCACCGCGTAGACGCCCTCCTGACCGGCCGTGGCGGCCACGAACCGCGGTCCCCACGTGCTCATCTCCAGGAGCGCCTCCCCTAGGCTTCCCTTGCCGGTGACGAACCGCGGGTACATGGCGTTGGTGATGAGGATGTCGGCCATGGAGGCGAGGCGCCGGTTCAGGTCGTTGTCGCTCTGCCGCGTCGAGCCGTCGAGCGAGACGGTGACGCCGTGCTCCTTAGCGAGCGAGGCGGCGCGAACGGCGTTCTCGTAGTGCGTCCCGTCGAGATGCAGGACCTTCGCTCCGCTCAGCGCCTCTAGCTGGCGCTCGCTCCACGCGATGGGCGGCATGCGGTCCTTGAAGGGGAACTTCGTGCGGGTACCGCGCTCGGGGCTGATCATCACGTAGGAGGAGAGGCTCCTGACGCCCTCGAGGCGGTCGAGGGCCGAGATGTCGACCCCCTCCCTCCGGAGCTCATCCAAGATCTCGTCGCCGATGCGGTCCGCGCCGAGGTTACCGATCAAGGCAGTGTCGATCCCCAACCTGGCGGCGGCAACGGTGGCGGTAGCCGCGGCTCCGCCGCCCTGGAACTCGATCTCCGTGATGCGCGTGGAGCCGTCCTCCGGCGGATAGCCCTCGATGACGCAGAGGTGGTCCTGGCAGATATGCCCAACCCCGACCAACTCCGGCACGGAAACCTCCTTGAGGTGTTCTGGCGGTAGATTAACTGCCTCATCAGGAATTGTCAACGGATTGTAGTAAATATATCAACCGGGCCACGCTCGGGGCTAGGGGCCGTTCGCTGCGGCAAGTTGCGCACCCAGGGGGCGAAAGGCGCGGCCCAGCTAACCGACCGTTCGCGACCGCGAGCGCGGCCAGTACCGCGGTCCCTCGCGTGACGATCGCAACCGTCCACCGCCCGGACCCGAACTCATGTTGTCTCCCAAGTCTCTCATGTACTATTACACCAATCACTACCGGGAGGTGAGGACCGCAACAGACCAGCGCTTCGAGGAGCATAGTCCCAGATGACCCCCAGTCGGCCGGTATAGGCCGCCCGTACAGACGCACCAAGGGAGCCCAAGATGAAAGCACTGAACCGCCTACTCGCCTTCGCGGCGGCGCTGTCCCTGTCGGCAGCCCTCGCGCAAGGCGCGCCGCCTCAGTCCAGCTTCGTGCTCGGCATGTCCGCCGAGACCGCCACTTTCTACCCGCCAGGCACCGGCGGCCTGTTCGAGCGCAACAGCTTCCTGCAGATCTTCGACTCCCTCATGCACCGCGAGGCGGACGGCACCGTGGTGCCCCGCATCGCCACCGCGTGGGAAGCGGTCGACGCCACCACGTGGCGCTTCACCATCCGGCCGGGCGTGACCTTCACGAACGGCGAGGTCCTCGACGCGACCACGGTCAAGGAGAGCATCGACCTCTACCGGGCTCCCGAGAGCGTCGTGGCCTCGCGCTACCGCAGCATCGTCGAGGTAGTGGCGGTCGACGACCAGAC
Organism: Deinococcaceae bacterium; assembly: GCA_040255585.1. Taxonomy (GTDB): domain Bacteria; phylum Deinococcota; class Deinococci; order Deinococcales; family Trueperaceae; genus JAAYYF01. The sequence goes on from JBDZVI010000024.1 coordinate 27,783, forward strand.
CGTGGAGATCCACACGAGCGTGCCCGACCCGTTCCTCCCGAACGCGTTGACCGACAACGCCTTCATCATGCCGACCAAGTACTTGGCCGAGGTCGGCAAGGAGCAGTTCGCCTCCAAACCGATCGGCTCGGGGCCGTACCTGCTCAGCGAATGGGTGAGGGGCGATCGCATCGTGTTCTCCGCCAACCCCGACTACTGGAACGGCGTCGCCGGCATCCAGCAGGTAGTGTGGCGCACCATCCCCGAACCGTCCTCTCGCGTCGCGGCCCTCCAGAACGGCGAGGTCGACCTGATCTGGGAGATCCCGGCCATCCAGGTCCCGCTGCTCGAGCGCACCCCAGGCGTCCAGGTCCAGTCCGGCCCGTCGCCCCGCGCCGTCTACATCGGCCTGTGGCCCGACAGCCCAGTCGCCGGCGGCGAGCCGCTGCGCGACGTCCGCGTGCGCCAGGCCCTCAACTACGCCGTGAACAGGCAGGCGATCGTCCAGGCGCTACAGCGCGGCTACGGCACGCTCATCAGCCAACCCATCCCCCAGCCCACCTACCTCGGCTACGACCCGAGCATCGAACCGTACCCCTACGATCCGGCGAAGGCCAAGGAGCTGCTGGCGGAGGCCGGCTACCCCAACGGCTTCACCATCGAGCTGCTCGCGACCGCGCGCTACCTCACGGCCGAGGAGTCGCAGGCCGTGGTGGCCGACCTGGCCGCCGTCGGCGTCACCGTCAAGCTCGTCGAGGTCGAGTACGGCCAGTTCGTCACGCGCCTGACGCAAGAGAAGTCCCAGTCGCCCATGTACTCCCTCTCGATCCAGGGCACTCAGGGCGTCGATGCCTACGAGATCTACAGCATCGCGATCGCCAGCACGGGGACGTTCAACTGGAACCACTACACCAACCCGGCCGTCGACGCGCTCGTCACGCAGATGGCCAGCGAGTTCGACGACGCCACGCGCGCCGACCTCGCCAGGCAGGCCGCGAGGCTCACGCACGACGACCCGCCGTGGATCTTCCTCTGGAACAACTCCTCGATCTACGGCCTCAAGGACGTCTGGAAGTGGACGCAGCGCTCCGACGACCTGATCTCCATCTACGAAGACGTCTCCTGGTAGATGAAGCCGCGGTTCCTGGTATCACGGCTGGCGCAAGCGGCCTTCGTGCTGTTGGGCGTGTCCTTCACCGTGTTCGCGCTGTCTCACCTGAGCGGCGACCCCGTGTCGCTGATGGTGGGACCGACGGCTACGCAAGCGGACATCGACGCCCTGCGCCGGTCGATGAACCTGGATCGGCCGTTCTTCGCGCAGTACGCCGCCTTCCTGGGTGGCGTACTGCGCGGCGACTTCGGGACCAGCCTGTGGCAGCACCAACCCGCCATCGGGCTCGTCCTCGAGCGCTTCCCCTACACCATCCAGCTCGCGGCGGCCGCGCTGCTTCTGGCGCTCGTCGTCGCGGTGCCGCTCGGGATCCTCAGCGCCGTGTTCCGCAACAGCTTCCTCGACCGGCTGGCCATCGGCACCTCGCTCGTCGGTCAGAGCGTCCCTGGCTTCTGGCTCGGCCTCCTGCTCATCCTGCTGTTCTCCGTGACCCTCAGGCTGCTGCCGACTGGCGGTAGCGGCAGCCTCAAACACCTGATCCTGCCGGCGGTGACGCTCGCCGCCTTCACCATGGGCCGCATCGCGCGGCTCGTTCGCACGAACATGCTCGACGTCCTCGGCAGCGACTCCTTGCGCACCGCCAGGGCGAAGGGCTTGCGCGAGTTCACGGTGGTAATCAAGCACGGCCTGCGCAACGCCGCCATCCCCATCGTGACGCTCATCGGGCTCGACGCCAGCTCCCTGCTTGGCGGCGCCGTGATAACCGAGACCATCTTCGCGTGGCCAGGCCTCGGGCGCCTGGTCGTGCAGGCCATCAGCCAACGCGACTTCCCGCTCGTACAGGCGGCGACGCTCTGCATCGCGGTGATCGTGGTCGGCGTGAACCTGCTCGTCGACCTCTCGTACTCGCTGCTCGACCCGCGGGTGAACGCTTAACGTGGCCACCGACAGCGCCGCAAGGGCGAAGCCGCGGCGGCGTAAACGCGGCATGCCTGCCACGATCGTCCTCTCCGCCGTGGTCCTGGCGATCATCGTCGTCTCGGCGCTGGCCGCGCCGCTCGTCGCGCCCCACGACCCACTCGCCCAGGACCTGATCAACCGCTCGCTGCTCCCGCCGGCGTTCTCGGGCGGAGACTGGTCCTACCCGCTTGGCACCGATGCGCTCGGGCGCGACCTGCTCAGCCGCATCATCTACGGCGGGCGCGTGTCACTGCTGGTCGGCCTCGCCGCCACCGCCATCGCCGGCCTCCTCGGGCTCGTGATAGGCGTACTGTCCGGCTACTTCGGGGGCTGGGTCGACATCGTGTTCATGCGTATCGCCGACGTGCAGCAGGCGTTCCCGTTCATCCTGCTCGCCATCGTCGTCATGGCCGTCTGGGGTCCCGGCCTGCTCAACCTCATCATCGTGCTGGGCGTGACAGGTTGGGTGATCTTCGCCCGCGTCGTCAGGTCGATCGTGCTCGTCCTCAAGGACCAGGAGTTCGTCCAGGCCGCGGTCGCCCTCGGCACGTCGACGCCCCGGATCCTCTGGAAGCACATCCTCCCCGGCGTCACGAGCACGATGCTCGTGCTCGCCACCTTCGCGTTCGTCCAGTTCATCCTCGCCGAGGCCGCGTTGAGCTTCCTCGGCCTCGGGGTACCGCCGCCCGCCCCTACGTGGGGCGGCATCCTCTCAGAAGGCCGGGTCTACATGGTCATGGCCTGGTGGATCACGGCGCTGCCCGGGGTGGCGATCCTGCTGACCGTCCTCACCGTCAACCTGATAGGCGACTGGGTACGCGACCGCCTCGACCCGCGCCTTCGCCACTGAACCGCGCTTCCTCGCACCATAGGAGGTAACAGTTGCCCCAATCGGTCAAAGACGAAGCCACCCTGCTCGCGTTCTGCGAGCGGTACGACCTGCCAGTACGCCGCCTCGGGACCACGCTCTTCGGCCGCGGCATCCATGCCATCGACTTGCCGGGTCGTGCCGACGGGCCCCCTATCCTCATCACTTCCGGCTCGCACGCCACCGAACCCGCCGGCGTCCTGGCCGCGCTCACGCTCGCCAAGGAGCTACGCGTCGACCGGCGGGTAGTGATAGTGCCCATCCGCGACCCGCTCGGCTGGGAAGGCTATGCCAACTACCTCTCGTTGGCCGCCGGCACGACCGTAACGCTGACGCCAGACACCGACCTCGGCCGGCTCCTCTCGGAACTCGGCACGGTCCTCTATAAGGAGGACGACCTCGTCATCGCGCAGGTCGGCGAGGTCGCGTTCCTCGCCCGGCCGGTCGCCAAGGCCGGCCGCGGACCGATGGACATCTGGAAGCACCTCCACGACGTGCTCGACGCCGACGCCGGCGTCGTCAGGACCCTGCAGTCCCGCCGTCTGATCCTGCCGGAGAACCTCCCGGACGTGGAGGGCTGCGGTGTTTACGACCACGCCTTCACGGCCTGGGTGACCCCGGAAGGCGGCGTAGGCAACTTCAACCGGCTCTTCTCGTTCGACGACCCGCCCGTCGAGGTAGCCGTGATCGCCGACCTCGTGCGCGAGCTGCGACCCGAGCTGGTGATCGACCTGCACGAGAGCCAGGGGAGCAAGTTCTCCATCTTCGCCCACCCGGAGCTGCGTCCCGGCGCGACCGAGGTCTACTTCGGCGCGACGGGCGCCGTGTTCGCCGCCGGCCATCCCATCGAGCGGGTCGCCGACATCGTTCCCATCATCGGAGCGGCCCACGCCGCCAAGTTCACGGACGAGGGTGGCGGCGTGTTCACCGGCCTCAACGAGTTCCCGGGCCAGGGTTGGCAGTTCACCCACCTCTGCGCGGAGCTCGGCGCCGTGACGGTCGTGAACGAGACGGGCAGGTGGCAGCCGCTCGCGACGCGCGTCGAGGAGCAGGTCCTGTCCGCCCGCGGCGCCATCTTCGCCTACTCGAACGCCGAGGCCTTCGAACGCGGCCGCGCCGGCACGTCCGATAGAACCGCCCATGGCTGAGCGCACGCCTCTCACCCCGGAAGGCGCCGTCTCGTTAGGTGCGTCGGTCGGCTTGAGGGTGCCGAGCGACCTCGCCGGCGGCGTGGCGGCACGCCTCAACGCGGTGGCGGCCGAGGCCGAGCGCTGGCGGCCGGCCGTCGGCCGCGACGTCGTCCCTTTCGTCGACTTCGAGCTACCACGCCGGGAGGTCACCGGGGGCGGAACCGGCTCGGGCGTCGCTACGTACACCCCTTTCGCGTCGACCGGCCCGACCCAGCCGAAGCGCACGGCCGACGACGCCGGCGACCTCTTCGATCTGGCCGCGGGCATCCGCGAGCGCCGGCTGTCCCCCGTCGCTCTGGCCGAGGAGAAGCTGCGCGCCATCGCCGCGCTCAACGGCGAGCTGATCGCCTACCTGACGATCGCGAACGACCGGGCACTGGAGGACGCGGAGCGAGCTGAGCGCGAGTTGGCGCAAGGGGTCTACCGGGGACCGCTCCACGGGGTGCCCATCGCCCATAAGGACCTCATCCCCACGAAGGGGATCCGCACGACGTATCACACGGCGGCCTTCAAGGACAACGTGCCCGAGGAGGACGCGCCCATCGTCGAGCGCCTGGCGCGCGCCGGCACGGTGCTGCTTGGCAAGGCCAACACGCTCGAGCTCGGCAGCGGCGACGGCGACGTCTTCGGCCTGGCACGCAACCCATGGGATCCGGCGAGGCAGGTAGGGGGCTCGAGCTCCGGCTCGGCCGTCGCCGTGGCCGCGGGCCTGGCGGCAGCGGCCACCGGCACGGACGCCGGCGGCTCCATCCGCATCCCCGCTGCGTTCTGCGGCATCGTCGGCGTCAAGCCGACCGCCGGCCTGGTCGAGGTGAGCAAGGGCACCAACGGCATCTCGGTGACGGGCCCCATGACGAGGACGACACTGGACGCGGCCGTGCTGCTCGAGGCCATGAGCGGCCAGGCCGGCCTCGTGAAGCGCGTGACTGGCGACGTCGCCGGCCTGACGGTCGGCGTGCCCGTCGACTGGCTCGACACGCCCATCGAGGACGAGGTCGCGAGCAGCATGCACCACGCCGTCGAGGTGCTGCGCGGTCTAGGTGCGAGCGTTCGCGAGGTGCGACTGCCGCACGCCAGCGCCAGCGAGGTGCTCGGCGGGGTCGTCACGCACGTCGACAACTTCGGTAAGTACCGCTTCCTCCTCGACCAGGACGCCCAGCTCGGTAAGTTCGTGCACGAGCTCCTCCTCGCGGCCGAGCTCTACCCGGCGGCCGCGTATCGGCTCGGCCAACGGCTGCGGCGGCTCATGCTCGAGGAAGTGACGGCGGCGCACGCGGCGGCCGACATCCTGATCACGCCCATGGTCCCGTACCGAGCCGCGCGGCTCGGCGAGACGGAGCTTCGCATCGGTTCCACCACGGTCAACCCGCGCACCGGTCAGGGGCGCTTCACGCGCCTCAGCAACCTCACCGGCTTCCCGAGCCTGAGCGTGCCGACCGGCCTCGACTCCAACGGCATGCCGCTCTCCGTCCAGCTCCACGGCCGCCCCTTCGAGGAGGCCGTCATCCTCTCAGCCGCCAGGGCCATCGAGCTCCACAACCGCCAGCGCACCGCGCGCCCCAGACTCCACGCCTGAGCCAGGCAACGAAAGAAGGCCACGAAACATGCTCCTGAACCGCGAGAAGACCCGCCAGCTGATGCGAGAAGAGGGCCTCGACGCCCTCGTCGTCGCCTACACCGAGAACGTCATCGTCTTCACGGACTTCATGCACGTGAACAGCAACCGCATCAAGCCGCGGCTCTACTACGTCGTCTTCTTCGCCGACGAAGCGCGCGCGCCCGTCTTCCTTGTCCCACACCAGGACTTCGACGACGCCAAGCGCCAGACGTGGATCGAGGACGTGCGCCCGACCGCCGAGTACGTCTACCCCGGTCGCCCCAACGTCATCGTCGACAAGGTCGGCGCCGTGTGCGACATCGTGCGCGCCGCCGGGCTCGAGCGCGGCGTGATCGGCTTCGAGAACGCCTCGCTGCCGTACGACGTCCACCAGGCACTCGTCGCCGGGCTGCCGAACGCGACCTTCAAGCCCGCGAGCGATCTGCTGGCCAGGCTCAGGGCCATCAAGAGCGAAGAGGAACTGAAGCGCATCCGCAAGGCGATGGACGCCACGCAGGCGGGCGCGCGGGCGATCATGAACAACGTCCGGGCCGGCATAACGGAGAAGGAGTTGGCCGCTCTCGCCAAGGAAGCCTGCCTCGCGGCCGGCGGCGAGTACGTCGATTTCCTCATCGTCGGAACGGCCGAGAACGGGGCCATCGTCCACGGCACCCCCACCGATCGCGCCCTCGAAGACGGCGACATCATGCGCTTCGACCTGGGCGCCGTGTACGGCTCGTACCCGGGCGACTTCGCCCGCACGTACGCGGTGGGAACGAACCCGCGCGAGGTGGACGCGCGGCGTTACTCCGCCGTCAGGGCCGCCGTGGAGGCCGGCGTAGCCGCCGTCAGGCCCGGTGCCACCGCCGGCGACGTCTACGACGCCATGCTGACGGCCGGCCAGGCGATCGACCCGCAGCTGTACCGCGAGCACGCCGGTCACGGCGTCGGCCTGGAGATCCACGAGGAGCCCATGATCTACAAGGGTTCGAAGTTCGTCCTAGAGCCGGGCATGGTCGTGATGATCGAATGCGGCCGCTACATCCTCGGCGAGGCCGGATACCAGCTGGAAGACCTCGTACTAGTGACGCCGAGCGGCCACGAGCTCATGACCGACGTGCCCCGCGACCTGGTGGTCGGTTCCTAGCCGTGGCGCAGATCGGTCTCGCCCTGTTGGGAGCGGGCGGCATCAACACGGTCGTCGCACAGTCGGTGCTCGCCGGGCGGCTGCCCCACGTCAGGGTCGTGGCCGTCGCCGGCTCCAACGCGGACTCGGCCAGCGCCAAGCGGCTCGCGAGCGAGCTCGGCGCCGAGGCCGTCGCGCCCACCGACCTGGTGCGTTGCGGCGCGACGTGGGTGCTCGAGGCCGCGGGCGGGGCGGCCGTTCGCGCCCACGTCCCGGGACTGTGGGGGGCCGGCATCAACACGATCGTGATGAGCGTCGGCGCGCTGATCGACGAGCGCGTCTACGACGCCTATCAGCACAGGGGCAGCGTGCAGGTGGTCCTGCCGAGCGGCGGGATCGCGGGGTTGGACGGGGTACGCGCGCTGGCGGCCGTCGACGGGCTGACCGCGGCGCGGATCACTTCCACCAAGAAGCCGGCCGGCCTCCGCGGCGCGCCTTACCTCGAGCAGAACGCGATCGAGCTGCCGGAGGACCGCGCGATCACCGTCTTCGAAGGGAGTGCGCGCGAGGCGGTGGCCGGGTTCCCGGCCAACGTCAACGTCGCCGTCGCGCTCAGCCTGGCCGGCATCGGACCCGACCTGACCCAGGTGGTCGTGCGCTCCGACCCACGCGCGGAAGGCGTCATGCAGTTGATAGAGGCCTCCGGACCCTTGGCCGCACTGGAGGTGAAGATCCGGTCGCAGCCGAGCCCCCAGAACCCCCGCACGTCTTACATGGCGGGCGCGGCCGCCGTATCTGCCGTGCGCGCGATTGGGTAGTCTAGTGGCAAACCTCATGAGCGGTGGACACTAGAAGATGTCTGGCAAAGGTACACGTTTGAAGCAGGTGATCATCGACCGCATCCGGTCGGGCGACTACCCCGTTGGCCACCGGTTGACCAGCGCGCGTACGGCCGCCAACGAGTTCGGCGTGCATTCGAACACCGTCAGCCGCATCTACAAGGAGCTGGCGGACGACGGCATCGTGCGGACCGTCCACGGCAGCGGCACCTTCGTGGTCTCGGTGCCCGGGCCGGAGCACGGCGTAGGGGCGGTGGACGAGCTGTCTTCCTCCCTCGCCGCGCTGGCCGAGCAGGCCCGTTACCTGGGATTGTCGCGCGGGGCTTGGGACGAGCTCGTGGCCGAGAGCTCGTCCCAAGCGTTCCTCGGCTCCGAACCGGGCATCTGGATGGTGGAGTGCAGCAGGAAGGACGTCGAGGAGTTGTCCCTCCGACTGTCGACGCTACTGCGCCGCAGCGTCAACCCGCTGCTCGTCGACGAGGTCCCTGGTCGGCTCCGCACCTGCGGCCCTGACGACATCTTCCTGACCACGCCGTTCCACTACGAGGAGGTCTCCGCCATGTTGGAAGCGGAGCGGCCGCTCCTCAACGTCAACGTGGTGCCGACGACGGATACGCTGGTGGCCTTCGCCCAGCTGGAACCCGGCGCCGAAATCAACATCGTGTCGTCCAACCGCCCGACGCTCGAGCGCCTTGTGCGCATGGTGAAGACGTACGCCAAGGCCACCACAGGCTGCGCCACCCTCATCGACGCGCCCGAGGCGCCCGCCGTCGTCCGCTCGGCGCGGGTGCTCGTCGACACGCAGTCGATCCACGAGCGCGTGATGGGCTGGCGGCCTACCGGCCACGTGCTGACCGTCCGCTACCAGATCGAACCGACCTCGGTCGCTTACGTCAGGGAAGTGCTGCGCATACGCGAGACGGAGCCTGGGCACGGGGAGCTCGTCGGACAGCTCTAGCCTGGGCGCCAAGCAGCCCTAGTAGCGTTCGAACTGGGCCACTTCATCGCGGCTGCGCTCACCCGGCCTCACCCTCCCACGATCTCGTTCAGCCCCTCCACGACCAAGTCGACCTCTTCCGGCGTCGCCTTGCCGATGAGCGCGCCCATCCGCTCCACCGCGAGAGTGCGGATCTGGCTCACCTTCACCCACGAACGCCGCGGCAACCCCGAGGCGTGCGACTCCAGGGTGAGCGGGAACCCGGCTCTGGGTTCCCGGCTGGTAAGCGCGACGGCTATCACCGTGCTAGAGCGCTCGTTGAACACGTCATGGCTGATGACCAGTACGGGCCTATGCCCATCCTGTTCGCTGCCGCTATCCTCTTCGCTGCCGCGGCCACGACTCAGGTCGGCCCAACGGACTTCGCCCCTCAGTACCGTGGCCACATAGCCAGGCCAGTGTGGAGATCCTCCTCTGCGAAGGCCCGCTCTTCGGCGGGGTCGACATCGTCAAGTGCCGTGATTAGCCTCGTGCGCTTGAGTCTCGCAAGCTTCTCGACCACGACCGCCTCGATGGCCAGCCTTGCGCGAGATCCCGGCCTAGGGTTCGCTGAGCTAGGCCACAACCAAGTACGCCTGATCTAGGGTCTGTTCACTCTTGACGGCACAACGTTAGACGTCATGCACGACCGAGACACGATCAAGGACGAACCACCAACCTCCCCCACACGACGACCGAACTCAACAAGACGCTCCACGAGCACGCACTCCTCGACGACTCAAGAACCGTTTGCGCACCCTGCTTGGGTTCTAACCGTGCAGCGCAGCGGATACAACACGGCTACCTTCCAAGACGCTACCGCACAAGCCAGCACGGCGACCATGGGAGGTCCAGTTTGA
>JBDZVI010000114.1:0-2210 GCA_040255585.1 Deinococcaceae bacterium
TGGTCTCGTAGTCGTGATCGTCGATCTTGACGCGGAACTTGATCGACTTCATCTCCTGCTGGCGGGACCGGCGGCGCGCTTCCTTCGTCTGCTGCTGTAGCTCGAAACGGTACTTGCCGTAGTCCATCAGCTTCGCGACGGGTGGTTGCGCGGCCTCGCCCACCATGACGAGGTCAAGGTCTTCCTCGCGGGCCATACGGAGCGCGTCACGGGTCTCGATGATGCCGACCTGCTGGCCGTCCGAACCGATGAGACGCACCTGGCGCACGCGGATCTGCTCGTTCACTTTCAACTCTTTCGAAATGGACTCCACCTCCTGGGTGAGTTGTGCCGGTGGACGCGGTCTCGGCGCTCGCGGCTCCGAAGGCTGCGAGACTGCTCGCCAGCGTCACACACAGCGCTCGAGTGTAGCAGAGCGGGACGGCACGGTACAACGTAGCCATGGGGAACGTAGAACACGGCCGGGCGACGCTGCGCGCCGCGACCGGCGCCGACGAGGGGGCGATCGTGGAGGTCGCGTACCGGACCGCATACTTCGGCGGTCCCGCGGCGACTTTCTTCCCATGCAAGGACGCCTTCGCCGTGTTCTGGATCCTCCCCTACCTGCGCGCCGGTCATGCGCTGGTCGCCCAGAACGAGGTGGGCGTCGTCGGCTACTGCGTCGGCGTGGACCGCCCAAGCGACTACGCGCGCGGCCTCCTGCCGCTGCTGCCGGGGCTGATCGCCAGGCTCCTGACCGGACGCGCCCCGGGCTGGCGCGCGGCGCTCCGCTACGGCCTGAGGGCGCTGCGGTACCGCTCACCCGGCGCTCCGACCAGCACCTACCCCGCCCACCTGCACGTCGCGCTCTCGGACGCGGCGCGCGGGCTAGGCTCAGGGCGCGCCCTCCTCACCGCGTACCTGACCGCCGCCGCGGCCCGCGGCGTGCCCGGTCTGCAGCTGTCGACGACCGAACGCAACGCTCAGGCCGTGGGCCTCTACCGCTCCCTCGGCTTCGAGACGTGGGCGAGCCGCCCGAGCCCGCTCTGGCGACCGTGGACGGGGCGGGACGAGACACACCTCGTGCTGGTCAAACGGTTGAACGGTTCCTGAGACCGTCAGGGCGACAGCGGCGAAGAGCTGATCAACTCGTTGCGGCGAGCGAACGACACGAGGAACCGCCGCATCATCTCGACCTGGCTACGGTACGTGTCGATGGCCAACAGCTTCGTGGCCACCCACCGGGGCTCGAGGTCGAAGCGCTCCCATGGCAACGTCCTGGCCCGCAGCGGTGGGAAGAGCGGCTGACTGAGGTGCACGCCTTTGGGCAACGGCCATTCGGAGTCGCCGTGCACGATCCACCACCTGCCGATAGCGCTCTGCCCGCGTTCCTCGAGGAGCTCCATGACGAGCTGGCCAACGGCGCGGTGGTCGGAGTGGGCGTCACGGGGCGTGGGCGCGAGGACCAGCGTGGGCTGCACCTCGTCGATCACGGCGCGCAGCTCGGCGGTGAGGTTGAAGCCGGTGTAGGCGAGGCCTGGCGAGCGTGCCCCCAGGTACGGCACGCTCGTCCGAAGCGTGAAGCGGGAGCGGTAGAGGGCGTGCTGGTCGCCAAGCACGAGCGTCCTGAGGCCGCGGTCCGGGAAGCCGAGGAAGCTAACGTGGTCCTCGGGAACCCCGAGCACGGCCGCCGCGGCTCGGGCCTCCTCCATGCGGCGCTCGCCGAGCTTCACCATCGGGTCGCCGACGGCCCTCAGCCGCCGCTCCTGCACGATGGCGGCCAACTCGAAGGCGTCGCCGGCGGTGACATGGAGGATCCAGACCTCCGAACCCGCCTCGATGGCCTGTTGGATCATGCCGGCGCAGCAGAGGACCTCGTCATCCGGGTGGGGCGACAGCACCAAGATGCGCTCCGCGCCACCAAGCTCCTCGGCCACCGGCAGGGTCGCGGCACTCAGACCGTACTGGCGCGCGTACCACCACGCGCCGAACACGGGGGCGTTCACGTACAGGTAGGCGCCTAGGAGCACCAGGGCCAGCGTGCCGAGGGTCACAGCGCGCGCGACTCGGGTGCGCACGGAAGGCGGAGGGGCCGATCGTCGTGGCGCGGCCCGACCGACCACTGGGCGCCGCTCCGCGCTCGAGTCGCGGCGAGCCCGCGGTGCCCGGGAGCCACGTCCTGGCGCGGTCCTGCGCTCATCGCCCACGCCTCAAGCATGGCATGGCGAAGC
>JBDZVI010000114.1:2310-7397 GCA_040255585.1 Deinococcaceae bacterium
GCGGTCGGAGCGGGGATACATTGGGCGCATGGAGACCACTGACGAGCACCTGCGTGACATCCTCGAGGCTACCCGCACCGTCGCGGTCATCGGGGCGAGCACCAACCCCGACAAACCGGCCCACTTCGTGCCGCGCTACCTGGCCGACCACGGTTACGCCGTGCTGCCGGTCAACCCGGCGGCGGCGGGTCAGGAACTCTTCGGCGAGACGGTGACCGCCACCCTCGTGGAACTGGCGCGCCAGGTCGATCTGGTCGACGTCTTCAGGCGCCCTGCCGACATCCCGCCCCACGTGCCCGACATCCTCGCCATGCGCCCGCTGCCCAAGGTCGTCTGGTTCCAGCTCGGCATCCGCAACGACGAGGCGGCGGCCGACCTGGAGGCGGCAGGCATCACGGTGGTGCAGGACAAGTGCCTCATGGAGGAGCACGAACGGCTCATCGGTAGGGCGCGGCACCCTTGAGCGACCGCCTCAGCGACCGCCTCAGCGACCGCCTCGGCGACCGCCTCACGCTCGGGTACTCTCCGTGCCCGAACGACACGTTCATCTTCCACGCGCTCACGCACGGACTGGTGCCCGGCGCCCAGGAGTTCGAGTTCGACGTCCTGTTGGACGACGTCGAGGCCATGAACCGGCTGGTGGCGGCTGGCCGGCTGGACGTGGCGAAGATCAGCTATCACGCCTACGGCTACGTGGCGCAGGACTACGTGCTGCTGCGCAGCGGGGGTGCGCTCGGACGCGGCGTGGGGCCGTTGGTCGTGGCGGCCGCCCCGGAGCTCGACCTGACCGGCAAGCGCGTGGCCGTACCGGGCGGCCGCACGACGGCGAAGCTCCTGCTCGAGCTCTGGCGCCCCGCCGGTCTGGAGCTCACGGAGCTGCGCTACGACGCCATCGTGCCCGCCGTGGCGCGCGGCGAGGTCGACGCCGGCCTGATCATCCACGAGAGCCGCTTCACCTACCGGTCGCATGGCCTGCACGCGCTCGTCGACCTCGGCGCCTGGTGGGAGTCCGAGGTGGGCGGGCTGGTGCCCCTCGGCGCCATCGTCGCCCGGCGCTCCCTCGGGCCCGGCACGCACGCACGCCTCGCCAGGCTCATCCGGGCGAGCCTTGACCACGCATGGCGGGACCCGGCGGCGTCCGCCGACTACGTGGCGGCCAACGCGCAGGAGATGGCGCCTGACGTGCGCGCCAAGCACATCGGGCTGTACGTGAACGAGTACTCGCACGACGTGGGCGAGGAGGGGGAGCGCGCCGTACGGCGCCTGCTCGGGCTCGGGCACGCCAAGGGCCTCTTCCCCGCCTTGCCGGAGCCGCTGTTCGCGGCGGCGTAGGGTCCAAAGCCCCTGCCGCTGCCGCCCCGCCAGGGTTAGGCTTGGCGCATGGTGAGCTTCGCATGGTGAGCTTCTCGGTCGGCGAGGAAGTCCTGTACAAGGATGAGCGTTACGTCATCAGCACGGCCTCGCCGCGCCCTCCGTACCAGTACCGCCTGCTGGCCACGACGCCCGAGGGCGCGAAGGTCCAGTGGGCGCTCGCTTCCGAGCTGACGAAGATGGAGCGTTACACGCGCCCGCGCGACGACACCCGCTCCATCAAGAGCAGCGCCGGCCAGCGGAGACACTGATCTTGTCAGCCTGACGCGGCGAGCGCTGATCCGAGCGCCATGCCGTCGCTCACGGCCGTGTCGTAACCGAAACGCCCCACGCAGGCGCCGGCCGCGTACAGGCTTCCCAGTCGCCGCAGCCGGAAGTCCGCCGCCGACCACTCGCTCTGGTCAAGGACCTTGAAACGGACTACGTACGGCAGCGCCCCGGCGAGCCCTGCCAGTGCCAACTCCTCGTCACGGAACTCGAACCCATACCCGGCCAGGTCGTCCATCAGGTCGTCGTAGGCCATCTCGCTCAGGCGCCCGGCGTGTTCCTCGCTGGTGCCGACGGTCAGCCGCGCGCCGAGGAAGCTCCCGACGCAGAGCGCGACGAGCGAGCCGCGCCTGTCGATTCCCTCCCAGGTCTCGACCCCTGTCACGACACCGCCCTCGACGACCAACCGCGAGGCCGTCGACTGCAGGAGGTGCACGCGCGGCTCGGCCTCCAGGAGGCGCTTGGCGGACCGGCGCACTTCTGGCGCGCGCGCGCTGATGGCGCCCGACCGCCCCATGCCTGCCGCGAGCAGACTTTTCGGGGGCGCCTCGAGTTCGCGGGCATCGTGGGCGAGCACGTACAACGTGTCGAGGCTCGTCGTTACCAGCAGGGTGTCGAGACCCGCGCGCGCCGTGGCGTACGCCGCCTCGCAGCCCGTGATGCCTCCCCCGACGATGACGAGGTCGTGCCGCACCGGCCCGCCAGACCTCAGTGGTGACCGGCGCCCATCATCAGCGGCCTGCGGCGGCCTGGCGCCTTGACTACGACGTGCTTGCCGGCGCGCGTGCGCTGGTAGACGACGGCGCCGCTCGTGGCCCCGATTAGCGGGACGACCTCGTTGGACGCGAACAGCACTCGCATGTGAAGAGGCACGACCCGCGCCAGCCGCCCGATCTCGTAGCGCTGGTCGTCGTTGACGCGGTAGCCGAGGAAGAAATCGGGCGCCTCGTCGCTGGAGTACACGCAGAGGAGGGAGCGGGCCTCCTCCGACCGGTAGTGGGCGACCGCCTCCCAGACGATCGCGGCGGCCTCGGACTCGCTCACGAACGAGACGGTGGCCCTACCCGTGTCGCCGTAGAAGGCCGCCTCGAAGCGCCGCGACTGGGCGTAGAACCCGCCTGGTCCGACGCGTAGGCGCATGACGTCGTTGTCGAACGTGCGACCCCTGACGCTACCCTTGACGTGCTCGATGGCCAGGCCGAAGCGCCGGTCGTGCGCGTCGTCGCCGTCCTGGAAGCTCGCGTCGAACAGGGCCGCGTCCGTGTTGACCTCGAAGCCCGCGTCCAAGCCGATCGGCTCGACGAGCGCGGGTGCGCTGGGCAGGCCGACGAGCGGCGGCGCCTTCGGCTCCTTGTCGAAACCCAGTTCGAGTTCGTCGGTCATGCTGGCCTCTCCGGTGCGACGCCCTCGGCGTCCGCGACGTGAACGTCGGCGGCGTGGAGGGCGGAGACGCCGAGCGTCTGCAGCCGGTACTCTACCGCCCCGAAGCCGGCGGCGCGCAGGTGAGCAGCGAGCGTCTCCGGCGTGAAGAACGCGAGCACCGACTCGGGCAGGTACGAGTACGCACGGGCCTCGCCCGAGACGAGCGCGCCCATGCGCGGCAACACCTTCGTGAAGTACCACCTGAAGAGCGTGCCGAACACACCTTTCGGCGGCGGCGGGAACTCGAGGACGATCAGGCGGCCGGCCGGCTTCAGGACGCGGCGGAACTCCCGCAGACCGGCGTCCGGGTCAGCGAAGTTGCGCAGCCCGTAGGCGATCGTCAAGGCGTCGAAGGAGGCGCTCTCGAACGGCAGGCGCGTGCCGTCGGCCTGGACGAGCTCGAGTTCCACCCCGCGCGCAGCGGCCTTGCGACCGGCCAGTTCGAGCATGGGCGCGGCGAAGTCGGCCCCCACCACGCGCACGTCGGGGCGCGCACGCTTCAGGGCGAGGGCGAGGTCGCCCGTACCCGTGGCCACGTCAAGGACCGCGCCGCCGACCGGCACCACGGCGAGAGCCGCGCGCGCGGCCTGGGCGCGCCAGCGCTTGTCGACGCCGAACGATAGGACACCGTTGAGGAGGTCGTACGTCGGGGCGATGTCGGAGAACATAGCCCTAACACGTTCGGCCCGTTCCTGATCGCTGTGCTGTTCGGAGCCGTACTGTGCGGAACCGTTCCGCTCGGGGGCGTGCTGCCCGGGACCGCGCCCGCTCGCCGTCATGCCCGGGAGGCTACCATGTGCGCCAAAGCGCAAGCGAAGCGCCTCGACCGCTCCACGCGCGGCCTAGGAGCTGCTCCTCGCAGTGTTCTCGGCAAGGCTCTCGGTGGCCGTCTCAGAGCGCGGCAAGGCCCGCGCGGGTCAGGAACTCGTGGGCCTTGATCGGCGAGAAGTTCGAGAGGCTGGCGGCCACGTCGCCCACGACCACCGTCGGCACGCTGCGCATGCCGGCGTTGACGCGCATGACGAACTCCACCGCCTCGTCGTCGTCCTCGATGTTCACTTCCGTGAACGGGATGCCCTTGGCGTTCAGGAACGCCTTGAGCGCGTGGCAGTCGGAGCACCAGGAGGTCGTGTAGACCGTGACGTGGGTCGGGGCGGCGGGCGCTATCGGTTCCGCCGCGGCAGGTTCGGGCTGAGTCGTTTCGGACACTTGGGCTCCTTGGGCCGGTGAGGCTCGGGCAGATCTCCCAGCACACACCCTTCGCAAGACTATCGTCTAAGGGGGAGGGCAAGCGTAGCTTCGGTGAAGCGCGGCAGCCCACCCCACATGGGACTCTTGTACTTCAAGTACCGGTTCCAGGGACCTCCGGCCTGCCGGAGTTCGTCTACGATCTTGCCTAAGGACAAGCGTGTAGGGGGCAAGGTATGGTTCGCTTCGGTCGGTTCGCATGCCTGGCGATCGTGACGTTCGTGCTGGGAGCTTGCAACCCGTTCGCCACGCCCTTCGTCTCCGTGTCACTCGGTGGTCGCAGTCTGGATGGCGCGTTTACGTGCCCGCTTCTCAAGTTCGCAGCCTTACTCGATGGTAGGACCCTTTACGCCAACCTCTATCCGTTCATGGGACAAGTTCTGGATGGCAGTTGGGTATATGACCCGCGCCCCGAAGACAATTGGCTGCTCAGCAGCGGTCTTACGATGGACGGCAACTGGCCTAGGCGCAACGGCGCCATCGAGGTGAAGGTCACCTGCCTTGACGAAGGCGAGAACGTACTGGGCGAGTCCCGCTTCAGCGGGCGGCTGCAGGGGCGTCCGCACCATCCTCGACTCAGCGTTCACAACTTCGAACCGGGTGAGTCTGCCGCGTGCCGACAACCCTCGTCCGGCTGGGGAGTGACCTTGTGTGCCGAAGTGGATGGATTCCGGCTCGATTGACCGCAGCGCTGGTACATCGCGTCGCCACCAACGGAGTCTTGCGGGACTGTCAGTAGTTTTGTGCTTGGGGTCTTGGTGGTCACGTGGTTGGGAACC
>JBDZVI010000115.1:0-7369 GCA_040255585.1 Deinococcaceae bacterium
GGGCAAGTCCGCGAACCCGTGCGCCCACCCACCGGCGGCGCCGGCCTGGGAGTGTGGCGCTACGCGGCGCTACTACTTCTCCGGCTCCACCGTGTTGCGCGCTACCCAAAGGGTCGTCACGACGAAGAAGGACGAGAACAACCCGATGGCGATCATGATGATGATCGCGTTGCGGGCGATGACCAAGAACTCGTTCATCCCTACCTCCTGCGTTCAAGTCTACCGAGTTCCGCGCCCGGGCGCCCGCGACCGCCTCGCGAACCGCGTGCTCATCAGGACGGCCGAGGCGACCAGGCCCGCGACCATGCCGTACCAGAGCCCCTTGGCGCCGACGCCGAGCCGGAAGGCGAGTAGAAGCCCGAGTGGCATGCCTACGACCCAGTAGGAGACGAGCGTCAGCAGCATGGGCATGCGCGTGTCCTTCAGCCCACGCAGGGCGCCGATGGCCGTGACCTGCACGCCGTCGAAGAGCTGGAACAGGGCGGCGATGCTCAAGAAACCGATGGCAGCCGCGACCATGGCGGCGTTGCCGGGAGCGTCGACGTCCGTGTACAGGCCGATCACGAAGCGCGGCGCGACGAGGAAGAACGTCGCGGAGCACAGCATGAACCCGACCGCGACCCCGATCCCCATGAAGCCAGTGCGCCGCACCTTGGCCATGTCGCCCGCGCCGGCGGCCTGCCCGACGATCACGCCGGTGGCGATGGCCACGCCGAGCGGCACCATGAAGGTCATCGAGGCCGACTGCATGGCGACCTGGTGCGCGGCGAGCACCGAATCGCCGAAGCGGGCGATGATCAGGCTGGAGAGGCTGAAGAGGCCCACCTCCATGCCGGTCGTGAACGCGATCGGCCAGCCCAGCCTGACGAGTTCGCCAAGCATGCGTGGCCGGACATCGGCCATGCCGGCGAAGACGCGCTGCCGGGGGTAGCGCCAGACGACGAGCGCGGCCACCAGGGCGAACATGACCGTGTACACCGTCGCCGTCGCGTAGCCCGTGCCGATCACCCCAAGCGCCGGGAAGCCGAGATGGCCGAAGATCAGCACCTCGCACAGCACCACGTTGAGGGCGACGCCGAAGAACGCGATGTACATGATCGGGCGCGCGTCGCCGTGCCCCTCCAGGAAGCCCCGCAAGGCCGCGAAGCCCAGATAGAAAGGGAAACCGAACGAGATCGCCCTCAAGTAGCCGGCGGCAAGGCGCGCCGTCTCCGGCTCGAGCCCGAAGCGCACGAGGACGGGACCGATGGCGTTGAAGATGACCAGGCCGGGGATCGAAAGCGCGACGGCCAGCCAGAGCGCCCGCGACGCGGCGTGCCCTGCCTCGGCTCGCCTTCCGGCGCCGATGGCCTGAGCCACGACGGGTCCGACCGCGTATAGCACGGAGGACGTGATGACGCCGGTCGTGAAGTAGAAGCTGCCGCCGAGCGCCATGGCGGCGAGGGCGCCGGCGCCGAGGCGCCCGACCATGAGAGTGTCAACGAAGCTCAGGCCGTTCTGCGCCAGTTGGGCGAGAACGAGGGGCGCCGCCAGGCGCAGTAGGCCAAGGAACTCGCTTCTGCGCGCGGCGACCACGCCCACCAAGATACCCGTGCGGGGCAAGCAAGGCGCCGGGCCGCGGTAGCATGGCCGGCATGCGGATCGTCATCGCACTGCTCGTGGTCCTTCTACTGGCCGCCGGTGGGCTCTGGGCGCTCGGCCTGCCGCCCTTCAAGAGCCATCCGCGCGAGCCGGCGAAGCCCGACCTGTTCGCCGCGATCGCGTCGGCCGACCCTAGCGCAGTGGCGGCCGCCATAACCACGGCCCTCGCAGGTGGCGCGGACGTGCACGCCCGCGACCTCAGCGGCTACACGGCCCTCATGGTGGCCGTCAGGGAGAACGCCCCCACCGCCGCCCTCGACGCGCTCCTTATCGGGGGCGCGGCACTGGACGACGTTACGGAGAACGGTTCCAGCGCGCTGATGCTCGCTGCGGCCGCCGGCACCCCCGCCCAGGTCATCCACCTGCTGAACGCGGGCGCCGATCCGACGCTGCGCGACACTGAGGGGCGCAACGCCGCCGACCTGGCACGCCAGAACGCGGCCGTGCGCACGTCCGGGGTGTTCCCGCGGCTCCAGGAGCTGGGCTCGCGCCCGTTCGTGCGCGGTTGGCCGAGCGGCTACGTCGTGCCAGTCGAGCACGCGACGATCAGCTCGCGCCGCAGCCATCTGCCGGGGGCGGCGCGCGCCTACCGCAACGGCTACCACGAGGGCTTCGACTTCTACAACGGCACGGTGAGCGTGAACATCGGCTACGGCACTCCGATCGTCGCGGTGGCCGATGGCGTCGTCATCCGCGCCGACAGGGCTTACGTCGAGAACACCCAGGCGGAGTACGACGCCCTGATCGAGGAGGCCCTTCGCGGTCTGGATACGCCGCCCGAAGTGCTTGACCGCCTGCGCGGGCGGCAGGTCTGGATCCGCCACGCGGGGGGCTTCATAACCCGCTACGCGCACCTGGCGGCGATAGCCGAGAACGTGGCGGTCGGCACCGCGGTCAGGCAGGGTGACGTCATCGCCACGACGGGCAACTCTGGCACCGCCGAGGCTGCGGAAGGCACGCAGGACGGCCCGCACCCCCACGTCGAGGTGTGGCGCGGCGACACGACCTTCCTCGGCGCGGCCATGGAGCCGGAGCAGATCTGGGAGCTGGCGGCGCAGGTGTTCGGCGTCGCGGCGTTACCGCCCTTCCACGACTGACGAGCCCTTGGCCCACGCCGCGACGGAAGAACGGCCCGCCTACCAGGGCAGGTTGAAGCCCGCCTGCGTAGAGTTGCGGTAGTACGCCTCGATCTCGGCCGGGATCGTGCTCACGTCGTCCACGACCTTGAAGAGGTGCTGGTCACCGTCGGAGATCGTGCCAGCGCGCAGCAACGTCCCCTGAAGCCACTGCAGGAGGCCGCGCCAGAACTCCACGCCGACCAGATAGACGGGGAACGGCTTGATCTTGCGGGTCTGGATGAGCGTCAGCGCCTCGAAGAGTTCGTCGATGGTGCCGAAGCCGCCCGGGAACACGACGAAAGCCGTCGAGTACTTGACGAGCATGACCTTGCGCACGAAGAAGTACTTGAACTGGAGCGTGTCCGTCTGGTACGGGTTCGGCGACTGCTCGTGCGGCAGGTCGATGTTGAGGCCCATGCTGCGGCCGCCGGCCTCCTTGGCCCCGCGGTTGCCCGCTTCCATCAAGCCAGGGCCGCCGCCGGTAAGGACCGTGTAGCCCTCGCGCGCCAGCGCCCCGCCCAGCTGCTGCGCCTTGGCGTAGTACTCCGTGCCCTCCTTGAGACGGGCCGAGCCGAAGACCGTGACGGCCTTCCCCACGTCCGCCATCTCCTCGAACCCCTGCACGAACTCACCGATGATCCTGAACATGCGCCATGAGTCCTCGGCGAGGGCGTCGATCACGTACTGCTTCTCGATGCCGTTCATCTCGCTAGGTTAATCGACAAGGGCTCGCCGACGGATCACTGTCGTTTCACACGTGGGTTCGGCTCGCCGGCGGAAGCGGCCGCGCTTTGCCTCACAGGAGGAGCAGGAGCGGACCGATGGTCGGTTCGACGGCGTCAGGACGGGCGGCGGCGAGCGTGGCCGCGTCGTGCGTTCCCCATGTGACGCCGAACGTCTTGAGACCGGCAGCCCTGCCCGCGACGATGTCGCTGGTCGTGTCGCCCACCATCCACGTGCCGTGCGCGTCGGCCGTGGCCAGGGCGCGCAGGATCACGTCTGGCGCAGGCTTGTGCGGGAAGCCGTCAGTGCCCTGCACGTGATCGACGTAGTCCGCGAGGCCGACGGCCTCCACCAGCTCGTTGGCGGTGGCGGAGCGCTTGGTGGTCGCCACCAACCGCGCGTAGCCGCGCTCGCCCAGCTCGCTCAACAAGTCCACGACACCCGGGTAGGGCCGGGTCTTGTTGGCGAGGTGGCGCCGGTAGCGCTCGCGGTAGGCGGCGACGTAGGTCCCGAGCCTCTGCGCCGGGACGAACCCCGCGTACATCTCGTCCAACGGCCTGCCTACGAGCGCTCGCACGGCGCCGCGCTCGGGTGGCTCACCGCCCAGCTCCTCGAAGGTGGCAAGGAACGTGTCGAGGATGTCGTCGAGGGAGTCGACCAGGGTGCCGTCGAGATCGAAGACGATGGCGAGGTTACGGGGCATGGGGCGAGTATCGCAGATGCGTGGTCGCGGGTCGGGCAGAGGGACCGCGGCAGACCGCGGCCGTCAGGCGAGAGGGTAGCGACGGATCGGCCGTCCGTCTGTCGGGACCCGGCGTCGCGGCACGCCGGGCGCTCAACGGCGCAGGTAAGCGACGGTGACGCCGTGGCCCCCCTCGTAAGGCACGGCGTCCTCGAAGCGCTCTACGAGCTTCTCGCCCTTCAGGTAGCTGCGGACGGCGTCTCGCAACGCGCCGGTGCCCTTACCGTGCAGGACGCGCACCGACTCGAGCTTCAGGGCGTGCGCCTCGAGGATGAAGTCGCGCAGGAGCTCGAGGCCGGCCTCCACTCGTTCGCCCCGCAGGTTGAGCTCGCGGGGCGCGCTCGCCTGGCCGATGGCGACGGGCGTGCGCCGCGCCTGGCCGCCGCTCGCCGGCTTGGCGGGCTTGACGTCCGTCACGGGCACAGTGACTTTGATGAGGCCGAGTTGCACGACGACCTGGTCTCCCCTGCGCTCCAGCACGGGCCCCTCGGCCTCGTAGCTCGCGACGCGCACACGTCGTCCGGCGCCCAAGGGGTCGGCCCCTGCGGCCGGCGCCCCGGTGGCCGCGTGCGTGACTCCGTCGCTCGCCGATCGGGTGGGCCACTCACCCGCAAGGGTGCGCGCGCCCTTACCGGCCAGGATGCGCGCCTGCTGCCTGAGGGCGCCGATCTCCTCCAGGGCCTTCGACCGCCTCTCGGGCTCCTCCCGCGCGCTCCGCTTGAGCCTGGCTGCGTGTTGCATGGTGTCCTTCAGGAGGGCTTCGGCGCGCGCAGCGGCTGCGGCCATGACCTCGCCCTCGCGGTCGCGCAGCATGGCGATCTGGTCGCGCAGCTGCTCGGCCTCGCGCACGGCCGTCTCGCTCGCGGTGCGTGCCTCGGCCAATTGCGCCTCCAGCTCCTCGCGCCGACCCTCCAGGGCGAGGAGGAGGGCTTCGAGCCTGCCGCCATCGGGGCCGAGCAGCTCGGCGGCGCGCTCCAGCAGTTCCTTGCCGAGGCCGAGGCGCTCGGCGATGGCGAGGGCGTAGCTGCGCCCGGGCTGACCCATGACGAGCTGGTAGGCGGGCCTCAAGGCCTCGACGTCGAAGCGCATGGCCGCGTTGGTCACGCCGGGCGTCTCGGAGGCGAAGACCTTGAGGGGCGCAAGGTGCGTGGTCACGAGGCCGCGCGCGCCGGAGGCCACCACGGCCTCGAGGATGGCCTGCGAGATGGCCGCGCCCTCGTCCGGATCGGTGCCGGAGCCAAGCTCGTCGATGAGTACGAGCGCGTGCTCGTCGGCGCTGTCGACGATGGCGCGCAGGTTACGCAAGTGACCGGCGTACGTGCTGAGGCTGGCCTCGATGCTCTGCTCATCGCCTATGTCGCAGAGGAGTTCCCGCGTGTACGGGAGAAGGGGCTGGCGGGCGGCGTCGGCCGCCACGAACAGGCCCGAGTAGGCCATGAGCGCGGCCAGCCCGACCGTCTTGATCAGCACCGTCTTGCCGCCCGCGTTCGGACCGGTGATGACGATCAGCCGCGTGCCCTCGTCGAGAAGGATGTCGTTGGGCACGCAGTCTGTCACGAGCGGGTGGCGGGCGCCGAGCAGGCGCACGCGCCCGGTGGCGTCGAAGGCCGGCCTCGCCAGCCGCCATTCGGACGCTAGGCGGGCCGACGCGTTGACCACGTCGAGCTTGGCGACGACCTCGAGGCTGGCGTCGAGCCGCGGCTCGTCGGCGAGGCGGCGACCCAGCGCGAGTAGGATGCGCCGCACCTCGTCGCGCTCCTCCATCTCCAGCAGCGCGAGCTCGTTGTTCAGGTCGACGACGGCGGCGGGCTCGATGAACACCGTGGCGCCGGAGTCGGAGCGGTCGAGGGCGAGGCCGGACACGCGCGCCTGGTGGTTGGCCTTGATCGGGATGACGTAGCGCTCGCGCCGCAGCGTGATGATGGGATCCTGCACGAACTCCGAGTACTGCTCGAGCAGTCGCGTCAGTCGATCGCGGATCCGGCCGCGCAGCGGGTTGAGCCGACGCCTGATGTCGTAGAGCTTCGGCGTGGCGTCGTCGCGAACGTTGCCGTCGGGGTCGAGCTGCTCCCTCACGAGGCGCAGTACGCCGTCGAACGTGCCGATCTCGAGCGCGAGCTCGGCGAGCGCGGGCCGCTCGGAAACGAGGATGGCGCGGCGCAACGTGGCGGCGCCGTCGAGCGTGTAGGCGATGGACAGGATATCGGTACCGTCCAGCAGGTTGCCGTCGCGCACGCGCTGCACGAGGCCGCGCACGTCCTCGATGCCGCCCAAGGCGAGGAAGCCGCCCTCCACCACTTCCCTGACGCGCTCCAGCGCCCGCTCGGCGGCCGCCTCGTCCGGCAGCGGCGCCAGCGCGCGGGCCAGCTCGGCTCCCATGAAGGTGCCGGCGCGTTCCGCGAGCGCCGAGCGCACCCGGTCGAACGAGAGCTTGGTCAGGGTGTTGTCGGATACCTGCACGGCGAACAAGTATACGTGCCAGGTCGGTTACGCTTTGCATCTATGAGGCGTGACCGAGGCGCGCGAGGACAAGGATTGCGCGAGCGTGTCGCGTAGCGACTACGTGTCGCGCAGCGACGCCGGAGCGCAAGGCGACCGTGCGCCGCGCGGCGACGCCGCGGCGCGCGGTGCCAACGCCGCGGCGGAACTGGACCTGACGGCCGCGCCCCTCTTCGACTGGCGCCACACGCTCGCGGCGCTGGCCGACTGGACGGCGGCCCCAGACCGCGGGCGCCCCACCCACGACGGCGCCGGTTGGCTCATGGCGCTGCGCGTCGGGTCGCACCCTGGCAAGCTCGTCGTGGCCGAGTTGCGACCGGGCCGGGCGGAGGGTTGTCTCTCCGTGCGCCTTGGTCATGGCGCTCGACCAGGTGCGGACGCCGGCATCACGGTCTCAGAGGTGGCCGACGCGGAGTCGCAACTCCGGTGGCGCCTGGCGCTGGAGCTTGACACCCGGTCCTTGCACGAGGCGGCGAAGCGCGACCCGGCGTTCGAGCCGGTCGCTGCCGCCCTGGCGGGGTTCCACCCGCCCCTGTTCTCAAGCGCTTTCCAGGCGGCGTGCTGGACCGTGGTGAGGCAGCGCACGCCTCCGGCTTTCGCCGCGGCGAGCTTCGGACGCATCGCGGAGTTCCTGGGGGAGGAGGTC
>JBDZVI010000116.1:0-7341 GCA_040255585.1 Deinococcaceae bacterium
GCGCGGCGACGCCGCCAGCACGTTCGGTCTCCTCGACGCCCGCGTCGCGGACCGATGGCAGGTCGCGCTGAGTAGCGTGATGGTCGAGCAGCGCAACACGACCAGCGCGTCGTTCAACACCACCACGACCGACTACTCGCTGTGGTCCGTCGTGAAGGTCGTGGTGCCCGACGACATCATCCCAGGCCCCTACAGGCTGCGTGCCACGTTGCAGGCGCGCGGCGGCAAGAGCGTCCCGTTGGCCGCGACGCTGGACGTGCAGCCCAAGTAGCGCGCAAGGCTACAGGTCGATGCCCTCGCGGGCCACGCCGCTGAGGCACCATGTGCCGGCGCGGTCGCCGAAACGCGCCTTCGCCACGGCTACGACGTAGGCCACCGTGCCGGTTTCCGTCTCGATCACCAGCGTCGCCCTGACGCTGTCGCCCAGTTGCTGGATGTCGGTCAGGCGGGCGCCGCTCCCGTAGGCGAGGGGCGCGAAGCGGTCGTTAGTGAAAGCACGCGCGAAGTGGGCCTCGCCACCGAGGGCTCCACGCATGCGGTCGGACGCGCGCGCGTAGAAGCTGGCTGCGGCCGTCATGCCCCCGCCCACCGCCGCCACCAGCTCTGCTAGCAACGCCGTGGCGCCGTCGGACACGGTGCCGGCGGCGGGTGCGGCGGCGCCCGTCTCGCCTGTCACCGCTCCCGAGGCGCAACGGCCACTCAAGCCCGCCCGAGCCCCATGGCCACGTACTTGACGCTCAGGTACTCCTGGATGCCCCACGGCCCGCCTTCGCGGCCGATGCCGGACTGCTTGACCCCGCCGAACGGCGCGTACGGCGCAGAGGGAACGCCGTCGTTGACGCCGACGATGCCGTACTCCAGCGCCTCCGAGACGCGGAAGGCGCGCCCGAGGTCACGCGTGTACAGGTACGCGGCCAGACCGAAAGGCGTGTCGTTGGCGAGCCTGACGGCCTCCTCTTCGGTATCGAACGCCGCGATGGGCGCCACCGGTCCGAACGTCTCCTCGCGCATCAGCAGGGCGTCGTGCCGAACACCCGCTAGCACCGTCGGGGCGTAATAGAGCCCGTCGAGCCGCTTGCCGCCGGTCACGACCCTGGCGCCGGCCCCGACCGCCTCCGCGACATGACGTTCGACCTTGGCGACGGCCTGGGCGTCGACGAGCGGACCTATGTCCGTACCAGGATCGAGCGGATCGCCGACCACGAGGCGCGCGGCCTCGGCCGCGTAGCGTTCGGTGAACTCCTCGACGATCGAAGAGTGGACGTAGATGCGGTTCGCGCACACGCACGTCTGGCCGGCGTTGCGGAACTTGCTCGCCATCACCTGCGGCACGGCGTTGGCAAGGTCGGCGTCGGGGAAGACGATGAACGGGGCGTGACCACCGAGTTCGAGGGAGATCCGTTTCACGGTGGCGGCCGCCTGGGCGTACAGTACGCGCCCGACCTCGGTCGAGCCGGTGAACGTCAGCTTGCGGATGCGCGGGTCCTGGATGAGCACGGTGGATAGTGGCGCGGGGTCGGAGGTGGGCAACACCTGGAGCGTGCCGGCCGGCCCTCCGGCTTCCAGCCACAGGTCGGCCAGCAACAGCGCCGAGACGGGCGACTGTTCGGCCGGCTTGAGCACGAACGAGCACCCCGCCGCGAGCGCGGGCGCGGCCTTGCGCGTCACCATCGCGAGCGGGAAGTTCCACGGCGTGATCGCGAAGGCCGGACCGACGGGCTGCGGGACGGCGAGCAGCCGCTTGCTCGGGTCCTGGGCCGGGAAGAGGTCGCCGTAGACGCGCTTGGCCTCCTCCGCGTACCACCTGACGAAGCCGGCGGCGTACTTGACCTCGCCGCGGGACTCCTTGAGGGGTTTGCCCATCTCGCGCGTCATCGTCGTGGCCAAGACCTCGGTGTTCTCGATGATCAGGTCGTGCCAGCGGGCGAGCGTGTCAGAGCGCTCGAACGCGCTCGTGGCCCGCCACCTCTCGAACGCCGACCATGCGATATCGGCGGCCCTGTGCGCCTCGTCGGGGCCGCAGTCGGCGACGCCAGCGAGGACCTTGCCCGATGCAGGCTCTACGACCTCGAAGGTTCGCGCCGCGGCGTGCCACGCGTCGGTGAGGTAGTTGGCGGAGACGTCGGCGAGCGTCTTCATGCCGCCGGTCGGCTTTCGAGGTGGAGGTGGCTTGGTCCCATGCTGCGAGTGTAGCCCCGGCGGGTCGCGTGGAGCGGACCCGGCGCGGCTACGGCCGAGGAAAACGTTCCGTCGCCCGGCCTATGGCCCGGTTGGTTGGCTCGAACGCTCAGGCTTCCTCTTCGAGGCGCCAGAGGTCCTCTGGGCGTTCCCGCCTGCGCACGAGACGGGCCTCGCCCCCGCGCACGACGACCTCGGCGGGGCGCAGGCTCCCGGCGTAGTTGGAGGCCATGGCGAAGCCGTAGGCGCCCGCCGTCCCGACCGCCAACAGGTCGCCCGCTCGCAGCGCCGGCAACTCGACGTCCTGGCCCAACCGGTCGGCGTTCTCGCAGAGCGGCCCGTCGACGTCCGTCGGCAGCCGCGGCGCGGCTCCACCCTGGCCCTCTACGACCCTGATGGGGTGCCTGGCGCCGTACAACGCGGGCCGCAGCAGATCGGCCATGCCGCCGTCCGCTATCACGTGCCGCCGCTCGCTCTCCTTGACGTGCAGCACGCGCGTGAGCAGCGTGCCGGCGTCGGCGACCACGAAGCGGCCAGGCTCGAGCAGCACGCGCTTGCCGGTGCGGTGCACGAACCGTTCGTACGCGGCCGCGAAGCCGGCCAGCGGCGGGCGCGGCACGGCGAGGCCGCCGCCGAAGTCGACGAGGTCGGCCTCGGGGAACTCGGCGTACAGGGGCTCGAGGCTGGACACCACCATCTCGGCCACCGTCTCGTCGTCCAGCATCGAGCCGGCGTGGATGTGGAAGCCGGCGAGCCTGCCCGTCGCGGCGACCTCGCGGGCGAGGAACCGCGCCGCCTCGACCGGCTCGCCGAACTTCGAGGTCGCCGCCGCGGTGGCCAGGTGCTCGTGCGTGTGCGGGTCGAAACCCGGGTTGACGCGTACCAGGAAGCGCACGCGTGGGGCGCCGACCTCGCTCCACACCCGCCAGGCGCCGACGGAGTCGAGGCTGACCAGGCCCACTCCGGCCTCGGCCGCCCTACGGGCGAGCGCCGCAGTGTGGCCGGGACCGCCGAGGATGATGCGGGCCGGTTCGAAGCCGGCTCGCAGCGCGCGTTCCAGCTCGCCCTCGGTCAGGGCCTCCGCGCCGACGCCAAGGGAGACGAGGTGTCGCAGCAGCGCGCCGTTGCCGTTGGCCTTCACGGCGTACCTGAGGTCTGCGAACGGGAAAGCGGCCTTCAGGCGGGCGACCTGTTCTGCCACAACATCCAGATCGTAGACGTAGGTCGGGGTGCCGAAGCGTCCTGCTATGAGGCTCAACAAGGCGTCCGTCATCGGTTGCGCGAGCCTAGCACGGCCCTTGGGAGCCGAAGCGCGGGGTCGGGGGATCCGCCGGTTATGCTACCGGCATGAACCGACAGCTGCGCAGGGCGCAGGCGAAGCTCGACGATAAGGCGGCAAAGGAGAAGGACAGGAAGCGCCAGGAGCGCCGCGCGCGGCTCGCCGCGCTGAGGGCGCAGCGGGGCGCTAGGTCCTCCAAGAGCGGGGCCAAGGCCGGCTCGAAGGCCGGCGACGCCGCGCCCGACCTGAAGACCGTGAACGTCAAGTCGTTGACCCCCGAGCAGCGCAAGCGCCTGCCCGGGCGCTTCTCCGGCGCGCTCATGATCGCCACCGTCTTCTTCATCGTCCTGCAAGCTGCCGTGCCTCCTACGGAGAGCACCATCGGCACCAGCCTCACGGGCGCCGGCTTCTACCTCCTCTTCGGGTACTTCTCCGTCCTGTTCCAACTCAGGCAGGGTCGCGACAACGCCCTGACGTTCACGCTCATCACGGGCCTCGCCCTCACCCTTGGCATGCTCGCCACCCGGCTCTTCGGGCCGAACGCGGGCTTCGACCTCAACTTCCTACTGCTCGTCGGTGTCGGAGCCGTCGGTGTCGTGGCGGGGGCCTACCTCGGCCGCCTCGTTTTCTACGCCGCGCCTCCCGCGCCACGCCGCTGACCAGGGCCGCGCGCCCGTGGGAACCGATCAGAAGCATCGGCAGGTGGCCGTCATCGGCGCCATGCCGGAGGAGGTCGAGCGGCTTCGCGCCGGCCTCGTGGGCGCCGTGTCGGTCCGGTCCGGTCCGTTCGCTTGGGAGGACGGTTCCCTCGAAGGGGTTCCGGTGCTCCTCGCCGAGTGCGGCGTCGGCAAGGTCAACGCTGCCGCCCTCACGCAGGCGCTGTTGACCGCGGGGGCGGGGAGCGTCGTGTTCACGGGGGTGGCCGGCGCGGTCGCCGGCGCGCTCGAGATCGGCGATGTGGTCGTGAGTTCGGATGCCGTTCAACACGACGTCGACGTGACAGGTCTCGGCTACGAGCTCGGCGAGGTGCCCGGGGTTGGCAAGGCCTGGGCGGCCGATCCTGTCCTACGCTCGGCCGCGCTCGCCGCCGCGAGCGAGCTGGCGGGCGTGAGGGTCGTGGAGGGCCGGGTGGCCTCCGGCGACACGTTCGTCTCGGACCCGGCGCGGGTGCTGCACCTGCGGCAGACCTTCGGGGCGGCCTGCGCGGAGATGGAAGGCGCCGCCGTCGCCCAGATCTGCGCACGCTGGCTGGTGCCGTTCGTCATCGTCCGCAGCATCTCCGACACGGCCGATCATTCGGCGAGCGTCGACTTCAGGACTTTCACGATCGCCGCGGCGGAGCGCGCCGAGAGCGTGGTCCGCGGTTTACTGCGGCGGTTGGCTGCGAACGGTCCTACCGCCTGACAGCGGCAGGGCGTGTAGCGGTGAAACGTTTAACCAGAACACGAAAATAGAGCCGTCCATGGCGTAACATGACGTCACTGTGGCGCCGGCCGAAGGGGCCGGGCCAAAGCGTGACGCGCGTGGTGTCCGCCTCCTGCGAGGCCGACCTCGGGTCGAAAGCGACGCCGATGACGCCGCCAAGCGATGGCGCGCACGAGAAGGTGAGAGACATGGCTGACGTCCTGGATCGACTACTAGACCTGGACCGCTCCCAGTTGGCGCCGGACGAGCTGAACCAGCTCAACTCCGTCGAACTCCGCGAGTGGCTCGAGTCTCTCGACTACGTCCTCGCCAGCGGCGGCGCGCAGCGCGTCATCGAGATCCTCGAGCGCCTCGAGGCCCACGCCGAGAAGCACGGCGTCCAACTGCCGTTCGAGTCCGACACGTCCTACGTCAACACGATCAGCGTCGACGAGCAGCCGGAGTACCCTGGCGACCTCGCCATCGAGCGCAAGATCACGAACCTCATCCGGTGGAACGCCATGGCGATGGTGGTGCAGGCGAACAAGCACTCGCCCGGCATCGGCGGACACATCGCCACCTACGCCTCTGCCGCGATTCTCTACGAGGTCGGCTTCAACCACTTCTTCCGCGGACCGAAGCTGGGTCCCGACTCGGACCTGGTCTACTTCCAGGGCCACGCCAGCCCCGGCATCTACGCGCGCTCCTACTTGGAGCACCGCTTCGATGACGCGCAGATGCACAACTTCCGTCGGGAGCTGCAAGACGGCCCTGGCCTCTCCTCTTACCCGCACCCGTGGCTCATGCCCGACTACTGGAGCTACCCGACCGTCTCCATGGGCCTCGGCCCCATCACGTCCATCTACCAGGCGCGCTTCAGGCGCTACCTCGAGGACCGCGGCCTCTACCCCAAGGGCACGGGCAAGGTGTGGGCGTTCGTCGGCGACGGCGAGACGGACGAGCCGGAGACGCTTGGCGCCATCCGCGTCGCGTCGCGCGCCAAGCTCGACAACCTGATCTGGGTCCTGAACGCCAACCTCCAGCGCCTCGACGGCCCGGTGTTCGGCAACGGCCAGATCATCCAGGAGCTCGAGGGCATCTTCCGCGGCTCCGGCTGGAACGTCATCAAGGTGGCCTGGGGCAGCGCGTGGGACGAGTTGCTCAGCCGCGACAAGCAGGGCATCGTCGTCAAGCGCTTCGAGGAGCTCGTCGACGGCGAGTCGCAGCGCTACGCGGCCTTCGGCGGCCAGGAGCTGAAGGAGCGGTTCTTCAACACCCCTGAGCTGAGGGAACTCGTCAGCGACTGGACGGACGCCGACTTCGCCAGGCTCAACCGCGGCGGGCACGACCCGCTAAAGGTCTATGCCGCCTTCGACCGCGCGGTCAAGCACACGGGTCAGCCGACGGTGATCATCGCCCGCACGGTCAAGGGCTACGGCCTCGGCACGGCCGGCGAGGCGCAGAACATCACTCACCAGCAGAAGAAGCTCGACGAGAACGAGATGCGTGCGTTCCGTGACCGCTTCAGCCTGCCCATCACGGACGACCAGATCGCCAACGAGCCGTTCCACCGCCCCCCGGAGGACAGCCCGGAGCACAAGTACCTCATCGAGCACCGCGAGAAGCTGGGCGGCTTCCTCCCCGCCCGGAGCGTCAAGGCCGAGCCACTCGTGCCGCCGCCGGCCGAGGCGTTCGAGGAGTTCATGGCCTCGAGCGGCGACCACACCGTCTCCACGACCATGGTGATGGTGAACATCATGCGCAAGCTCCTGCGCGACCCGAACTGGAGCAAGCTCGTCGTGCCCATCATCCCAGACGAGGCACGCACCTTCGGCATGGAAGCGTTCTTCCGCCAGATCGGCATCTACTCGCCCGTCGGGCAGCTCTACGAGCCCGTGGACAGAGCGCACCTCATGTACTACAAGGAGTCGCGCGACGGCCAGATCCTCGAAGAGGGCATCACCGAGGCGGGCGGCATGGCCTCCTTCATCGCGGCCGGCACCGCCTACGCCAACTACGGCGTCAACACGGTACCCTTCTACCTCTACTACTCCATGTTCGGCTACCAGCGCGTCGGCGACCTCATCTGGCTGGCCGGTGACAGCCACGCCAGGGGCTTCCTGGTCGGCGCGACGGCTGGGCGCACAACACTGGCCGGCGAGGGCCTCCAGCATCAGGACGGCCACTCCCACGTCCTCACCTACCCGGTCCCCAACCTCCTCTCGTACGACCCGTCTTTCGGCCACGAACTGGCGATCATCGTCCGCGACGGCCTGCGCCGCATGTACCAAGAGCAGGAGAAGGTCTTCTACTACGTCACGGTGGGCAACGAGAACTACCTCCAGCCCGGCGCGCCCTCGCACCTGTCGCGCGAGGAGCTGGAAGAGGGCGTGCTCAAGGGCATGTACCTGTTCCGTCCGGCGAGCCGCAAGCGCAGCAAGCTGCACGCGCAGCTCTTCGGCAGCGGCAGCATCATGAAC
>JBDZVI010000001.1:0-111915 GCA_040255585.1 Deinococcaceae bacterium
GGGGGGTGGTGGGTGGGAGGGGCTGAAAGTGACGTGAGGGAGGTTAGCGTTTGTTCTTCTATTTGGTGACAACTGCGGTCAAACCGCCCTAGTGACAACCGCCTACCAGATCGCTTCTACCAACCCGCTCGCCTGGATGCGCGAATCCTTGGTGACGAGCGGCACGCCTAGTCGCAGAGCCGTCGCGACGATCAACCGGTCCGCGGGATCGGGATGCAGGGGCGAAAGCTCGACGGCGCCCAAGGCGATGGATGGGTCTATGGCCTCGAAGCGGAAGAAGGAAAGCGCAAGGCAACCTCGGACGAGCGCGGTCATGCCGATAGCGAGTTCCAGTCGGCCCTTCTTGACCAGAAGAGCCGCTTCCCACACGCTGATGGCGGACACGACGATGCGATCATCGCGCTTGGCCAGCTCGATCCGCTCTGCCGCGGCCCGACCGAGCCGACCAGGATCGCTTAGCCACCAGAGCCACGCATGCGTGTCGAGCAGGATCACCGAAGCGCCTCCCAGTCGTCTTCTGCCACCGGCTCCGTTGGGTCGTCGTATCGGAGTACGACTCCCTGCAGCAGTCGGAGCGCCTCGTCGTCATCGCTATACGGCTCGATACGGATCACCAGGCGGCCCCGGTCCGTTACGAACAGTGGCTCTCCTGTCGACTCGACTTCGCGAAGGTACTCGAGAACCTTCGGCTTGAGATCTGACTTGGAGACTGTTCGCATCGCCATCCTCCTCGCGCTCGCTCCAGGGACATTATGCCCATAGTCTGTGACCATGGACATAATACTATTATCAGGCTGGTTTAGCGATGGTCGCGGCCTCCACTGGCACACCGTTAGAATACTCGCGTCGCCGCTGCGGGATGCCTCTCTTGGCGTTGGTCCTGAAGACCTCGTGTAGCTCTGTGTACTCCGACCGTGACAGGCACTGACGTCGTCCCAGCCAACCCTCGCTTCCTTCCCCTGACCGGCACGCTCAACACCCGGGACCTGGGAGGGGTAGCGGTGCCTGGCCATGGCACTACGCGCCAAGGCGTCTTCTGCCGTTCCGAGATCCCGATGGGACTGAGCGTTTCCGACAAGGGTCTGCCTCGCGAGTTGGGCCTGACGACCGTGATCGATCTCCGGCAGGATCACGAGTTGGAGCGCGACGCCAACGACCTATATGGTCAAGTCGGGAGCGCCTATCTAAGGCGGGCAGGGGTGTCCGAGCGAGTCTTGCAACGGGCAAGGAGAAGCTTCTCTCCTGACGGCGGCGCTGCGCGCCTCCAGCACGTGATCACAGAACGTAGGGTGGGTGGCTCTGGCGCGTCGAGCACGCGCTAGTCACCCACCTCGCTCTTATCCCTCGCCACGTCCGCGCCTGTGGCTGGGAACTCGCTGTCCCTAAGTCCAGCAACGATCTTTCATAGCGACACGTCCGACGCGCCGCTGACGCGCGAACCAGCTACCCACCAGCTTAGGTCGTAACGACCCGTTGCTATGCCGGCACCCTTCGGCTATAGTCATCTCGTTCAAAAGACGCCCTGCATGTCCAAGTATCTTGGGCAGGCAGCCGGGCTAGCTGCTGGCCCCCCAGCTATCTCCCGTTCCCTATCTGTTTCACGCAAACGATCCACACGAGCGCCTAGACGCCTCCGTAACCGCCGTCAACGCCGGCAGCGACCGAGCGCACGTAGCAGAAGGGAAGTGACATGGAGATCCAAGGCAAGATCCTTCTCACTTTCGGAGTGCTGAGCCTGTTGACGCTCGCGCTCTTCGTGGTCGTGGCGTGGTCGTCGCGCGGCTCCCCCAAGGACTACGCCGAGGTCCAGCCCGCGGGCTACGGCGTGAGGAAGGTCTGGTTCTGGGTCCTGCTCGCCGCGATAGTAGTGGCCTTCGGCCTGTCGGGCCGGTTGTCGCCATACTCGAGGGCCGAAGCCGCCCCGGACGCGGTCAGCTTCCCCATCGTGGCGCGGCAGTACGTCTTCGAGAACATCCCCGAGGTAGTGCCGTACGACGTGCCCGTCGTGTTCAACCTGACCTCGATCGACGTCAACCACGGCTTCGCCATCTACGACGCCAAGGACCGGATCATCGGCCAGGTGCAGGCCATGCCGGGCTACGCCAACGACCTGCGCGTGACGTTCAAGGAGAAGGGCAAGTACATAGTGCGCTGCCTGGAGTTCTGCGGCATCAACCACGCCTTCATGCAAGGCAGCTTCGAGGTGAGGTGAAGTGAGCGCGTCCACCGACAGCTTCCCGGTTCGCCGCATCATGGCCCTGTATCTCATGACCGGTCTCGCCCTGGTCGTGCTGCTCATGGTCGTCGGCCTCCTCATGCGCATGTCCCAGGCCGGCTGGATCCGCCTCACTTCTGTCGACTTCTACGCGCTGATGACCCTGCACGGCGCCGGCATGATCGCAGCCCTGGTGCTATGCGGCATGGGCGGGCTGTGGTACCTCATCCGCCGCGAGGTCGCCATGTCCGCGAGCCTTGCGCTGTGGGCATACGGGCTCGCCGTCGGCGGCGTGGTGCTCGTCGCGGCCGCGGCCGCGTTCGGCAAGTTCGGCGCAGCCTGGACCTTCCTGTACCCTCTGCCGTTCCTGAACCCGACCTGGCCGGCCTGGTCGATCGGCGCCTTCCTGGTCGGCATGACCCTGATCGTCCTTGGCTGGTCGGTGTGGTGCATCCAGATGCTCGAGGCCGTGCTGCGCGGCTTCGGGGGCTTCCGAGGCGTCCTCGGCTGGGACGCGGTCTTCACACCCAAGGCGTTCGCGGCGTCCGGACGCAAACTACCGCCTCCGCAAGTCCTGCCCGCCTTCGTCATCGCCCTCGACGGACTCCTGGCGGCCGCCGCCGCCAGCCTGCTCGGGGTGGCCCTGCTCGTCCACTGGCTCGACCCGTCCGTGCCGCTCGACGCCCTCTGGGCGAAGAACATCACCTACTTCTTCGGTCACGACCTCGCTAACTTCATCATCTACATGCTCATCGCGCAGGTCTACGTCGGGCTGCCCGCGTATGCCCGCCGCCCGTGGAAGAACACGCGGGTGCTCACGCTCGGATGGTGGGGCACGCTGGTGTTCCTGCTGCTGGCGTTCCCTCACCATCTCTACATGGACTTCGCGCAACCTGTCTGGATCCAGTACCTGGGACTAGGGGCCTCCTACGTGTCGTCGATACCGGTGGCGGTAGTCACCGTCTTCGGCGGCCTCCTGCTCGTCTGGCGCTCCGGCATGCGCTGGGGTCTCGGCTCGATCTTCATGTACGCGGGCATGGCCGGCTGGATCCTGGGCGGGATCGGCGCCCTGCTCGACGCGACCATCCAGTTCAACCTGCACCTGCACAACACGCTCTGGGTGCCGGCCCATTTCCATACGTACCTGCTGGGGGCGTCGTTCCTCTTCGCCATCGGCTGGGTCTTCGCCATGCTCGAGGGGCGGAGCGAGAACCCGACCTCCTCAGCGATGCGCTGGACCATAGGTGTCACGGTGCTGGGCGGCATCGGGCTCCTCGTGGCCACGTTCTACCTGGCGGGCGCCGCGAGCGTACCGCGCCGCTACGACGTCGAACCCGCGCCGGGTCCGGTGTTCGCCGGCTGGGGTTCGGTCGGGGCGATCATCCTGCTGATCGGATTGGCTGTCGCGTTCTTCGAGGGGATGAGGATCTGGCGGGGGCTGAAGCAAGCCCGGACGCATGTCGAGTGGCCCTGGTCGCCAGAACCCGCAACGCAAACCGCCCGCTCTGGTGGAGGTGCCAGATGACGGGCTCCAGGCGCTTCGCGGCGGGCACCATCGCCCTCGTCCTGATCGGGTACGTCTCCATCGTCGTGGCCTGGCTCCACCTGGGCCTACCCTCGCCAGACCACAGCATCAAGGACCACCACCTGCAGCACCTGTTCTTCCTCATCGGCGGCGGCCTGTGGGGCATCGCGCTTGCGCGGTGGTTGGCGCGTAGGCATCCTCACGGGCAGCAGAGCGCATGGCTCGCCCCCGCGCTACTGGCGCCGATGGCCGCGATGTTCCTCATGTGGCCGTCCGCCTACCCGTACGTGGAGAGCAGGCCCTTCCTCCACGCCTCCATGCACCTCGTGTTCGTGGGGCTCGGAGCTCTGACGACGTTCGCCGGCTACCGGTACACCCGAGTGGTCTCGTGGCTACTTGGCGGTTCGCTCGCGGTCATGGCCTGGTTGGCCGCGTTCTTCTTCGGGGTCACGCCGCAGCCCGACCCGGCCGTAGAGGCCATCATCAACGCGCGCCCCGTGGCGCCTGCGACGGCCTCGGCCCACGGCCAGAAGGTCTTCGACCAGATCTGCGCTTCCTGCCACATGCCGACGGGCGCGGGTCTGCCCGGAGCGTTCCCGCCGTTGGCAGGGCACCTCCCGGAACTACTGGCGGCGGGTGGGCGTGACTACGTGAAGCAAGTCGTTCTCTACGGTCTGCAGGGTGCCATCACCGTCGGTGGGCAGACGTACAACAGCGTCATGCCGCCGTGGCAGCAGCTGAGCGATCAGGAGATCGCCGATGCGCTCAACTACGCCGCGACGGCCTGGGGGAACGCGCTGCCCGCGGGAGAATCGTCCTTCGAAGCCAGTGAGATCGCGGCCGCGCGGGGTCAGGGACTGAATGCCCAGCAGGTCCATGACGCTCGGGAGCGGGTGGGGCTGCCTTGATCGTCGTGCCCGGCGACTATCATCGATGGTCGCCGGGCCACCGTCTAGGGTCAACGGGAGACCACGTGGCTCGCGGATCTTGAGTCGACATACCGTGCCATTCGACGAGGCCCTGTCTTCTCAGCGCCTCGAGGCGGCCGAGATGTCGTGAATACCGAGCACGGCCCAGGCTACGCCGGGGCGCTGGTCCTCAACGTCACCACCCGCGACTCGCGCGCCGCGACGAGCACGGACTCCATCACTTCCAGTACGTGCAGAGCGAGTTCGCCGCTGGCCCGGTGGGGCGCGCCGCGGCGCATGGCCTCAACCATGTCCTCGAGGCCGATGCCGCGGCTGTTCTCCTGCGAGCCGGGTAGTAGCGGCACCTCGCTCCAGGCATCCTCCCCTGCCCTCCGGATCTTGACCGGGCCGCCGAAGGTGTTCGGGTCCGGCACGCCGAGCGTGCCTCCCGTGCCGTATACCTCGATACGCGGCAACGTGGAGGCCCAGACGTCGAAGCTGTACAGCATGGGGACCACGGCGCCGGATGCGAAGGTGAGGAGCGCGGAGACGTGCGTCGGGGTGCCGACCTTGATGGTCCTGCCGCTCGCGGGTCCGGTGGTGATGGGCCGCTCTGACAGGCCCGTGTTGACCGCGCCGGCCACCCGGCTCACCGGGCCAAGCAGGTTCACGAGGGCCGTGAGGTAGTAGGGCCCGATGTCGAAGAGCGGGCCGGCACCCGGCTGGTAGAAGAACTCCGGGTTGGCATGCCAATGCTCCATCCCGTGGTTAGCCATGAAGGCAACGGCCCCGACTACCGTGCCGATGGCGCCGCCCGCGATGAGCTCTCGGCACGTGCGCTGACCGCTGCCGAGGAAGGTGTCCGGCGCACAGCCCACGCGTAGACCACGCCTGTCCGCCTCGGCGAGCACGAGCGCGCCATCGTCGAACGACGTCGCCAGCGGCTTCTCCGAGTAGACGGACTTGCCTGCCCGCAGGCACTGGAGCGCCACGTCGGCGTGCGCATTTGGCACCGTGAGGTTGAGGACGAGGTCGACGCCGCCCAGGGCGAGCAACTCGCCGACGGTAGCCGCGGAGGTCACGCCGTACTGCTCGGCCTTCTGCTTGGCCCGCTCGACGTCCAGGTCGGCGACCGCCACCACTCTCGCGCTCTCGGAGCGAGAAAGGTTCTTCAGGTAGACGTCGCTGATGGTGCCGCAGCCGATCACGCCGACCCCGACCCTGCCGACCACGGCCCTGCCGGCTTGGACCTTGCCGGCTCCGAGGTCGCCCCTGTCGTCACCTTGCATGCCCGCCCCTCTCAAACTTCCGCGCTCGCGACCCGCGTCCGCCGCCTACCCGCGCCACCGTTCACTGTGCGGCGCTCGTGCTCATGCTCGAAACGAGCTTCTCCAGGTAGGAATGGCTCTCCGCCACAGCCTCGAACATGTCCGTCTCGCAGACGTCCAACTCGACGATGAGCCACCGCGTGGCGGCCGCGTTGGCCGCGACTATGCCGGGGAGGTCGATCGCCCCCTGCCCAAGCGCCACCATCGGCCTGCCGACCTCGGCCGGCCCGTCCTTGACGTGAAGCAGGTGCGCCCTGCCACGGAACTCCGACATGACCGCGGCGGGGTCGACGCCGGCCGTCTTCATCCAGTAGACGTCGAGCTCGAAGAACACCCGCGGGTCCAGTCGCTCGAGCATGACGCGGTACGGGGTCACGCCGTCGACGGCCTCGAACTCCCACCAGTGGTTGTGGACGCCGAACGACAGCCCCTGCGCGATCAAGAGTTCATTGGCAGCGTTGAAGCGATCGCATACCTTCTCGACCGCCTCGCGCGATCCGAACTCGGCCTTGCCGAGTGTGCACACGACCCGCTCCGGCGCCAGCGCGGCGACCGTGTCCATGACGGCACCCACCGCCTCGCCCTCCGGCATGCGCGCGTGAACGCTCGGCACCGCCAGGCCGAGTTCGTCGCAGAGCCGCCGGGTTCTGGTCGCCGTCTCCGGCGTGAGGCCGAACGGTTCGACACCGGCGTAACCGATGTCCGCCACGCGGCGGATGGTCCCTTCCATGTCCGCCGCCAACTCGTCGCGGAGCGAGAACAACTGCAGTCCTATGC
This sequence comes from Deinococcaceae bacterium, assembly GCA_040255585.1. GTDB lineage: Bacteria > Deinococcota > Deinococci > Deinococcales > Trueperaceae > JAAYYF01. The sequence continues at coordinate 6,754 of JBDZVI010000001.1, forward strand.
GAACCTGGTCCATCAACTCACCCTTTCCCAGACTCGATGGCGCGACGGAAACGCTCCGTGGCTCGAACCACATCGTCCGGCTCGCTACCCGTCACGGCGAAGCCGATCAAGAAGTTGCCCACCCCATTGTCGATCAGAACAGGCAAGTCTTCCACCGTGAGACGGCGATCGGTGGGCAAGACCAGCGGTGCGGCTCCGTCGATGGCGGCAAGCCCGGCGCGCAGGCAGGCAAGGTCCTCGACCGTGAGAGGCGCGCCGAACTCGGCCGGTGGCAGGAACGACGCCTCGATGACGTCGACACCGCTGGTGGTAGCCAATGCCCTGAGCATCGGAGCGGTGAAATGCCCTTTCGGGGCAGCCCACTTCTCGATCCCCGGAACCGCCAAGAGCGCCGCGTTCATGACGTGGGCGTAGAGGTCGACGAACCCGAAGCCGAACTCGGCGTAGCTCTCGACCTCCTCGACCGACGTGCCTGGCGCGCCCCTTGGGACGATCCCGACGGGCACGTCGACGGCGGCGAGCAGTTCTGCGAGGGCTTCGGCTTCCTGCTCAAAGCTGCCGAGCCTGACCTTGGCGTACGGGTGGTCGAGGTTGATGTGAACCTTGATCCCGTCTGCGCCGGCGCTCTGGACTTCCTTGGCCAGCCTCGCGTCGTTGCGGATGAGGCTGACGCAGAGCGTGGGCCTTTCGCTTCTCAACGTCTCTGTCAAACTGCCCATGGTCGACTCCTAACCTTAGTCATCAGATGACTTCTGCTCCGGTTCGCCCGTAGGCGTCGCTCGTCCCGAAAGGCAGGTCGCGCGGCAACCGTCGGACCTCGTCCGGCCACTCGAGCGGGATGTCGAAGGTCGTGCGCAGGAGGCCCTGGAACTCGCGCAGCCGCTCCGGCCCGTTACGGACTTGCCTGGGGGCATGACCGCCGCGTAGGCAGAACGCTGCCAGCGCGCCAGCGACCTCGCCTACGTTCCACTCGACAGGGTGCAGACGGTAGCAGCCGTTCGTCACATGCGTGGTGCCGATGTTCTTGCCGGCTGGCAGTAGGTTCTCGACCCGCTGTGGCAGCAAGGCTCCTAAGGGGATCTGGAACGGGTAGTTGCTGATATCGACGAAGTTGCGGCCCCGCGTGCTCGGATGCAGGTCGATCCGGTACGAGCCGGTCCCGACGGAGTCGTGGAACACGGCTGCGCCGCCGAGGCGCTCGCGGCAGGCCTTGCTGACGTGCTGCTCCAGGACCGTGAACTCCGCGCGGACGCGGCGCGCCTCGCGGATGTACGGGTAGATGGCCAGCCCGTCCTTCGTCCCGCTGACGTCCGGCCTGAGCTTGAGCCCGGGGTAGCCCGCGCCACCGTCATGGCGCGGGGCCTCCGTCTGCATCCAGTACAGCATGGAGAGGCTAAGCTCCTTGGCACCCTGCATGTGGCGGGCCCGCTCCGCGGGAGAGACGCCCGTCAGAGGTCCGAGCGTGTAGTCGAGTTGCGGCCAGTTCGCCACGCTCACGTCGCTGGCGAACTCTCCCTCCGGGTAGTACCGCCGGTAGAGGATGCGCCTGAAGTGCCAGAGGTCGTTGATGTTGGGAGCGTCGGTGTCGCCGACGAATATCGGGCGCGTCTGCGGCTCCAGCGTGATGGGATGGACGACCGTCCAACTGAGCTGCGCTTCCGGCCAGCCGGGCAAGTAGTGCCCACTCCAGAAGGAGTACCGCTCCGGTCGTTCGATCGTGTGGTCCTCACCGGGGTAGTAGCTCAACGGGAAGCACCAGCTATGGGACTGTTGGTTGAGCGGGTCCGCCTCCGGCAAGGCGTTGGGCTCGCCCGTCTCGGCCTGCCCCTCGGCGCCGATGACGTGCTCGACGCCGCCCAGCTCGAGCAGGTCCCCCAGCTCGGTGGCATCGAGGAAGTACCTCGCGCTGACCGCCGTGCGCTCGCCGCTCTGTACGTCCTCCACCAGCACTGCGACCACGTAGTCGCCCTGCGTCTCGACCGCCACGGGCCGCGTTCCGATCAGGACCGCCAGGCGTCCGCTCGCCCTGTACGGTGCGAGCAGCTCGTCTATGACGGCCACGGCCACTCGCGGTTCAGCGCACAGTTCGCTCACGAACCCCATGCCGGGGTTGAGGCGCGCCTGCCTCGCGACCGGCCCGAGCAGCGGGTAGTTGCGCCGGTAGTAGTCGCGGACTCGCCGCCTCAGCTCTCGGTAGAGGCCGGTGGAGCCCATGGTGTCTATCCAAGGGTGCTCGTCTGGAGGTACGAGCTGGGCGGTCAGCTGCCCGCCAAGCCACTGCGTCTCCTCGGTCAGGATGACGCGCGCGCCCAACCGCAAGGCTGCCAGGGCCGCGGCGACTCCGCCAAGCCCGCCCCCTATGACCGCCACGTCTGCCGCGATCTCGCTGCTACGCATTGTCAGTCAACTCCGGATGGCGCCGGGGCCCGCCCGGCGGTAGCGCCCTCGACCAGCGAGCAGCTCAGGACGATCTGTCTGCTAGCCGCGGGGGCATCTTCTTCGACCGCGGCATCGGCCCCGGGCGCTCGGGTCCTCGCCGCCAGGATGGCGGCAAGCAACTTGACGGCCTGCCTGCCCATGGCCTCGCGCGGGATGCGGAACATGGTCCAAGGAACGTCAGCCTCGACGTGCTCGAGCGCATCCCCGAGAAGAGCGACCGACATGGCATCGGGTACGCGAACGCCCCTGGAAGCCGCGACCTCCAGTAACCGCGTCGCCACCATGTCGTCCTCTATTACGAACGCGGTTACGCCATCGGCCAGCCAGGCCTCGAGCCGGTCGCCGCTGATCTCGCCCGGTTGGATCCGGCGCTGCCGTGCGGGGTCGTTCGGTAGGCCCAACTCCTCCAGCGCATGCGCGTAACCCGCACGCCGGTCGAGGCTCGCCTCATGATCGCCGAGCGAGCCGAGGTAGAGGAAGCTTCTGTGACCGAGCCCTACCAACCGGCGCACGACCTGGGCCGTGGCCGAGACGTAGTCGGCACCAACGTAAGGGACGTCGAAGCCGGTGATGGCGCGGCGACCCAGGTATACGAATGGGTAGCGCTGCTCGATGAGCCGGCTCACTTCCGACCGGTCCTCTTCGCGTCCCAACAGGATGGAGCCGTCCGCCAGCGCCAGACGGTTGACGCCCCCCCTGAAGATCTGCCGCTGCCGCCGCCCCGGGTCGCTTCTCGCGCTAGTGAAGAGCAGGAGGTCGTAGCTCAGGTCCTCCGCCTCCTGCTCGATGCCGATCAAGAACGGGTGGTAGAAGCTCTTCTGCGCCAGCGGGAAGATGGGCTCGAACGTGAACACGCCCAGGATCTGGTTGCGTCCCCTCGCGAGCCTCTGCGCCACCGGGTTGGGCGAGTACCCGAGTTCGCGCGCCGCCTGGCGCACGCGTTCCGCGGTCTCCGCGCTGGCGCGGATGGTGCTTGCGGCGCGGTTGTTGAGGATGGTCGAGGCGACGGCGATCGAGACGCCGGCGCGCTTGGCGACGTCGACTAGCCGGGGCCGCGTTCGGCCCCGCTGCTGGTCACTCATCCGATCACCCGAGATCGCCGCCGAGCACCCTTGCCTCGATGACCGGCTCGAAGGTACGGGGCCAAGGGAGGCTGGCCGTGAACGCGAACCGGGTGCCGACACGCGGCTGCAGGGTGCGCCGCGCCTCCGCCGCCAACTCGACCGCTACCCGCGCCCTGACTTCCTCCGCCCTCTCCAGCAGGTCCCATGGGTTGGCCCCCTCTCGCTCGAGTTCCTCGTTGACCTTGGGCCTGACGATACCTTCGTAAATGTAGTCGTCGAGGAGGCGCTCTAGCAGAAGTGCGCGGTTCATCTTGCCGAGCCCAGGGTCGTTGGGTGCCGCCAGTACCAATACGATCTGGGCCAAGGCCGTCCCCAACGAATTGCAGGCCGTGTTCCAGGCGGAGTACGCGCTGAGGCGGTCGAGCTCGATCTCCTTGCCCAAGGCGTCCATCAGTGCCAGGTCGGCCTGGTTGGTGGTCGTGTCGACCAACGCTACCGGCACGCCGCGTGAGATGAGGCCCGCGATATCCGCGACGAACCCATGCAGGTCGGGAGCTCGCCCGTAAGGCGTATGGACGGCCAACACGGCGTCCGCCTTGCGGTCATCGCGGGTGAGCTTGCCGCCCACCGCTGCCACGAAGCTGGCCAGGTTCGCACCGAACGGCCGGTCCTCGAACGTAGGGACCTGATCCGCGCCGTCCGGGGCGGAGTACCGAACCGCGAAGACGGGCGCCGCGCCGCGCTCCGCCGTAACCGCCCGCGCCAACAACGTGCATGCCCCCTCGTCGGTACCGTTCTGCAGGAACACGCGGTCCGCTATGCCGTGCTCGCCTACCATGGCGAGCAGGGCCTGCTGCTCTTCCTTGTGCACTCCGAACTTGTCGCCCTCGGGGCCGACGTCCTCCATGAGGAGGTGCAGAACGTCGATGGCTCCGGCGGCCACCAACTCGACGGCGCGCCGGTTGACCGCATGCTTGCGTTCGCGCACGGCGCGGTAACGGCGAACGACGCTTGCAGGGATGCTGCGGGCCACGTGGTCGTACTCACGCCGCGTGGACTCGTCGGGGGCGTGGCGAAGTTTGCCCTCCAGGGTGGTGAAGCGGTGCAGTAGGCGATGGACGCGCCTTGACTCCGGGTCTCTGGCGGACAGCGACGTCCTGATGATGGTGTCGAAGGCCAGCACCTTGATCCCGGGACGTCCCTCCCGCAGCCGTTGGAGGCTGGACAAGCGCTCCAAGGCGCCGTCCCGGTCTATCGCCTCGGAACGTGAGGCGAGGAGCCCCCCGCACGTGAGCATGTCGAGCGCCACGATGACGGTGCTTACGCCATCGGGCAGGTCGAGCAGCCAGCGTCCGCAGGCCTCCGGCTGCCCGGGGGTGAAGAACGTGCCGATGAGCCCCGGAGGGGGCACGTGCAGCTCGCGACCTACGAGCCGCGCCAGGCCCCTCACGTAAGAGAGGTTGTAGGGCCGGTCGTCGAGCGGGAGCAACGCCATGCTCACTTCGTCGCCCCTGTCGCCAAGCCGCGAATGAAGAGGCGTTGGTTGAAGAGGAAGACGATGACGACGGGCAGGACGATCAGCACGGAGGCCGCGAACAACGCGCCCCACTCCGAGCTGAACTGGGAGCGGAACACGGAGAGCCCGATCTGCGCCGTGCGCATCCTATCGGTGGTCGTGACGACGAGGGGCCAGAAGAAGTCGTCCCAAGCGGTCACGAAGGAGAAGATGGCGATGGTCGCGACTATCGGCAGGGATATCGGTAGATAGAGACTGGCGAAGACCCGCACCTCGCTGGCGCCGTCTATGCGCCCTGAGTCCCTGATCTCGGCCGGAAGATCTAGGAAGAACTGCCGCGCGAGGAAGATCGTGAACGTGAGCACGAGGTGCGGCAACGCGATGCCAAGATAAGTGTTCAACAGGCCGGTTCCGCCCGCCCCCATGACGTCGTTGCCGCCCACGAGCGGGAAGTTGCGGGCCAGGATGAAGAGAGGGATCGTCGTGACATGCGACGGGATCATCATGGTGCCGAGCACGACCAGGAACGCGAAGTCCTTGCCGGGGATGGGCAGGCGCGCGAAGGCGTAACCGCACGGCAGCGCTATCAGCAGGTTGGAGACGACCACGAGGACCGCGACGATGGTGGAGTTGAGGAAGTACCTTGGGAAGTTCGTGCCCTCCAGCACCCTCACGTAATGATCGAGCGTCACCGACGACGGGAACAACTTTGGAGGCCAAGCGAAGATGTCGGAGAACGGCTTGATGGAGCTCATGATCATCCAGAGGAGCGGCACGCTTACGATGGCGGCGGCCACGATGAGTCCTAGGTTGCAGGCGAAGCGGGCGCGGCTCAAGGTCTCCTCCAGGGTCCCGGGGACAGGGCATGCGGACGCACGACCCGCCGCCGCGGGAGAGCGCTCGCGCGTAACGGCACCGTAGGTCGCATCAGGTCATCCCTTTGCGCGCGAGGGCGAAACTCCCGAACGAGAGCGCGAAGATGACGACGAAGAGCACGAAACTCGTGGCGCAGGCCAGCCCGAGCTGTCCGTACTCGAACGCTTGGCGATAGATGAGGAACCCGACGGTGGTCGTCGACGCGAGCGGCCCGCCCGCCGTGAGGATGTAGATCTCGGCGAAGGTCTGCAAAGTGCTTATCAAGCCGACGATCACTATGTAAGCGGTTATCGGGCGCAGGAGCGGCAGCAGTATCTCCCTGAACATCTGGAGCGCCGACGCGCCGTCCACCTTGGCCGCCTCGATCACTTCGCGAGGGATCCCCTGGAGGGCGGCGCGGTAGATGACGGTGTTCCAGCCGGCGCCGCGCCACACCCGCATGATCACAAGGCTCGGGAGCGCCCAGGCCACGGTGTTCAACCATCCGACGCTGGGCAGCCCCAGGGCGTTCACGATCTGGTTCAGGAGTCCGAAGTCCCGGTCGTAGAGGAGCAGCCAGACGATGCTGACGGCGGCGACGCTCGTGACCATGGGCAGGAAGAGGACTACCTGGAGCCATCGCAGGACGCGGGAGGCGCCCTCGAGCAGGAGCGCGAGCCCGAGCGAGATGGCGACGTTCAACGCGATGACGGCCGCGGAGAACCGCACGGTGACCCAGAGGGCGTTCTGGAACTCGCGCGAGAAGATCATCGCCTTGTAGTTCTGGAGGCCGACCCATCTCGGCGCACCCCTGTTCAACGGGGAGTAGTCGGTGAAGGAAACGTACAGGGCGTACAAGACGGGCACCAGTTGGGTGAGGACGATGTAGACGAGCGCTGGAAGGATGAAGAGCAGGCCGGCCCGGGCGGGCGCCGAGAGCTTGAACCTGCCGCGGCTTGGTGCTGGCCGGCCTGCTCCCCTCGCGATCATGGGTTCAGCAACGCCTCGATCTCTTGCTGGATCGCCTTGGCGGCGGCTTCGGCCGTCTCACGCCCGTAGACGGCCGACTCGAGGTGCGCAGCCGTGATGTCGCGGGCTTGCACCCAGATGGCCACGTTCGGGTTGCCGTGCGCGAACTGGAGGTTATCAGAGTACGCCTTCAGGGCAGGCGACCCGGCGAGGAAGGCGGAGTCGGCCAGGCTGGAGCGCGGAGGCAGGGAGCCGGCGGCGCTGTTGAACGCCTCCAGCCACTCGGGGCTGAGGGCGAAGCTTATGTACTGCCAGGCCTCGTCCTTGTGGGAGCTGTCCTGCGAGATGAAGAAGCCGGCGAACGAGTAGAAGGTGGCCTGGTCGACATCCTTCGTCGGCGGCGCCACGGCGAGCAGCTCGAAGGCGTCCGGGTTGGTGGTCCTTAGTCCGGAAGTCATCTCCATCGAGCCGAACATCATCGCCGCCTGCCCGGTGACCAGGGGATTGACGGGGCTAGCGCCGGGGTTCTCTCCCAGCCGCGTCACACCGGTGGCCGGGTCGAAGAGCTGCTGCATGAACTCGATGGCCTTGACGGCGGCGGGGCCGTCGAACGTCACTTCCCTGCCGTCCGGGCTGAACCATTCACCACCGGCTTGCCAGAAGAGGGAGGAGAACGGCTGCTGGATGGCCGTGCCGTTGGAGCCGATCAGGAGGCCGGTGCGCTGGATCTGTCCGTTGGCGTCCCTGACGGTGAGTTTACGGGCAACGTCGAGGAGCCCTTCCCAGGTCGTGGGGGGCGCGGCGGGGTCGAGGCCAGCCTCTTCCCACAGGTCCGTGCGGTACACGAGCAGGTTGCCCGAACCGTAGACCGGGGCGAGATAATGCTTGCCGTCCACGCTGCCCTGCTCGAACGTGGGGCCGAAGTCGGCCACGTCGAACCCGGCCAGGTAATCGTCGAGCGGAGCGAGGCGATCGGCGGCCACGAGCCCCGCCGTGGCCGCCTGCCCGTGCATGAACACGTCCGGCACCGTTCCGGTCGCGAAGGCCGTGTTGAGCTTGGCCGTCAGGTCGCCCCAGGGTATGAACTCGACCGTCAAGTCGATGCCGGGGTTCGCCGCCTCGAAGGCCGGGACGAGTTCGTTGTTGACCAAGTCCATCTGGTCCTGGAAGTTCCCCGCGTACCAGACGGTCAAGTTCTGTGCGAAGGCCGGCACACCGATGCAGACTGCTAACAAGGCGATCCTAAGGACTGATCTCACTGGGTTACTCCTAGCTGGGTAGGTGAGCCGACGGTAGTGTTGGCTCTTCACCATCGAAGCTCTGGCTTCGGGGCCGTACCGGTCGCTAGCGTGACCGGTTACGCGTACGTGGCGCGATATGGCTCCTCCTTTCGGCTAAGGTCACGGGCGATCAAAAGATAGATAAAGCGCTTAATTAGTTTTCGTACATCAGGGTAGACGACCGGTCCGCGCTCGTCAAGGCCACCGAGGAACGGCTCGGAGAACACCCGGCCGGCGTCCTAAGAGACGAGCGTCCCCTCGCCCGAGAGCTCCTGGCGAAGGGACGGCGAGCCCGAGCGGTGAGGTCGAATCGGCTCACCAGCTCATGGTCTAAAGACGAAGCGCCTGGAGCGGTCATATCGACGGGCGCGGTGGTAACCTTCGCTATGGCGAAGCAGGCCGAGAAGCGAGACCTCATCGCCTTCGCGAAGGCGCACGGCGTCAGGCTGACCGGGCAACGGCGGATCATACTCGAGGTGCTCGCGGCATCTGACGCGCACCCGGACGCCTTGGAACTCCACCGGCTCGTGGCCAAGGCGCATCCGAGTATCTCGCTCGCCACCGTCTACCGCACGGTCAACTTGCTCGAGGAGAAAGGCGTGCTGGAGAAGCACACCTTCGCCGACGGGCGCTCCAGGTACGAGTCGACCATCGGCACGCACCATCACCACCACATGATCAACGTCGAGACGGGCGACGTGATCGAGTTCTCGTCGGAAGAGTTCGAGCGGCTGCACGCCGAGATCTGCCGCAAACACGGCTACGAGGTGGTCGACCACAAGCTCGAGCTGTACGTGCGGCCCATCAAGCGCCCGACTACCGACGACTGACCTCAGCGCCTGGCTGCCACCACCGAGCGCCCGACGGCCGCAACGACGAAGACGGCGGCCTGCACGAGGATGAGCATGCTGCTGGTGGGGGCGTCGAACAGGAACGCCCCCACCAGGCCCGCGGCCGTCGTCACCACCCCGATGACGACGGCCTTGACGGTCATCCCGAGCAACGTGATGGAGCTGAGGCGCGCGGTCGCCGCCGGGATGACGAGGTAGGCGGTCATGAGGACGACGCCGACTACGACCGAGCTGGCCGCCACGACCGCCGCCGTGATGGAGACCAGGACGTACTCCAGCCTGGCGGTGTCGATGCCGTCGGAGCGCGCCAGCTCCTCGTCCATGGTGGCGTACGCGAGCCGCCCCCACGCCCGCACCAGGACGAGGCCCGCCAAGCCCGTGATGGCGGCGATGGCCAACAGATCGGTCCTGCCAACTGCCAGGATGCTTCCGAACAGGACGTCCATGATGTCGAAGCCAAGCGGCGTGTCGACGGGGATGCGCGTGAAGAAGAACAGGCCGACCGCCACGGCGATCGCCAGGAAGACGCCGATCGTGGTGTCGCTGGAGAGCTGCGTCCGCCTCTTCACGTAGGTGATGAGGAGCCCCGTTACCAACGCGACAGGCAAGGCGATCAGGAGCGGGTGGCGCAGGAACTCGCTCCTGAAACCGTACTGGCCGGTCGCCACGAGGACGAAAGCCCCCACCCCCGTCCCCCCGAACGCCGCGTGCGCGAGGCCATCGCCGAGGTAGGCGAGGCGCCTCTGCACGACGAACGTGCCGAGCAGGCCGCTCGCGACAGCTATCAGCGAGCCCGCCAGCAGCGCACGCTGCATGAACGTGAAGGCGAACGCGGCACGCAGGTCCTCCAGCATCACTCGCCGCCGAAGGCTGCCAAAAGCACGTGGGCGTTCCAGAGGAGGAGGTCCTCGTAGCCCTCCCTCCCGGCCACGCCGCCTAGGGGGTCGAGCTCGAAGAGGCTCACGCCGGCTTCGGCCGCCAGGACCTCGGCGGGTCGCCTGTTGAGCTGCGACTCGCTGAATATCGCGGTGGCGCCGCTGTCCTTGACGAGCTCGAGCGCCTCCTTCAGGTAGGCAGGGCTCGGTTCCCTCCCGGGGTACGGCTCGATCTCGACGACGAGGTCCAGGCCGTACCTGGCGGCGAAGTAGGGCCAGGCGTCGTGGAACGGCACGAACGGCGCACCGTCCACGGGCGCCAGCAGCACCCGCAGCTCGGCATCCAGGTCGGCGAGGCGCGCCTGGAGCTCCGCCGCGCGCGCCCTGTAACCCTCCGCCCTCTCAGGCGCGGACGCCGCCAAAGCTTCGGCCACGGCCGGCAGCGCGACGGCCATCACCGTCGGAGTCAGCCACAGGTGCGGGTTCATGGCGACGACCTCCCCCGTAGCACCGACCGCGACCTCACCAGGGAACTGCTCCCTGACGAACGCCTGAACCTCCGGCAGCTCGGTCAGCTCGAGCGAAGCTGCGCCCCCGCCGCTCGCGTCGAGCAGCTTCTTCGCCCAGAGGTCGAGACCGCCGTTCATGACGACCAGGTCCGCCTGAGCGATCCTCCTGAGGTCGCCGGGGCTCGGATCGTACGTATGGGGCGAGACGCCGGGCGGTAACAGGCGCGTCACGGTCGCGTCGTCACCCGCGATCTCCCGCACGAGCGCGAACAGCGGGTGGATGGTCACCACCACGCTCGGCACCTGTGCGCGGGCGAGGCTGAGGCTCAGGAGGAGAGCCGGTAGCGTCGCCAGTAGCAGCGAGCGGCTGCCCCGTGCCCACACTGACCACCGTGCGACGGGAACTCTCAATGCAGCACGGCCCCAGGCAGTTGCAGGATGGCGACGCCGTCCGGCACGAAGCCTAGCTCGAGTCGGTCAGTGATGAGCAGCGTGTCCAAGTCCACGACGACGACCTGCTGCGTGGCAGGGTCGGTCACGAAGGCGAGGTCTCCAGCCGACGTGACGCTCGGCCTGACCGCGCCCTGCGCCAGCGGCCGCACCACGGCCAGGGCCGCGAGTTCGCTTCCCGTCGCCAAGTCGAAGCTGCGCAACCACCCGTCGCTGCCCAGGCGCGCGAACGTGGTGCCGTCATCGAAGAGCACGCCGCCGAGTTGCGTGCCTTCGGTCCCATAGGTCGCGAGCGTGAGTCCGGTCGGGTCGATCACCGCGAAGCCCTCGCCGAAGTTGCCGACTATGTAACGCTCGCCGCCGCGCGACACCAGGCTTCCGACCCGCACCCCATCGGCAGCCGTCGGGGTCGCGATCAGGTCCGCGGCGAACTGGCCAGGAGCGGTCTCGCGCACCACCAAGACCCCGTTGGCGCAACCGAACAGGGCGGCGTCGCCCAGGCGCGCCTGACCATGCGGCGCCGCGCAGTCGGCGAAGGTGTCGATGAGTTTGCCAGCGGCGTCGTGCACTTCGACCGAGTTCGCCGCGAGCAGGCCGATGACCAAGGCATCGTCCAGCGGCACGACGGCACCGTGGTCGGGTCCGGCCGCGGTCACCGTCTCGTAGTCGACGGAGATGCCGAGGAGGCGAGCGTCGAGCAGGGCTACGGTGCCGTCGGCCTCGTTGAAGACGGCGATGCCGTTCCCGTAGCTCGCGAAGTGCAGCGGGTTCCGGCCCGTGTTGATAGTGGCCGCAACGTACGGGTTGCCGATCAGCAGGTCCATGTGGTCGCCGTGGTCCACGGCCGAGAGGCCCGAGTACACGAAGGTCACGCGGTTCGCGTCCGTATGGACGAGCGCGCCGTACCGCGTGTCGGCCAGCTGCTCGACGCGGCTCACGCCTGGGACCGTGAAGCTGCCTACGACCTCCCCGTTCTCGGCGCTTACCACGTACGCGCTGGGGCTGCCGGCCTCCCCGAGCAGGAGCCTGATTCCGGCCAGGCCGGCACCCCCATGTTCATGGTCGTGGTGGTCGTGATCGGCATGCTCGTCATCGGCGTGCGCGTGTTCATCGGCTCCTGTGACGGGGTGGTCGTGATCGGCATGGTCATGACCGTCGTCCTCGTGGCCGGCCGCTCCTTGCGCCTCGCTACCCTGCTGCGCCAGACCGATCCCGGCCACGAACCACAACGCCATCGCCAGAGTCAGCGCTAGTCGCGACAGCCGCCGGCCCCACGGCCGCCTGTCCTTCGTCTCCCTGCTCATCGCATCCTCCAAGTTCGGTCTATCATGCAATTGCGACTCATTCGCAAGACCGAGAATCGGAGTATATGCATGCCCTCCTCGAGAGCGCAACACCTACCCCCAAACGACCGTGAGCCGACGCACATCTGCCCCTTAAGGCCCGTGCCAGGGGCCCGACAAGGCGGTGTCCGCCCCTGGACTCCGCTAAACGGTCCGGTCTCGCACATCCCGGGCGTTCCGCCGCGTAGTATCTGGTTCGTGCGCGGCCACCGCCTCAACCTCGTGTTCGCGCCGAACCGACCATGACCCTCAGCAACTTGACGCGCCAAGGCATCGTCCTGCGCATCGTCTCCACCGTCTTCTTCGCCGGCATGGCCGTGTTCGTGAAGCTCGCGAGCGAAGAGGCGCCCGTCGGTCAGATCGTCTTCTTCCGCTCGGCGTTCGCCATGATCCCACTCGTGATCTTCCTGCTCGCGCGCAGAGAGTTCCCTGCCGGACTCGCCACCAAGCGCCCCTTCGGCCACCTCGCCAGGTCCGGGCTGGGCGCCGCCAGCATGTTCCTCTCGTTCGCGGCGATCTCGCGGCTACCGCTCGCCGACTCGACGCTCGTCAGCTACGTCACGCCGCTCCTCACCGCCCTCCTCGGCGGGCTCCTGCTCGGCGAAGTCCTGACGCGCTCCAAGATGACCGGCATCTTCCTAGGCATGTGCGGAGTGCTCGTGCTGACGCTCCCGCAGCTCATCGGCACGACGATCGACGCCACGCGCCTCGTCGGCTACGGCCTTGGCCTACTCTCCGCGGTCCTCGCGGCCGGCGCGATGATCCAGGTGAGGCGCCTCGGCACGACCGAATCGCCGGGCGCCATCGCCCTCTACTTCGTGCTCGTCTCGGCACTCGCCTCGCTCTTCACGCTGCCGACCGGTTGGGTCGCGCCCAGCACAGGCACCCTGGCCATGCTGGTGCTCGCGGGGCTGGTCGGCGGACTGGCGCACATCGCCATGACGCTCTCGTACCGCTACGCCGAGGCCTCGACCCTAGCCCCCTTCGAGTACCTCTCGCTGATCTGGGCCGGGGTCCTCGACCTCACCGTCTTCCAGCTCGGCCTGAGTCCGTGGTTCCTCCTCGCGGTGCCGCTCCTGATCACGGGCGCTGCCGTCTCCACCGGCACTCTAGGCGAGATGCTGTCGAGGCTCACGAAGCGGAACGTGAGGCGCCGACTACCCGGAGAGCCGCCCACACGCAAGCGGGCGGCGTAGGGTAGCCGGGCATAACGACAGCTCCGGTAATCCATCGTCGCCACCCCACCGTCGCGACCGCAGCCCCGGGCGACCGGGTCAACGGCAAGTCCTAAGGGATCAGGAAACCTGCCGCGACCAGTCAGTGGCAGCAGTGCCCCGAGTCCGGCTTCCTCTCCTCCAGCCTGCAGAAGCAAGATGAACCGATGACGACGTCGGCACGCGCCTGCGCCACCGCCAGCCGCTGTCTGAACGGCTCCGCCTCCTCGGGCCGCCCGAGGCGCTCGAGGCACTCCACGAGTCCGTGCAGCGCCCACACGTTGTCGGGGTGCTGCAACGCGCGTGGGACGCGACCGCTGAGGCCGAGATCGTCCCGGTACGCCTCGAGCGCCTCCTCGACCCGGCCGCGTTCCAGCAGCAACGCCCCCAGGGCGTGCCGCACGGGCTGCATCCAGGCCCACGGCTCGTCGTACGGCAGGGCGTCCGAGAGCGTGATGGCCTCACGGAGCGCAGCGAAGGCAGCGTCGTACTCGCGGGCGCGGTACAAGACCTCGCCGTCCAGCATCTTCGCGGCCACGGCGAGGATGTCGAGGCACGTGTTGTTGAACACCGTCCGGGTAGCCGGCACGCGCCCCACGGCGGCCGTGAACTCGCGCTGCTCAGCGCGCGCGCCGGGCACGTCGCCGAGCGCAGCCAACGCCACGCCACGCGCGTAGCGTGTCATGGCCGTCGTGACGCAGTAGAGATCAGGATCGGACGGCAGCGGGAGGGCCAGCACGTCGTGCCAACGCCCGAAGCGTATCAGCGCGTGCACGCGCATGCTCAGGAAACCCTCGAGCCAGTCGGCCATGGGTGGCAGCTCAACGCGCAGGAGGCTCTCCGACAGCACCTCCTCCAGCTGCCTGGCCCCCTCGAGCGCCGGACCCGACTGCCCCAGGAAGAGCGCCGAGTAGATCTTGAAGTGGATGTTGTGGCAGCGGTAGAGCGTGTAGAAATCACCGCCACCACCACTTGCGAACAGCCGGTCGTCCGCCTCCATGGCCAGCTCGTTGGCGACGAGCGAGTCGTGGTAGTTGCCGCACAGGACGTCGATGTGCGACGGCATATGACGCAGGTGCCCGGAGCCGGGCACGAGGTCACGCAGCGCGTCGGCCGCACGCAGCGCCGCCTCCGGAGTCGGCGACATCTCCATCGTGTGGACGTAGATGTGCAGCAGGCCCGGATGCCCGATCGCGCCCACCGCCTCCCGCGCCGCGATCGCCCGCTCCAGGACAGTACGGGCTTCCAAAGTGTCGGCGCCGGCGGCCGGTTCGCCCGTCGCCATGTCCCAGAGCCGCCAAGGGGTGCGGTTGATCAGCGCTTCGGCGAACAGCGCGGCCACGTCCGGATCGTCCGGATGAGCGGCGTACACGTCCCGCATGGCGGACGCGTAGTCGTCGTTCCACGCCTGGAACGGCGCGTCGGCCAAGGCTTCGGCGACCGGGTACCTGCGTAGCAGCGCCCCTGCAAGCGCCGCCTCGGAAGGCCAGGCGTCCACCCCGGCCGCCCCCACGAGTTCGGCAGCCTCGCGGGCGGAGTCGTGAGCTAGAGCCAAGGCGGCGCGGCGCTCCTCGTCGAGGAACGCTTCCCACGGCTTGTTGTAGTTGCAGCCGGCGGCGTACGCGACGCCCCAATGCGCCATGACGCAGCCAGGGTCGGCGGTGGCGGAGCGCTGGAAGCAGCGGATGGCCTCCTCGTGGTGGTAGCCGTAGCACCAGGCGAGCCCGCGGTCGAACCAGAGCTGCGCCTCGGGAGACGGCGTCCGCACGCGCCTCGAGTACGCGCCCATGTCGTAGTAACCGTCGCCGACCGCGCCGATATCAGCCGTTCGCTGCACGTTCGCCTCCTGCGTCAGGCGACCGCGTGGACAGGGTCCGCGGCGGTGCTGCCTAGTGGTGTTGCTTGGGCATGTTACCGGGTGCGGTTGACGCGAACTTGGTGATGCTTGATGCTTGGTGCATGATGCGGCATCGCACGACGTTGTCGATCGACGAAGACGTCCTCGCATACGCGAGGCAGCTATCGGAGGCGAGCGGCAGGCCGCTAGGCACCATCATCTCAGAACTCGCTCGCACAGCCATGACGAAGACGGGAACGGCGCCGGTCCGCAACGGCATCCGACTGCTGCCTATCGGCAAGGGCGCGACGAGCGCGACGTTGGAAGACGTCAACCGCCTGCGGGACGAGTCGCCGTGAAGCCCACACTGCCGGATGTCAACGTCCTGATCGCCTTGCTCGACCCGCTCCACGTACACCACGAGCGGGCACACGCGTGGTTCGCCGAGGCGCGGCGCGAGGAGTGGCTGTCCTCACCCACTACCCAGAACGGCGTGCTCCGGATCGTGTCGCACCCAAAGTACCCGAACCACCAGCCGCTTCAAACGGTGCTAGAGAGCTTGCGAAGCCTCCTCGCCGTAGGCAAGCACCGCTTCGTACCGGACGACCAAAGCCTGGCATGGGCCGCCAAGGGGCTCAAGAGTGTGATCACTCCGGAGCGCATCGCCATTTCGGCGCAAGTGACCGACACCTATCTGCTGGCGCTGGCGGTAGCGAACGACGCTCAACTCGCCACCTTCGACAGGCGCATGCTCACGGGCGCCGTTAAGGGCGGAGACAAGGCGCGTTCTTTGATCCCGTGATGACCTAGCGGCGTCGAGACGTTACCGGGTGAACCCGCGATGATCGCCGATGGTTGGGCCTACCCACCCTAGTAAAACGTTATACTCCATCAAGTCCTTCCCGAGGGAGCCGCCGATGCGCGCACTATCCCTACAGCAGCCAGGCAGGTTGGTCACCGTCGAGGTCCCCGAACCGCGACAGCCGGCGCCGGACGAGGCGCTGGTGAGGGTAGCCAGCGTGGGGGTGTGCGGTACAGACCTTCACGCGTTCCTGGGCGATCAGCCGATGATCGAGTACCCGGTAGTGCTAGGTCACGAGCTCGCCGTCGAGGTGCTCGAGCTGGGCTCCGAGGCGCGCGGACTCGGTCTGGAAGCCGGCGAACGTTGTGCCGTGATCCCGTACCTCGCCTGCGGGAACTGCGGCGCTTGCAGGCGGGGGAGGAACAACTGCTGCGAGCGGCTTGCCGTGCTCGGGGTGCATGTCGACGGCGGCTTGAGGGAGCGCTTCACTCTGCCGGCGCGACTACTGCTACCTGGCAACGACCTCGACGACGATCGGCTCGCCCTCACGGAGATGCTGGCCATCGGAGCGCATGCGGTTGCGCGCGCCCAGGTCGAACCCACTGACACGGTCGCGGTGGTCGGCGTCGGGCCCATCGGCCTCGGCGTGCTGGCGGCCGCGTCGGTCGCCTGCACCAACCTCGTCGGCATCGACCGCAGCGTAGACCGTCTGAGGTTCATGGCGGACAGAGATCTGGCGACGCCAGTGCAAGCAGACGATCGACTGACCGCGAGCCTACGAGAGGTCTTCGGAGGTGAGCTCCCCACGGTCGTGTTCGACGCCACCGGCAGCATCGCCTCCATGCAGGCGGCGCCGGATCTGGTCGCCCCGGGCGGCCGTGTAGTGCTGGTGGGGCATACCAGGCACCCCCTGACGTTCGCGAACCCCACCATCCACCGGAAGGAGCTCACCATCCTCGCGAGTCGCAACGCCACTCGCGAGGACTTCGAAGGCGTACTTCGCGGCATGCGCTCCGGCGCCACCGACCCGCGCGCGTGGATAACCCACCGGACCGACCTACATGGCGCGCTGGACGAGTTCCCCGGCTGGGCTCGAGGGCAGGCCGGCCTCGTCAAGGCGCTGGTGGACCTGGCATGAGGCTCGTCGCGCTCGGGCGTACGGGCCTGACGGTGAGCGCCGTCGGCCTCGGCGCCTCCGCCCTCGGCGGGGTGTACGGCGCAGTGGACGAGACCGACGCCCTCGCCACGGTGGCCGCAGCCCTGGAGGCCGGCATCACGTTGTTCGACACGGCCCCGGCCTACGGAGCCACACGCTCAGAGACCGTGCTCGGGCGCGCGCTCCGCGGCGTACCAAGAGACAGCTACGTGCTCTCGACCAAGGCCGGCAAAACGACCTCGGAGGGCGGGATCGACGCCTTCGACTACTCCGAAGCCGCCGTCAGGCGTTCCGTGTCCCAGAGCCTGGAGCGCCTCGGCGTCGACCACCTTGACGTGGTCCACCTGCACGACTTCGACTATCAGGGTGGGCGTCATACGGACAGTGCCATCGCCGAGGGCTTCCCCACCCTGCACGCCCTCAAGGATGAGGGGGTCATCGGGGCCGTCGGGGCCGGCATCTACTTCATGGAACAGTGGAAGCGCGTGCTGCGCGACGTCCACCTTGATGCCGTGCTGCTTCACAACCACCACACGATCTGCGACGTCAGGGCCTACGAACTGCTTCCGCTGCTCCAGGACCGCGGCATCGGGGTGATCAACGCTGCGCCGTTCGCCAGCGGACTCTTGAGCGGCGGCGAGCCGCCGCCTTGGCACCCCGCGCCACCCGCCGAGCGCGCCCTGTTCGCACGAGCCGCGGAGTTGACGGCGGCCAGGGGCGTGCCTCTCGCTCGGTTGGCGCTGCAGTTCGCCGGCTCGGAGCCTCGCCTCCCCATCACGCTCTTCAGCTGCGCAGACCCTCGCATCCTCGGGCGCAACCTGGCGTGGCTGGACGACCCCCCGGACCTGGAGTTGGTAGCGGACGTACAGCGCCTCCTCGAACCGGTCATGAACCGGCAGTGGGCCTACGGAGCGTAGCGTGAACGCCGTTCGTGCCGACGCCGCACGGGAACGGAACGCCCCCGAAACGATCGATGCGCACCAGCATTTCTGGCGCTACCGCCCCGAAGAGTACCCGTGGATGTCGGAAGAGCAGGCCGTCCTCAAGCGAGACCACCTGCCAGCCGATCTCCTACCCCTCATGCGGGCGGCGGGCGTCACGGGCACGGTCGCCGTGCAGGCCAGGCGCATGCTGCGCGAGACGGCCTGGCTACTCGAGTTGGCCGCGGCAGAGCCGACGGTGCTCGGAGTGGTCGGGTGGTTCGACCTCGCCTCGCCGCGACTCGAGCAGGACCTGGAGCGGTTCGCGTCCGATCCCCACCTCGTCGGGGCGCGCGAACTCATCCACGACATGCCCGACACCGAATACGCCGTCTCGCCCGCTCACGTGCGCGGCGTGAAGGCCGTGGCGCGCGCCGGCCTCGCGTACGATCTCCTGCTTCGACCGGAACACCTGCGCCCGGCTCTGGAGCTCGTCGACCTGCTGCCGGAGCAGCGCTTCGTGATCGATCACCTGGCGAAGCCGCGCGTCGGTCGCGGCACGTTCGAGCCGTGGGCGAGCGACCTCCGCGCCATCGCGTCACGCGACAACGTCTACTGCAAGCTTTCGGGGCTGGTCACGGAAGCGGACTGGACGAGGTGGAAGGCGGACGACCTGCTTCCCTACCTGGAGATCGCGCTGGAGGCCTTCGGAACCGAGCGTTCGATGATCGGCTCGGATTGGCCGGTCTGCACCTGCGCGGCCGATTACCCGACCACCGTGGACCTGGCAAGGCGTTCGCTGGCCGCCCTCAGCGACACGGAACGAGCCGCGGTGCTCGCCGGAAACGCCCGTCGCTTCTATCGACTCGGATGACCACCCGACCGCGCCCTCTACCAAGCAGCACCCATGGAGGAGTCACATGATCACGCTTCAAGAACACAAGGAGAGACGCTCCCGGCTGCTCGAGGCCTTACGAGAACAGGACCCGGCGCCCGTCGCGTTGCTGCAAGGCGCGCCGCAGCCGTCCGCCCACGCACGCTTCAGGCAGTACAACGACCTCTACTACCTCTGCCCCATCGAGACCCCGCACGCCTATCTGGTGGTGGACGGGCGGGACGGCGATGCCTCGCATCTGTTCTTGCCCCACCAGCCGGAGCATCGCCTCAAGAGCGAAGGCCTCTTGGCGAGCGCGTCCGATCCGGAACACGCCAAGCGCGTCACGGGCGTCGACCATGTCCATGGGCTGGACGAGCTGGCCGCGTTCCTAGAGCGGGCGCGTTCCCTGCATACGCCGCTACGGCAGGGCGAAGGTGCGCTGCAGTCTTGGGACACCCTTCAGCGGGCCGGCCAGGAACGCGTCTCCGATCCGTGGGACGGGCGTCTCGATAGGAACCGCCACTTCGTTAGACTCCTTCGCGACCGGCTTCCGGCGGCCGCCCTGCACGACTTGGCGCCCGTGCTCGACCGGCTCCGCCTCGTGAAATCGCCGGCCGAGGTGGAGCTGCTCCGGCGGGCTGGGCGCCTCAGCGCTCACGGTCTGCTGGCAGCGCTGCGCGCGACCAAGCCCGGTGCCACCGAATTCCAGATCGAGGCGGCCTCCCGCTTCGTCTACCTCGACCACGGCGCCCTCGACGTCTCGTACCGTGCCATCGCCGCGGGTGGAGACAACGCCTGGTACGGCCACTACAACGCCAACGACGCCGTGCTGAGAGACGGCGACCTAGTGCTGTTCGACTGCGGTCCCGATTACCGCTACTACGCGTCTGACATCACTCGCATGTGGCCGGTGAACGGCGTCTACACGGCCACGCAAAGGCAGCTCTACGGCTACATGGTGCGCTACCACCTGACCCTGCTGGAGTTGCTCGCCCCAGGCGTCACGGCTGAGTGGGTACATGCGGAGGCCGCCAGGAGGATGCGCGCCCACGTGGACTCCACGGCGTGGGAGAAGCCCATCTACGAGCAGGCCGCGCGCCGGGCGTTGGAGTTCCCGTACCACCTCTCCCATCCCGTCGGGATGGCCGTCCACGACGTGGGTCACTACCGGGGCGAGGAGTTGCGGCCCGGCATGGTGATCAGTGTCGACCCCCAGCTGATAATCCCTGAAGAGCGGAAGTACCTCAGGGTCGAGGACACGGTGGTGATCACCGACACGGGCACCCAGAACCTCACCGACGACGCGCCGTACGAGCTCGATGAGATGGAGGCGCTGATGAGGGCGGCGGGCGCGAGGCCGTTCGAACGCTACGAGCGCCTTTGGGAACCCTCGGCCTGAGCCGGGAAGCTACTGCCTGACCGAGCGACAGCTCTCCCGCACCACGAACTCCGTCGTGATGATGCTCTCTGTCGGGGCGGCGGCGGGGCCCGACGGGTCGCTGAGCATGGCGAGCATGGTGTGCAGAGCGAGCCTGGCCATCTCGACCCTCGGGGTGCGCACGGTCGTGATGCCTGGCCGCATGAACGAGGTCCAGGCCGGATCGTCGAATGCCACGACCGAGACGCTCCCGGGAACGTCCACGCCGCGGTCCTTGAGGCATTGGAGGGCGGCGCCCGTCATCAGTTCGTTGCAGACGAGCAGCGCCGTGGGCGGGTCCGGCATGGCCAGCAGCGACTCGACAGCCCTGTAGGCAGGCTCGTACCGGTACTCCCCAAGACCGACCAACGCGTCGTCGAGCCCCAGGCCGGCGGCCACCAGGGCGTCGCGATAACCA
The DNA here is from genome assembly GCA_040255585.1 of Deinococcaceae bacterium. Taxonomy (GTDB): domain Bacteria; phylum Deinococcota; class Deinococci; order Deinococcales; family Trueperaceae; genus JAAYYF01. The sequence goes on from JBDZVI010000001.1 coordinate 27,546, forward strand.
GCCAAGCGCCGCCGCCCGGAGCTCAGGACCTGGTTCCCGGCCACGATCCCGACGCGACGGTGCCCCAAGGCCAGCAAGTACTCCGTGGCACGCTGAGCCGCCGGCCGGTCATCGATGTTGATGCGTGGCGCTTTCAACTCCGGGTTGGCGCACTCCACGAGGACCATCCGCACGCCGTCTTCGATGAGTTTGGCGACGAACCCCTCGTTCTCCGGGGCGGGCGAGAGGATTATGCCGTCCACGTTCCGTTCCTGGAGAGCCTTCAAGTAGCGGCGCTCGACCGCGGGGTCGTCGGCCGTGGTGCCGAGCAGCACTTGGTAACCACGCTCCTGCGCGGCGGCCTCTATGCCACGGATGAACGTCGTCCAGTGATAACTGACGATGTTCGAGACCACCACGCCGACGGCCTTCGTGCGACCGACGCGTAGCGAGCGGGCCAGCGCGTTGGGGCGATAGTCCAGCTGTTCCGCGGCGGCCAGGACGGCGCTCTTGGTCTTGGCGCTGAACGAACCGTAGTTCGAGAGGACCCTGCTGGCCATGCCGACCGAGACGCCGGCCTCCTCCGCGACCTCGCGCAAGGTCACGCGCTTGGCCGTGCGGGTAGAACGTCTCACCGCCACGCGCCACCCCGGTGCCAGGCGGTCGCTCTTAGACCCGACCGCCGGCCAGCCCCGCTTATCGACGTGGACTCGTCGCTCATCCTCCGGCCCCCTTCACCACTCCCGGGAGTCTAAATGATTGACAGATGCGCGTTCCAGGTATAACGTTACACTCAGAGCCGAAGCCACAACGGAGGTGCAGCATGTCGCGAGTCCGGAACGTCATAAGGGCGCTGTCAGCAGCGCTCACCCTCTTCATCGGCCTGGCCGGCGCCCAGACCCTCAACGTCACGCTCGACCAGAACACGGCCGTCATCGACCCGACGGCGAACTGGCTCTACGACCTCACCGCCAACCAGTTCGTGCCGCTGGTCGGCTACGACTTCGTCACGGGCAGCACCGAGCCGGCGGGCGCCGAATCCTGGTCGGTTTCGGACGACGGCCTCACCTATACGTTCAACATCCGCCAGGGCTGGAACTGGTCCGACGGCACGCCGGTAACCGCGCAGGACTACGTCAACTCCTTCAGGCGCATAGCCGACCCCGCAACGGCCGCGCCGATGGCGTACCGCATCTACGTGATAGAGGGCGCGCAGGCCATCAACCAGGGTCAGTCAAGCGACTTCTCCACCCTCGGCGTCACGGCCGTCGACGACCACACGCTCACCATCAAACTCGTATCGCCCGCTTCGTGGTTCCTCTCCTCGATCGCCTCGATCGGCCACGCCATCCCTCAATGGGTGATCGACGAGCACGGCTCCGCCTGGACGGACCCAGAGAACGTCGTCGTCAACGGTCCTTACAAGCTGGTCAGGCTGGATGACCAAGACATCGCCGTGCTCGAGGCCAACCCCAGCTACTACGACGCCGACAAGGTCCAGATAAAGACCGTCAACCTCTACGCCATCGCCCAGGAGTCGACCGCCCTAGCGCTCTACGAGCGCGGCGAACTCGACACGGTGTCCGTCCCCGCCTCCGATCTCGATCGTGTGAAGGCCGACGCGACGCTGGGCCAGCAGTTCTACAACGGGCCGTCCAACGTCCTGTACTACTACGACTTCAACGCGTTGCGGCCGCCCTTCGACAACCGCCTCGTACGCCAGGCGTTCGCCGCGGCGACGGACAAGCAGGCCATCGTCGACTTCATAACCAAGGGCGGCGAAGTCGCGGCCCCGACGATCACCCCGCCGGGCTCCGTCGGCCACGTCCCGGCCTCGGCCGGCATAGGCATCCCGTACGACCCGGAGCACGCCAAGGAGCTGCTGGCCGAAGCAGGCTACCCGGGTGGCGAGGGCCTCGCACCGATCACCCTGGCCTTCAACGCCTCCGAAACGCATAGCCGTATCGCCCAGGCGATCCAGCAGATGTGGCAGAACACCCTCGGAGCGAAGGTCGAACTTCAGGCGGTAGAAGGGGCGACGTACTCCCAGGTCGCTGCCGACGGCGCATACAACGCCTGGCGCATGGGCTGGGGCATGGACTACCCGGACGCCAACAACCTGCATGCCGAGTTGTTCACCTCGGACGTCGGCGCCAAGGCCATCGTGCGCAACGCGGCGTACGACGCCCTGATCGCCAACGCCGCGACCGAGCAGGACCCCGCGAAGCGCCTCGAGATGTACACGGAGGCCGAGCGCATCCTGGTTCAGGAGGAGGCGGCGGTCATGCCGATCTACTGGTCGGCCGTCAACCTCCTGATCCGCCCGGGGCTTCACCGCGTTCTCGCGCCGAGCTTCAACCGGGAGTTCTGGAAGTGGACGCTAGACTGAGCCGTTGACCGGCCCAGAGCATTAGGGTCGGGCGGATGAGGGAGGCCAGCCGAGCGCCGGCCGGCACCGCATCCGCCCGACCAGGCGAGGACGAACCAGCGCCAGCATGTTGACCATCGCGATCCGCCGCATCCTAGCCCTGTTCCCGGTGCTGTTCGTGATCTCGGTGGTCACCTTCCTTCTGATGCACTCCGTGCCAGGCAGCCCGTTCGCCACGGAAGACAAGCCCCTCCCGCCGCAGATAAAAGCCAACCTCGACGCCTACTACGGGCTCGATCGCCCGCTCGTCACGCAGTATCTGAGCTACATGGGCAACGTGCTGCGCGGCGACCTCGGCCCTTCGTACCTGCAGCGCAACCGCACGGTCAACGACATCATCCGGCAGCACCTGCCGCCGTCCGCCGTCCTCGGGATGCTCGCTCTCGGCGTCGCGCTGCTGCTCGGCGTACCTATCGGAGTGCTGTCGGCCGTGCGGCAGAACACGGCGCTCGATTACCTAGGCATGTTCGTAGCCATCGCAGGAGTGTCGGTACCGGCCATGACGCTCGGGCCCCTGCTCATCTGGGGGTTCGCGCTCGAGCTCGGCTGGCTGCCCGTGGCCCGGTGGGGCACTTGGCAGCAGGCCGTTTTGCCCTCGATCACGCTCGGTCTCGGCAGCGCGGCGATCCTCGCGCGCCTCACGCGGGCCAGCATGCTGCAGACCATCCATCAGGACTTCATCCGCACGGCTCGCTCCAAGGGCCTCTCGGAGCAGCGCGTCATAACCAAGCACGCCCTCCGCAACGCGCTCATCCCGGTCATCACCGTCATAGGTCCGCTCTTCGCCGCGCTGGTGACAGGCTCCATGGTGGTCGAGCAGATCTTCGCGATCCCCGGGCTTGGCCGCTACTTCGTGGACTCCGTTGCGTCCCGCGACTACCCGGTGATCATGGGCACGACCCTGCTCTACGCCGTCGTCCTCGTCCTCTCAAACCTCGTGGTGGACCTGTCCTACCACCTGATCGACCCCAGGATGCGGCTCGAGGATTCGGCGTGACGGCGGCCCAGCGTACTCCCCGGGCCAGGATCGACACGCCGGGCCGCCGGGCCCTGCGCCAGCTGTCGAAGAACAAGCCGGCCGTCGTCAGCGCCTGGCTGCTCTTGGCCCTGGTGCTCGTGGCGATCTTCGCGCCCCAGTTGGCGCCCCAGCACTACGCCGCCGGCGACTTCTCCGCCAACTTCGCCAAGCCGAGCGCGCGCTTCCCGCTCGGAGCCGACTTCCTGGGAAGGGACCTCCTGTCTCGGCTGATCTACGGCACTCGCATCTCGCTGTCGGTCGCGGTGCTTGGAGCGTTCTTCGCGTTCGGCATCGGGCTCGTCTACGGCGTGGTGTCCGGCTACTTCGGCGGCCGCCTCGACAACGTGATGATGCGCGTGGTCGACATCCTGTACGCCTTCCCGGGGTTGCTGTTCATCATCCTGCTCATGGTCGCCTTCAAGACCGGGTTCGGCGGAGGGATGATCGAGAACCCCGTCATCCGGGAGATCGGGCGCCTCGATGCCAGGCTCGGCGGGGTCTTCCTCATCATCGTCGGCATCAGTCTCACGTCCTGGGTGGGGATGGCGCGCCTGACCCGCGGCATGGCGCTGTCGCTGCGGCACTCCGAGTTCATAGCGGCCGCCAAGGCCCTCGGAGCGTCCAACCAGCGCGTGATAGCCAAGCATCTGGTGCCCGCCCTCGTCGGCCCCCTCCTCGTCCAGGTGACGTTGTCCATACCGTCCTTCATCGCGACCGAGGCCTTCCTGAGCTTCATCGGGATAGGAGCGACCCCGCCGACGCCCTCCTGGGGGACGATGATCGCCGAAGGCTTCTCGTCCATGCGCAGCCATCCGCACCTCGCCATCTATCCCGGGCTCGCCCTGGCCCTCGTGATGCTCGCGTTCAACTTCCTCGGCGATGGGCTACGCGACGCCCTGGACCCACACTCACGCTGACCCACCCCGCCGACCCCGTCGACGGGTCGACAGAAGGCGAGTAACGCATGGCCTCGAATCCGGCGCGAACTACGAACTTAAGTCTCCTGCGTCGCCTCGCGAACGCCCCCGGCGTCTCGGGCTTCGAGGAGGCAGCTCAGGCGATCGCCTACGAGGAACTCGCGACTCACGCCGACGAGGTCTGGCGCGACCGCATGGGCAACGTGATAGCGCTGAAGCGCGCCGTAACGAACGGCGCCGCGCCGCCGCGCCGCCTCATGTACGCCGCACACGTCGACGAGATCGGCATGATGGTCAGGCACGTGGACGCCGACGGTTTCATCCGCTTCCAGGCTATCGGAGGGCTGGATCCGCGAACCCTGGTCAGCGAACGCGTCGTGGTGCACGGGACCAAGAACGGCAAGCACGAGCTGAAAGGCGTGATAGCGCCCCAAGCCGGCTGGCTCGGGACCGCGCAAGACCGCGAGCGCGTCTTCCCAATGAAGGAGCTCTACATCGATCTCGGGCGTGCGGCCAAGGACGTGCACGCCCTGGTCAACCGCGGCGACGTCATCACCCTCGCCGCCGAGTTCGACCTCCTCAGCGACGACGTGGTCGTCGGTCGCAACTTCGACGACCGGATCGGGGTGTACTGCCTCGTCGAGGCCTTCAAGCGGATCGCGGCGCCCCCGGTGGACGTCTACGCTGTCAGCACCGTCCAGGAGGAGGTCGGGGTGCGCGGCGCGCCCACCGCCGCCCACGCCATCCAACCGGACATCGCCCTCGCCATCGACGGCAGCCTGCCGTCGGACACGCCGTACGCGACCCCTGACGAACGCCAATGCAGTCTGGGTCAAGGCACGGGCATCTACCTGATCGACAACCGCACCATAGGGAACCCCGGGCTGATCGCGGGGCTTCTGGCCACGTGCGAGGAGCACGGGATAGCTTGCCAACGCAACCTCGGCGGGGCCACCGACGCCTCCGAGATCCAGCGCAGGAACCTCGGCGCTTGGGCGACCACCATCGGCGCTCCTACCCGTTACATGCACTCGACGGTGCAGCTGTGCCACCTCGACGACGTCGAGGCAACGGTGCGGCTGCTCGCCCACTTCCCTTTCCACGCCGCCGGCATCCTGCCAGCCGATTGGAGGTAGTCCGTGAAGATCACGGGCATCGACCTGTTCCCCATCCGCATGAGGCCCGTCAAGACGGGTTACCGCGCCGAGGACGAGCTGTCCGCCATCGCGCGGGTCGATACGATCCTGATCCGCATCAACACCGACACGGACCTGTACGGCCTCGGCGAGGCGGCGACCATCAGGTCGTACTTCAACCAGACTTCCGGGACGATGTTGGAGTGGCTGAAGGACTCCGCCCAGGTGCTCGTCGGAGCGGACCCGCTCAACTTCCACGACGTCAACCGCCGCATCCATCCGGTAAGCGGCGAGAAGCCGCCCGGCACCCAGCCCGCGCGCGCCGCGATCGACATGGCTCTGCACGACCTGGCGGGGCGGGCCTACGGGGTGCCCGTCTACCAGCTGCTCGGAGGCGCCTACAGGACGGAGTTCGAGATGCTCACGAACCTGTACGACGAGACGGCCGAGGAGAAGGTCGCGTCCGCCTTGGAGTTCGTCGCCAAGGGCTTCAAGGGCCTGAAGATCAAAGTGGGCGACAGCTTCATCATGGGGGGCTACAGCATGGACAACGTGCGCCACGAGCTCGGCATGTTGCAGGCCGTCCTCGAGGCGGTACCGCCTGACATCTACGTCGACGCCGACTCGAACCAGTCGTGGCAGACGGCCAAGTTCGCGGTGCGCGCCGTAGAGTGGCTGACTCATGACCGGTTCTACCCGAACCTGTCGATCGAGCAGCCGCTGCATCATCTCGACTTCGCCGGGCACGGCTACGTGAGGAACGCCTTGCCCGTGCCCCTGATCCTCGACGAGACCATCACGTCGCCGGAAGCGATGCTGCAAGCCGTCAAGCATGACGCCTGCGACCGCATCGTCCTTAAGATGAACCGCGTCGGGGGCTACCTCAACGCCAAGCGCATCGCGGCGATCTGCGAGGCCGAGGGCGTCGGCATCAGCCTGGACACCATGCCGTTCACGAAGCTGGGCGATACCGCGCACTGCCACCTGGCAGCAGCGCTTCGCGACCCTTACCCCATCGATGCCGAAGGCCACCTCTGGTTCAGCGACACCCCTATCAAGGGTGGCCTCGAGGTGGACGGTGGGACGGCCAGGATCGGCGACGCCCCAGGCCTCGGGGTCGAGCTGGACTTCGACAAGCTGGAGGAGATGGCGATCTGAAGCCGCCCAACGTCCTCTGGATCATCGCCGACCAGCTGCGCTACCAGGCGCTTGGCTCCAGCGGTGACCCTAACGTGAAGACCTGGTCTCTGGACCGGCTGGCGGCGCAAAGCGTGCGCTGCACCCAGGCCGTGAGCCAGTACCCGGTCTGCATGCCGTTCAGGGCAGCGTTGATGACCGCGCTACCGGCGAACCTCAACGGAGTCGAGCGCCACGGGGACTTCCTGGACCCCTCGGCGCGCACGGTGGCCCACGCGTTCGCGGAAGCCGGCTACCGGACCTCGTACGTTGGTAAGTGGCACTTGGCGCCGGAGTCCGGCGCCGCCATGGTGAGCCCTGGAGGCTGGGCGGGGCAGGACTTCTGGGTCCACCCCCGCCTGCGCGGCGGCTTCCATGACTGGTTCGGCTTCAACATCTCCAACAACTACTACGAGACGTACATCTGCACGGGCGAGAAAGTCGAACCGGTCCGCCTGCCCGGCTACCAGACCGACGCGCTCACCGACTTGAGTATCGAGTACCTGGCCGGCATGGCAGCCTCGCGTCAGGACACGCCCTGGTTCCATGTGATCAGCTACGAGAGCCCGCACCCGGGCGCGGGCGGTCCAGGGGGCTCGGCGGGCTACCCCGCCCCCGAGACGTACGACGCGCTGTACGACCCGAGCGACCTGACGCTGCGCCCGAACGTGCCGCCGGAGGCCGAAGCCAGGGCGCGCCAACAGCTGTCCGGCTACTACCGACTCATCGCCAACCTCGACGACAACATCGGACGCCTGCTCGAGCACCTTGACGCGACAGGCCTGGCCGACGACACCGTCGTCGTCTTCCTCTCCGACCACGGCGAGATGGGTGGAAGCCACGGTCTACGCAACAAGCAGGTGCCGTACGAGGAGTCGCTGCACGTCCCGCTCATGTTCCGCTACCCCGGGCATCTACCGCCCGGTTCGGAGTACCGCGACTCCATCTGCGGACTGGACGTCGCGCCGACCTGCCTCGGCCTCTGCGGTCTGAGCGGCATGGGGAGCGTCAAAGGTCTCGACCATTCCGGGGCCATACGGCGCCCGGCCGCCGTTCGCGGCGGCCGTCCCCTACGTGGGGCGGTCCTCGTACAGTGGAACGACACCCGCTACAGGTTCGGGGACCATCCGTACCGGGCGCTGCGCTCGCCGCGGTACACGCTCGTCATCGGTCGCGACGACGCGTTCTGCCTGCTGTTCGACCGGGAAACCGACCCATACGAGCTACGGAACCTCTACTGGGATAGCGAGCGTTCCGGGTTGCGGGATCGGTTGGGCGCCGAACTGCTCACGTTGTTGGCGCAAGCCGATGAGAAGCCACCCGGGTACGTCGTCGCGCGGGTGCGGGGGCACCGCGAGCCGTAGCGGCGCGTAGGACGCGTATCGCGTCCTACCGACCCGCCGGCAGCGCCCATCTCAACCGTCGACTACCATCTCGCTCAACCCCCGCGGGTACAGCGACAACCTCTCGCACCCTTCCTCGGTGATAAGGACCGTATCGGAATGCCGGAACCCGGCCAGCCCGGGAACGTAGATGCCCGGCTCGACGGAGAGGATCATCCCGGCTCGTATCGGCGTGTGGTCGTCGAGGTCGAGGAACGGGTGCTCATGCCCCTCCATGCCGAAACTGTGGCCCGTATGGTGACGCAAGTACCGACCCATGCCCAGCTCGTCTCGGATGAAGCCGGACACCTCCCGCTCGACGTCCGCGCAAGTGCGGCCGGGGCGTAGCGCGGCGAGCGCGACGTCCTGGGCCGCCAACATGGCCTCGAAATACGTTACGCAAGCCTCGGCCGGCCGCCCGAAGAACATAGTCCTCTCGAGTTCCGACTCGTACCCGCCGACGACCCCGAAGGCGCCCGTTATGATCACGTCCCCGCCACGCAAGCCCTCGTTCCCGTGCAGCCCGTGCGGGTTGGCGGTGTTGCTCCCGCGGATGAACATCGCGTTCGCAGGCATGCCCTCACGCGACTTCGGGACGTAGCGGTCTCCGAGCTCGCGCAGCATCTCGCCCGTGGTCGTGAGGCTCGCCTCTTGCGAGACACGGAGCTCGCTGGCGCCCTCGACCATCAGGTCCTGCATGACGCGGTGCGCGCGGTCGCCCCATACGCACGCTTCGCGCACCAGCGCGACCTCGGCGGGGCTCTTGACGATGCGGAGGTCATCCACGAACTCCAGGTGCGTCGCCACTTCCCTGCCAAGCGCTTGGCTCAGCCTAGGGCCGCGATAACCCCACCTATGCTCGTAGCCGTCCAGGTCGGCGGTGAGGGAGGCGTTTGCCAGCCCAGCGTCCGCGAGCAGGTCCATCAGGTGCGACATCGGGTGCTTGCCCGAGCCCCCGCCCGGGTACTCGGGGTACGTGCGCACGTGCTCGAGCTGCCTCGCCTGCTGCCGAACGTGGTCGACCTCGAGCTGCGGGACAAGGATGTGCGGATCGGCGTCCACAGGCACCACGAGGACGACGGGGCGCTCGGTAGCGGCGAAGTGGAAGCCGGTGAGGTAACTGATGCGGACGGGTCCGAAGACGCACATCGCAGAGAAGCCGGCGGCCTCGAGGGTGCGCCGCAACGCCGCGACGCGTGCCTCGTGCTCGTGGGTGGGGATCTCGAGCCGGTCCATGCCTCAGTACATCCTCTTCGTGTCGAGCCGGTTCAGCAGCGGCTCTCCGGCCAGGTACCTCCGCAGGTTCTCGCAGAAGAGCTCGACGAGTCGCTCGTTCTCGTGCTCTCCTGTGCTCGCGGAGTGCGGGTAGATGGTGACGTTCGGGTGGGTCCAGAGCGGGCTCGTCTCGGGCAGCGGCTCCACCGCCGCAACGTCTAACGCCGCATGCGCCAAGCGCCCGGAGTCGAGGGCGGCCAGCAGGGCCGGCTCGTGCACCACGGCACCGCGCGCGATGTTCACGAGGACGGCGCCGGGTTTCATGGCCGCGAAAGCCGCCTCGTTCATCAGGCCCTCCGTCTCCGGAGTATGGGGCGTCACGAGACACACGTAATCCGCCTCGGCGAGCAGGTCGCGCAAGCCGTCCGCGCCGTAGAGGGCGTCGACCCCGAGGTCGGCGGCGTCCTGGCCTCCTACCGCGCGTTTGCTGGCGATCACGCGCATGCCGAAGGCCTTCGCCAACCGGGCCACTTCCTTGCCGATCCGGCCCAGGCCGACGATGCCGAGCGTCTTGCCGGACAGCTCGCCCGTGGTGAAGCGCTGCCACGACCGCCGAGCCTGCTGGTCGCGCGCCAACCCGGCGCGCTTCACATGCTCCAGCACGATCATCATGACGAACTCGGCCAGCGGCTTGGCATGCACGCCGCTGGCGGTGGTGAAGACGATGCCCGTCTCGTCCAGGCGATGGCGCTTGACCAGTTGCCCTATCCCGGCGCTGGAAGCCTGCAACCAGCGCACGCCCGGCGCCTTGCACGCCCAGCCGGCGATATCGGTGTAGTCGAAGTCGAAGAGGACCTCGGCGCGCGCGAGGAGCGAGTCCCAGTCCGCCTGCTCGGCCGGCGTGCGGACGAGCGCCGTGCCGACGTGGTCCGCGATGTAACGCGGCCGCGGCAGCAGCTCGGGTCGGTAGTGCACACGGACCCCAGGGTCGACGCCGCACACGCGCTCGACCAGCTCGGGCTCGACGTAGGAACAGATCAGTACCTCGGTCATCTCGTTCTCCTGGACGGTCGGGGCGGTACCTGAGCCGCCACCCTCAAGGTCACGGCTCGCGCATCTCTTGCGCGAACTCGTCGGCGACCGAGCGCACGAGCACGGCTAGTTCCGGCACGCGGTCGTCCGTCATCCGGATAGACGGTCCGGAGATGCTGATGGCTGCGCTCACCGCCCCGGAACTGCCGCGCAGCCCGACGGCGATGCAGCGTGCACCCTGCTCGTACTCCTCGTCGTCGAGCGCGTAACCTTGGCGTTCGACACCCCTCAGATGCTCGACGAGCTCGTCGCGAGTGCTGATGGTGCTACCCGTGTAGGCCTCGAGGCCCGAGAAGCGGACGACCTCCTCGAACAGCTCGGGGCCGAAGTCGGCCAGGAAGACCTTGCCGGACGCCGTGCAATGCAGCGGCGCCAAGGTACCGACTGGCGTCGACACCCGCATGATGAGGGGCGACTCGACGTGGTTCAGGTAGATGATGGACGTCCCGTACAGGGCGGCCAGACTAGCGGACTCCTTGGTCTCGTCCACCAGGCGCTCGAGGTACGGCTGAGCGTGCTGGCTGAACTCGTGCTTCAGGAGCATCGCCCTGTTCAGGTCGGCTATGCCACGTCCCACCCCGTAGCGCTTCGACGCCTGATGCTGCGTGACGTACCCGAGCGACATCAGGCTCTGCACGAGCCTATGCACCGTGCTAGCGGGCAGCCCGGCCTCTATCGTCAGGTCGGTGATGGAGAAGGGCGCACGAGAGCGCGCCAGTATCTCGATCAAGCGAAGCGCTCGCTCCACGGCGCGCACGGAGCCGGAACGGTCGTGGGATCGATCGGAAACTGCCACCCGCGCATCTTCCATGGCTCAAACGAACAGCTTCATGCTCTGAACGGTGTTGAGGCTACCATAGAGGTATTCGACGAAGGCGCCGAAGCGCTCGGCCGGAACCCTCTCGCGGACTTCCCGGACGGCCTCGTCGCCGAACCAGTACGAGGCTATGAACGGGCCGCGGTAAGGGTGGGCGGCCATGCGCAGCCGACCCTCCACCCAAGCGGGTTGGGGGAAAGCCGTCTCCTGCAAGTACTCGCGCACGCGCGCCTGCTCCCACCCCTCGCCCATCAGGTACCAGGCGGCGCTGGTCGCCGCCGCCGAACGGACGGACCTCAGCCGCATGTAGATGGCGTCGTCGAGGGAGTCGACCCAGTCGATGACGTAGATGCCCTGGTCGCCGATGCCTTCCTGGACCGCGCCGGTCGAGAGGTTCGCCGCGCACAGCAGAGCGTCGGCCGGACTCGCCCCCGCCGCCACTCGGGCGTGGGTGAACAGCATGTGCGTCGAATGGCCCGGGAAGACCTCGTGCGCCACCAGGTGCTTCAGGGCCGAACGCGTGAAGCTCAGATCGACGTTGAGGTCCATCAATCCATCGCCGAACCGGCACCGCGCCGTGTACGGCATGTCGGTGACTGGGTTCAGCGCCATGTGATAGTCGCCGGTGGGGAACACGCGCGCGTCGGTCAGCTGCTGGGCCTCCGCCATCAGCGCCTCGAACAGCGCCGGCACCTTCCCGCCGTCGACGAAACGTTCCGACTCCCAACGCTTCGAGCGCTCCGCCAAGCTCCCGTGACGGTAGCCGGATGACACGAGCAGCGCGTCGAGCTCGCCGACGAGTTCGTCCAACCGCTCGGGCGCGACGGGCCCCGCGGGCACGCCGACGAGCCGCTCGAGCTTCTCGGCGAAGGAGAGCGTCTGGCCGCCGAACAGCTGGACCGCGGCCCTGAGGGAGTCGACGAGGCCGAGGAGGAGCACGCGCCTCGGCCCTGCCTCGTAACGCTCGGCCGCGGCCTCGAGCGCAGCGATGCGGTCATGCGCCTCGTCCCAGTCCGCGATGCGCTCCACCTGCACCAACCCATCGCCCAGGTAGAGCGGCACCAGCCCTTCCGTGTCGAGCGCGCCCTCCCCGGACGCGCGTCCACGCTCGAGGCGATCTATCCCCATCACCACGGACGCAAGCTCCTGCCCGATCTCACGGTCGCTCGCAGTCACCTTCGTTCCTGGCTCGTCCATACTCGTCTCCTTCGCTCGGCTTCTTGTATTCTACCCTGCGGAATACCATATGCCATGCGGCGTTGACAATGCCAGCCCGGCTCTGTAAGCTCTCGACATCACACCGTGCTGCCAAAATCGCCTAAGTAGCATGGGTGACTAGAATTTCGAGGAGGCCGATCGATGCAGGGACTAAGGCGCTTCGTTTCCAGGACCATCTGGTCGCTATGCTTGGTAATTCCGCTTGCCGGAATGGCAGCGGCTCAAGAACGCGGCGGGACGCTCACCGTCGCGCTGAACTACGACCTCGACACGTTGGATCCGTACGCCAGCGGCTTCCTCACGGACGTCCAGGCCACCTTCCTGGCCGGCCTGGTGGCGCCGGATCATGACGCCCAGTACGTTCCCGTGTTGGCGCAGGAAGTGCCGACGCTCGAGAACGGCGGCATCGTCCTGAGCGAGGACGGCAGCAAGATGACGGTGACCTATCACCTCCGCCCCGGCGTCAAGTGGGCCGACGGCGAGCCGGTCACCTCGGCCGACGTGGTGTTCACGTGGGAAGCCATCAAGGACCCGAACTACCTGGGGCCCGAGAAGGACGGCACCGCCGAGATCGAGCGGATCGAGACCCCGGACGACCTGACGGCCGTCATCTACTACGACGGCGTGTACTCGGGGTTCAAGGCCTCGCTCTTCACCTACGGCGTCCTCCCCAAGCACGCCCTCGAGGGCAAGGACCTCAACAAGGACCCGTACTGGGACGCGCCGTTCGGCGCCGGCCCGTTCATGGTGACCGAGTTCAGCCGCGGCCAGCACGTCATCGTCGAGCGCAACCCCTACTACTTCGAGACCGACGCCAACGGCGTTCAACTGCCGTACCTAGACCGCATCGTCTTCAAGATCATCCCCGACTCGAACACTCAGACGACGCAGCTCCGCTCCGGCGAGGTCGGTTTCGCCTACAACGTCCCCTACACCTCGTTGGCGACGCTCAGGAACACGCCCAACCTGGAGATCATCAGCGCCAAGACCCTGGCCTTCCGTCACGTCACGTTCAACCTCAGGAACGAGCTACTCGCCGACCTCGCCGTCCGGCAGGCGTTCGCGCACGCCATCGATCGCACCACGCTGAACCGCGCGCTCGGCGACTACATGCTCCCCATCGACACGTTCGTGGTCTCCACCTTCGCGTACGCCAGCGACGACGTGCCCACCTACGGCTACGACCCCGAACTCGCGCGCCAGCTGCTCCTCGACGCGGGCTACGCGCCCGGCCGCGACGGCGTCATGGAGAAAGACGGCAAGCGACTCTCGTTCGACTTCATGACGCAGGCAGGCCGCGCCGAGTACGAGACGGCGCAACAGGTCCTGATAGCCCAGCTGAAGGCCATCGGCATCGAGCTGAAGCCAGACAACAAGGCCGGCGCCGCCCTCTCGGAAGCCCGGCGCAACGGCGGGTTCGACGTCTGGTACTCCGGCTGGATCACGCCTGCCGACCCGATCGACTCCTACGTCTCCTTCTACGCCACCAACGGCTTCAACAACGGCGGCGCGTACAGCAACCCGGCCGCCGACGCCGCCCTCTACGCCGCGGCAGGTTCGCTCGACCCAGAAGAGGTCGAAGCCCGCATGCACGAGGCCCAGCAGATCGTGCTCTCCGACCTGCCCTCCATCCCCCTCTTCGAGACCCCGTCCATCGTCGTGACGACCAACAAGCTGCAGGGGTTCGTATCCAACCCGACCAACCAGACGAACTTCCGGCAAGTCGCGCCCTGGTGGCTAGCCAAGTAGGAACGGCCACCCCGCTGGGAGGGGCGTATGCGCCCCTCCCAGCCGCTCTCAGGCAAGGACGACCGTGAACCTCACAACCTTCATCGTCAAACGGGTCCTTGCTGCCGTCCCGCTGCTCCTCGGCATCTCCGTCATCCTCTTCGGAGTACTGCATCTGGCGCCGGGCGGCCCACTCGACGTATACGCCGACATCCCCGGCGTCAGCCATGAGGCGCTTGAGAACATCAAGCGCGAGCTGGGCCTCGACCAGCCGCTGCCCGTCCAGTACGTCAAGTGGCTGGGGGCGGCCGCCCGCGGTCAGTGGGGTTACAGCATCCGTACGGGCCGGCCCGTGGCGAAGGACATCCGCGAACGCATGCCGGCCACGTTCCTGCTCGGCGGCACGGCGTTCCTTCTGGCCCTCGCGGCCGCGCTCCCCCTCGGCATACTCAGCGCCGTACGGCAGTACAGCGTTCTCGACTACACCTTCACGTTCCTATCTTTCATCGGTTTCTCCATGCCGATCTTCTGGCTCGCCCTCATGCTGCAATCGTTGTTCGCCGTTCACTGGCAGTTGCTGCCCTCCGCCGGGATGTACACGATCGGAGACGGCGGCCTCGCCGACAGGCTCAAGCACCTCGCGCTGCCGGCTTCCATCCTCTCGGTCGCGTACATGGCGAGTTGGGGTCGCTTCACCCGCGCCTCCATGCTGGACGTGTTCGGCCTCGACTACATCCGGACCGCCCGCGCCAAGGGTCTCGGTGAGCGCGAGGTCATATACCGCCACGCTCTACGCAACGCGCTCGTGCCGGTGATAACGATCGTCGCCCTCGACTTCGCCGGCATGATCTCCGGCGCGGTCATCACGGAGACGATATTCGCCTGGCCCGGCATGGGGCGCCTCTTCATAGAGTCCATGAACGGCCGCGACTACCCGGTACTGATGGCCCTCCTGATGATCGGCTCGTTCGCGTTGGTCGCCATCAACCTGATCACCGACATCGTGTACTCCATGGTGGACGCCCGGATCCGCTATGACTGAACGCCCGGTCCAAGACCCGCGTACCCTCCTCGGAGAGGCCCTCAAGCGGTTCCGGAGGCACAAGCTGGCGGTCGCCAGCCTCGCGTTGCTCGTCCTCCTCTCGCTGGCCGCGCTCCTCGCACCGTACCTGACGCCGTACACTTTCGACGGCCAGGACGTCGCCTTGCTGGGGATGCCCACCCCACCCAGCCTCGCCCACCCCATGGGGACGGACCATCTCGGGCGAGACAACGCGACGCGCGTGCTCTACGGCGCCCGCGTCTCGCTCCTGGTCGGCCTCTTGAGCGCCCTGATCGCCACGCTGGTAGGAACGATCGTGGGAGCGCTCGCGGGCTTCTACGGCGGGCTGACCGACAACCTGCTCATGCGAGCTACCGACGTGGTCCTGTCCATACCGTTGCTTCCCCTCGTCATCGTCCTGTCGGGCTTCCTGAGACCCAACCTCTACCTCCTGGTGCTGATCATCGGGGTGTTGGGGTGGATGGGGACCGCGCGCCTGGTCAGGAGCCAGTTCCTCTCCCTGCGCGGGCGCGACTTCGTCGAGGCGTCCAGAGCGCTCGGAAGCTCAGGGATACGCATCATGTTCCTCCACATGCTCCCCAACGCACTCGGACCGATCCTGGTGAGCACGACCCTGTCGGTCGGAGGCGCGATCCTCCTCGAGTCGGCGCTCTCCTTCTTCGGCTTCGGCGTGCAGCCCCCGACGCCGACCTGGGGCAACCTCCTCAACTCGTCGCGGGATTGGCTCGACATCGCACCGTGGATAGCCACCTTCCCCGGCCTGTTCATCCTAGTGACCGTCCTAGCCGTCAACTTCCTTGGCGACGGCCTGCGCGACGCGTTCGATCCACGTCTATGAGCCCTCAAGCGCGTTCTCTCCGCCCAGACGCGGCGGCGAGACGGAAGGAGTACCGGTGAAGATACTGATCGTTGGTTCCGGCGCGATAGGCGGGCTGGCCGGCGCGCACATGACGCGGGCCGGCTACGACGTCACCCTCGTCGACAGGTGGCGGGAGCACGTCGAGGCCATGAACGCCAACGGACTCAGGTTCGACGGCATCCGCGGCGAGTTCGCCATCCCGGTCACGGCCATCACCCCTGACGAGCTTCCCGAGCACGTGGCCACCCGCGGTCCTCTCGAGGCCGTGCTGATAGCCACCAAATCCCAGCACACCGAGGACGCCGTGAGGATGCTCATGCCGCTGATGGGCGGCGAGACGTTCATCGTCTCCTACCAGAACGGTTTCAACGAGCCGATGATCACCGACCTCCTTGCCAAGGCGGGGATCGGCGGCGAAGAGCGGGTGATGGGGTCGATCCCGAACTACGGCGGCGCCCTGGTCGACCCGGGCCATATCGAGTTCGTCCACGAGGGCCCCATCCAGCTCGGCGAGATGACAAGGCGACGGACGCCGCGACTAGCGGAACTGGCAGAGGCGCTGTCCTCGCTGACCGAGGTCCAGCTTTCCGACAACATCTGGGGACAGATCTGGGCGAAGGAAGTCTACTCGCAGCAGGTCGTCTTCAGCGCGCTGGCGGACGCCCGCATCCACGAGACGCTCGGCGTCGAGCGGTACGCCCGCGTGGCCGGAGCGGTGGTCAGGGAGGCTCTCGAGATCGCTGAGGCCTGCGGCATAACGGTCGAGGCCTTCGACTTCTTCGACCCGGCGAACTACAAGCCCGCCACAGCCTCCGACACCCGTCGCCTGATCGACAACATCAACCACGCCATCTGGCTCCTGAAGAAGGACCAGAAGCCGTCCGAGCACGTGTTCAAGAAACAAGGATCGGGGATCTGGTGGGACATCGTCTACCGGAAGCGCGCCTCCGAGGTGGGCTCCATGAGCGGAGCCCTGGTCGAGTACGGGAAGGGCGCCGGGGCCGATACGCGCCTGGTGGAGAAGCTCGGCAACATGATCCTGGAGATCGAGGCGGGCGACCGTGAGCTCGGCTTCCATAACTACGACGAGCTGGAAGGCTACGTCCGCAGCATCGGCAAGGAGCTGCCATGAACGAGAAGAGACTCGGAGTCGGCGTCCTCGGCGCCCACGCCTGGGCAGAGAAAGCGCACCTGCCCGGCTACGCCGCCTACGACCGGGCCCAGTTGGTCGCGATCTGCGACGTTGTGCCCGAGCGCGCCAAGGCGTTGGCGGAGCAGTTCGGCGTCCAACGCGTCTACTCCGACCCAGCCGAGCTGATCGCCGACCCCGAAGTGGAACTGGTCGACGTCTGCACGCCCACTGACACCCACCTGCCGCTCAGCCTCGCCGCGATAGCGGCGGGCAAGCACGTGCTGTCGGAGAAGCCCCTCGCACGCGATGCCCGTGACGCCTTCGCGGCCGCGGCCGCGGCATCCGAAGCCGGCGTACGCACCAAGCTAGGCTTCACGTTCCGCTACTCGCCGGCCGTCAGGCAGCTGAAAAGCTGGATAGACGACGGTACCCTCGGCGAGATCTTCCACGTACACGGCTTCGAGCAGAACAGCCAGTTCCTCGACCCGGACTTCCCGATCCGTCAGGTGGAGCCGGGCGCCGATTGGAACACCCTGCTGCCGTCAAGCATCGTCGGGTACGGCTCCCACCTCCTCGACCTGATGCGCTGGTGCGCCGGCGAGTTCAGCAGCGTGGCCGCGACGATGCGCAACTTCATCCCGGAGCGCGTCGTGCGCGGCTACGAGGGGAGGCGGCGGATCGGCATCGAGGACGGCACGGTCGCCACCGTGGAGTTCGAGAGCGGGGCCCACGGCGTGCTGCAGACCTCCTACATAGCGGTAGGCAACTACCCCGGGGTCGAGCTGCGCGTGTACGGCTCCAAGGGCGCCGCCGTGGCACGCCTGATAAGCGAGTTCGGCGTCGCCGAGACGCTCCACTTCGCGACGGCCGACGCGGTCGAGTTCCGAAAGGTCGACATGCCTGCCAGTGCCTTGCCCCCCGGCACTACCCTCAACACGCCTTGGCCGGAGCTCTACTACCGGAACCTGGTGCGTCACTTCGTCGACGAGATCCTGGACGGCACGAGCCAGGAATGCACGTTCCTCGACGGCGCGAAGAGCCAGGAGCTCGTCAACGCCATCGTCTTGGCCAGCACGGAGCGGCGGTGGGTCGACCTGCCGCTCTACCGACCAGCGGAGTAGCCGTGTCCCTGAAAGACCTCACACAACGGTTCCTCGACCTCCATCTGGCCATGCACCCGGTGGACGCCACGTTCATGGGCTTCGAGAGCCGTGATCATGAGCTTCCTCCCGCCACGGCGGAAGCCTTGGAACTGGAGTCGTCCCGGCTGACCTCGTTGGCACAGGAACTACAGCGCCTGCCGCAAGGAAACACCGCCGAGGACCGCATCGCGCACGCGTCCCTGCACGCAGCCGTCAACCACGCCATCCGCGAGAACGAGACGCGTCCGCGGCTCCTGAACCCGGCGTGGTACACGGGCGAGGCTACGTTCGGCCTCGTGTCTCTGCTCCTGCGGGCACCTTCCGAGCATGAGAGTGACGCCCTCAGGCAGCGCGTCGAAGCGCTGCCCGCGTTCCTCGCCGCGGGTGGAAAGCGCCTGGCGGACGCGGCCTCCCCCGTCGACTGGGTAGCCAGGGCGCGGCTCGAGGCGCTGGCCCTCGAACGCCTGCTGGAGCACGGCCTCCCCCTCCATGCACTGGCGGGGTCGGTGCCTGCCGACGCGCTGACGGCGGCGCGCGCTGCGCTGAGAGGCTTCGTCGCCTCTCTGAGACCGACCGAGGAAGCGCACCCGGCCGCGCCGGACGGTTACCTTGACTTCCTGTTCGCCGAGGTGCACCAACTGCCTATGTCGGTCAAGGAAGCCGAGGAACTGGCCTTGGAAGGCTTCGAGCGCGCCAGAAGCGCGCTGGAAGCGAAAGCGCGGGCCGCGAGCGCCACCGAGCAGTGGCAAGCGCAACTGGCGAGGCTCGAGGAGCACCACCCGACCCTGGCCGACGTGACAGCGACCTACTCCGAACTGCACCACGAGGCCATGGAGCAGGCCGAGCGCGCCGGTCTCGTGACGCCAGCGCTCGAGTACGGGTTGCGGTTCGCGCACCTGCCCGAGTGGGCGCGGGGAGTGGCCGGCGATCTCTACTTCCTCTTCTACCGGTCGCCGGCCGCGTTGAGCCCCGGAACGGCCAGCCCGTACTGGGTGTTCCCTCCCGGGGAGGATACCGACGCGTACCTGAGGAGCCAGAGCTACGCGACCATCAAGAGCACTCACGCCGTCCACCACGGCTCGATCGGCCACCACACGCAGAACGCGCGCGCCAGGCAGTCCGCGGTCTTGCTCGGGAAGTTGGCGGGCACCGATTGCGCTTCCGGCATCGCCTTGCTGTCGGGAGGCACCTTGATAGAGGGTTGGGCCTGTTACTCGCAGGAACTGCTGCTCGAGGCAGCCGGCTTCTACTCGCCGGCGGAGGAGCTGCTGCTGGCGCACGCCGAGCTCAGGAACACCGCCATGTGCCTCGCCGACATCAGGCTTCACACGGGGAGCTGGAGTCTCGCGCAGATGCGCGCCTTCTACGAGGACGAGGTCGGGATCCCTCCTGGGCGCGCCTGGACGGAGACCACCAGGAACTCCATGTGGCCGAGCACTAGGTCCATGTACTGGCTCGGCACGCGGGCCATCAGGCAGTTCCGGCGGGAACTCGGGGGCGAACCGCGGCGGTTCCACGACGACCTGCTGGCGTTCGGTTCCGTTCCCGTCTACCGCGTCGGCGAAGAGCTGGTACGCGCGAAGGAGCGAGCATGACGACGTTCGGTGGCGTCCACACCATCATGCCTACGCCGTTCACGGAGGACGGCGCACTCGACCTGCCCAGCCTGGAGAGCCTGACCGAGTTCCTGATAGGTCGCGGGGTCGACGGCGTAGTGGTGTTGGGCGTCCTGGGCGAGGCGCCCAAGCTCTCACAGCAAGAGCAGGACGAGGTGATAACGACGACGGTGCGGGCGGCGGCGGGCAGGGTACCCGTGTTCGCCGGGGCCGGAGCGGGCGGCACCGACCTCGCGGTGGAGCGAGCCAGGAACGCCGTAGCGCTCGGCGCCGCCGGACTGCTGGTCGCACCGCCGCCCGTGCAGAACGACGCCGTCATCTACGAGTACTACCGGCGGGTGGACGCGGCCGTCGACAACCCGCTCATCCTTCACGACTACCCGGCCGCCACGGGCGTGAGCATGACCGTGCCGTTGGTGGAACGGCTGCATGCGGAACTCCGGAACGTGAGCGTGATCAAGCTCGAGGACACGCCGAGCGTCACGAAGGTCTCGGCGCTACGCGCCCTCGGGTCAGACATAGCGATAGTGGGCGGGCTCGGAGGGCTCTACTTCCTCGAGGAGTTGGAACGGGGCGCCAACGGCATCATGACCGGCTTCTCGTACCCCGAGGTGTTGGTCGCCATCTACCGGGAGTTCACCGGCGGCGACAGGGCGGCGGCCCGCCGCATCTTCTACGAGGCCTGTCCGCTCCTTCGGTACGAGTTCCAACCCGGCATCGGACTCGCCCTGCGCAAGGAGGTCTACCGGGCACGGGGTGCGATAAGGAGCGCCTACGTGAGGCACCCCGGCGCCCAGATCGACCCCGTCGCCCAGCGCGAGCTCGTCAACGTGATCGCGCATGTCTGGCCGAACGGCTAACGGCGTGCGCGTGGCTCAGGTCCGTTGGGGGGTGCTAAGCACCGCCAACATCGGGGCGAAGGCCGTGGCGCCGGCCATCGCCCGGTCCGCCAACGGCCGCTTGCTCGCGGTCGCCAGCAGGAGCGGCGACAAGGCGGCGCGGTACGCGGAGACCTTCGGCATGGAGCGTCACTACGGGTCGTATCAGGCGTTGCTGGCCGACCAGGACATCGACGCCGTCTACATCCCCCTGCCGAACAGCCTCCACCTCGAGTGGACCATCAAAGCCCTCGAGAGCGGTAAACACGTGCTATGCGAGAAGCCGCTCGCGCTGTCGGTCGCCGAGTGCCTACGCATGGAGGAAGCGGCCCGGCTCTCGGGACGGGTGCTCATGGAGGCGTTCATGTACCGCTTCCATCCTCGCATCGCCCTGGCCCGCGAGCTCGTCGCCAGCGGGCGGCTGGGAACCGTACGCCTGATCCGCGCCGCCTTCGGCTTCACCGTTGCCGATCCGACCAACATCCGCCTGCAGCCGGAACTAGGCGGGGGTTCACTGATGGACGTCGGCTGCTACTGCGTCGACGTCGCCCGCCTCCTCCTCGCCGCCGAGCCGGACGAGGCCTCGGCACGCGCCGTCTGGTCGGGCTCCGGCGTCGACGTCCACCTCATCGGCCGGCTTGGGTTCGGGAACGCGTGCCTGAGCTTCGACTGCTCGCTGGACACGGTGCGACAGGAGTACGTCGAGGTGGTAGGGACCGAGGGCCGGTTGCGCCTTGACAAGGCCTTCCTACCCGGCACGGCGGCGACCGCCATCGACCTGGTCACCAGGGCGGAAGGCGAGACGAGGTCCGAGGTCCAGGGAGTGGACGAGTACCAGCTGATGGTCGAGCGCTTCGCCGACGCGGTGCTCGCCGGCAGCGCGCCTGACTACACGGCTCGTCACGCAGCCGCCGGCATGGCCGCACTGGAGGCGCTATACGCCTCGGCCCACTCCAGGGGCGAAACCGTGCCGGTCACGCCCCTTCCAACCAACCTACCTCCGCCGCCGTGAGCCGTCGCTCCGCCAGGACCCGCAGCTCGCGGTACTCGTCCCCGGACCGGCACCCGACGATGGCGTGCGTGTCGAACGGCTGGCTGAGCACGTAGAGGAGCGCGACCTGCGGAGCGCTCAGCCCCAGTCGGACGCCGAGTTCCTCTGCCCGCGCGCGGCGCGCGGCGTTGGCCGGCGTGTCGAACACCCTCACGGCCTCGTTCAGGCCGGCGGCCGTCGTGGCGCCGGGCGCGGGGACGACGAAGTAACCCATGGCCAGGCTCGACCAGGCCAAGACCGGCATGCCGGTCGCCGCGTAGAAGGCGCGTTCGGCGGCGCCGTCCGAACCTGACAGGCTGACGCAGCCCGGCCAGGGCGACTCCGTCGGCACCGCCAAGCTGAAGTGCGGGCTGCTGGCGCTCACCGGGTCGTAGCCCCTGGCCTTGGCGTACTCGTTGGCCGCGGCGATACGCTGGGTGCGCCAGTTCGAGAGACCGTAGGCGTTCACGAGCCCTCGCGCCTTGAGGCCTTGCAACACGTCCACGACCTCGTCGACCGGCACGCTCTCGTCGTCGCGGTGCAGGAGGTAGAGGTCGACGAAGCCGCAACCGAGGCGCTCGAGTGACCCGGCGATGTCGGCCCCGATGTCGGGGCTGGTCACGCGGTTGCGCCCGCCGTAAGGGTGGGCGCCCTTCGTGATGATGAAGAGGTCGTCGCGGTCGCCGCGCCCCGCCAGCCACCCCCCGAAGAGCGCCTCGCTCTTCCCGCCCCCGTAGTTCTCGGCCAGGTCGAAGGTCGTGGCGCCGGCTGCCGCCACGTCGTCGAGCAGAGCGTTCGCCTGCGCCTGCGTAAGGGACGAGAGCTGGGCGGTGCCCTGGATGATGCGGTCTGCTCTCTTACCGTTCACGACTAGGCTCATGCGCAGCACCTCACGGTCTCGAGACTATGGGGACTCACAGGCCCAGCCCCAGTAGGAACGCGCGGTTGCGCCCGGCGCTCTCCCTGGGTGTGCCCATGCCTGGGAGAACGTCCTGCTCGACGGTTATCCAGTCGGAGTACCCCCTGCGTCGCAACACGTCGAGGACCGCCGCGAAGTCGACGGTGCCTTTCCCGAGCTCCGCGAACACGCCGGCGCGCACGGCCTGCCGCAGGTCCCACCCCTCGCGCCTTGCCCGTTCAGCCACGGTCCCGTCGCAGTCCTTGAAGTGCACGTACCAGACCCGGTCCCAGAAGCGTTCCAAGCCCAGAACGGCGCTCTGGCCGTCCTCATCGGCCTTGGCGCTGCCGTACACGTGGTGGCCCGTGTCGAACACGAGGCCCATGAGCTCGGCGTCCGTCAGGTCGAGGAGGCGCTCGACCTCGTCGGGCGTCTCGATGAAGCCGGCGCAGTGCGGATGGAACACGGTCCGCAACCCCGTCTCGCCTTGAACGATCCGGGCGACCTCCTCGGCGTTCGCCGCGAACACCCTCCACTCGGGCCCGGACATGCTCATCTGGAGCGTGACGCGTCCTGCGTGGGCGGCGCGCACGGGGTCGAGCCCGTCGGCGTCGGCCAGCACCAGGTAGGGGCGGCGCGGTCCGGGCTCCGCTTCGGCCAGGAGGCTCGCGATACGCACCAGCCGCTCCCGCGCTCCCGCCGCCGCACCGCGTTCCCGTAGGGTGACGCCGGCGAAGGCGCCCAGCAGCGTGAGCCCGCGACCGGTCAACTCGTCACGGAGCGCCGCCGGGTCGGTCGGCATGTAGCCGTAGTCTCCCAGCTCCGTGCCTACGTAGCCGGTCTCGACGAGCTCGTCCAGCATGCGGGCGTAGCCGGTGCCGGGGTCGCCCTGACCGATCAGCCCCCACGAGCAGGGCGCGTTGGCGACCCTGATCTCCGACCGGACGGCCTCCGGAACGCCGGACCGGCCTTCCCCCCGGCCTCGAGGCGGCGTCCCGACATCTCCTCCACGACCTTCTTCCATCGGCCCTCCTAACGGGCGGCGGGAGCGGGTCGAGTAGCGCGAACCCGCCCAGCCCTACCCACCTTGTTTCCTACCAGTGTGCACTCGTCCTTGACAGGCGAGCGGTCGCTCCCTAATATCGAACCAGTTCGACAAGCAGTGGAGGTCAAGGGACGTGACGTCGTCGTGCGCGTGCAACCCACCTCACCGAACCGGTTCGATGAACGGCTTCGGCTTGATGTTACTGCCCCGCGCCACCGTCGCATGCCGCCTTGCCGGCGCGGACGAGAATGGGCTCGTGAACGAACCCCGCATGCCCTTGGAACCGAAGCCCGAAGAGCCCCGCCGGGCGAAACGCGAGGTCGGCTCGTGAGCACGATCCGCGACATCGCCCGCGAGGCCGGCGTGTCCGTGTCGACGGCCTCCCTGGCCCTCAACGGCGACGCGCGCGTGCGCCCCGACACGCGCCTGCGCGTCCTCACGGCGGCCGAGCAGCTCGACTACCACCCGAGCCGCACCGCCAAGAACCTCTCGAGCGGCCGGACCTGGTCGCTTCACCTCATGAACCCGATGCGCGACGCCGGGCTCTCCTCCACGTTCTTCACGCGCTTCGTGCGCGGCGTCCACGACGTGGTCGCCGCCCTCGACTACACGCTCGCCCTCACGGTGCTGGACGACGAGGCAGAGGCGGACGAGATCTTGCGCAAGCTCGTACTGGAGCGCTGGACCGACGGCGTCATCCTGATGAACGTCTCCGAGGAGCAGTCGTTCCTGCAGAAGCTCCTCCAGCACGAGTTCCCGCACGTCCTCCTCGGCCATAGCACCCTGCCGGGCGTGACGAGCGTCGACAACGACAACCACGCGGTGGCGGCCGACGTCACCGCGCACCTCCTGGCGCGGGGCCGACAGCCGCTCGCGTTCCTCAACGGACCCGCCCCGCACGCCTTCGTCCAGGAACGCGCCAAAGGCTTCCGGCTCGCGCACGAGCGGGCCGGGCTGCGCGCCGCCGAGTGGCAGGTCCAGTTCGGCGTCACGTCTGCGGAGGGGGCGCGGACCCGCGTCAGGCAGCTCCTGGAGAGCGGCGAGCGCTTCGGTGGTGTGCTTGCCAACAGCGACGAGGCCGCCATCGGCGCGCTCCGGGCCGTGCGCGACGCCGGTCTACACGTGCCCAACGACGTCGCCATCGTCGGCATCAACAACGACGACCTCACGGAGTACACCGACCCGCGCCTCACCAGCGTCGAGCTGAACGCCGCCGAGCTCGGGCGCGTGGCCGCCGAACTCCTGATCCGCAGCATCGACCGTCACCCGGCCGAGCGCCGCCTCGTCCCTCATCACCTCGTGCAGAGAGATTCGAGCTGACGATCATGTCCCCTTCGGAGCGCCGCTTCACCGCCTTCGTGATCCCCCACACACACTGGGACCGCGAGTGGTACCAACCGTTCAAGGTCTTCCAAGCGCGGCTCGTGGACGTCATCGACTCCGCCCTCGACCTCCTCGACGACCCCGCCTACCGCCGCTTCACGCTCGACGGTCAGGCGGCGGTGCTCGAGGACTACCTCGCCCTGCGGCCCGAGCGCGAGGGCGACCTCCGCCGCCACGTCCAGGCCGGGCGCCTGCGCATCGGACCCTGGTACGTGCTGGCGGACGAGTTCCTCGTGAGCCCTGAGTCGTTGATACGCAACCTGCTGGTCGGGGTCCGGGTGAGCCGGCGCTTCGGCGACCCGCTGCCCGTCTGCTACACGCCGGACTCGTTCGGGCACATCTCCCAGCTCCCCCTCTTCGCAGACGGCTTCGGCCTTCCGGCCATCGTCTTCGAGCGCGGCCTCGGCGACGAGGGCGAGCGGCTCCGTGGCGAGTTCGTCTGGGTCGCGGCAGACGGCAAGACGGAGGTCTTCACCGCCCACCTCATCGGCACGTACTCGGGCGCCACGGCGCTCGGTCACGTTGACTGGGAGCTGACGGACGCGTACGACGATGACCGCGCCATGGGCCACCTCCGTGCCGCTCTCTACGGTGTGCAAGGCGACGAGGTCGCCGACCTGCCCGAATGGTTCAGGGCCTCGCTCGAGCGCGTGCACGGCGGCCTGACAGCGCACGCGACCGGCAGCGCCCTCATCCTCCTCAACGGCTCCGATCACCTGTTCCCGCAACCGAACCTGCCCGAGGTGCTCCGGCGGGCCTCCCAGGCGTTCCCCGAGATCGAGTTCGTGCAGGGCGATGTGGAGGAGTTCGTGACGGAGGCCCGCCGCACCGCCGCCGGGTTGGAGCGGTTCCAGGGCGAGTTCCGCGGCAGCCGCTACCAGCACATCCTGGCCGGCGTCCTCTCGGCCCGCCTCTACCTGAAGCGCGAGAACCAGGCGTGTCAGACCGCGCTCGAGCAGTACGCCGAACCGCTCTCCGCGCTGGCGTGGTGGGCGAGCGGTCGCCACCAGGACGCCCTGCTGCGCGAGGCGTGGCGGCTCCTGCTCCTGAACCACCCGCACGACTCCATCTGCGGCTGCTCCGTCGACGCGGTCCACCGCGAGATGCTCACGCGCTTCGAGAACGTGCGCCAGCTCGGCGACGACGTCTGCCGCCGGGCGTTCGCGCTCCTCGGCGGCCGGAGGCCGAGCAACATCCAAGAGGTCCACGCGACGGCGAAGGACGCCATCACCGTCTTCGACCCCCTCCCCTTCCCCAGGCGCGCGGTGGTGCGGCACGAACTCGACCTGCCCGCCGGCGAAGCCGCCGGACTCGCCGTGCTGGACGCGAGCGGCCGCGCCCTGAACGCCCAGGTCACCGTCACGCCAGGGTTCGCGCCCGGGCAGAGCAGCGTGAGGGTCGATCACGTGGCCATCGACGTGTTGGCCGACCTCGAACCGCTCGGGCTCACCAACCTCTTCCTGGCGCGCGCAGTGTCCGGGTCGGGGTCGAGCCCCGGCGAGCTCGAGCAGCCTGCGGCGCGGCTCGCCGCCGACGCGGCGGCCAACCCCCATGCCTCCACCGACACGAGTGACACAGCGGCGAGGGCCGCCTCGTTGGTCGCCGCCACGGCCGGCCACGACGGCGTCCGCCTGGAGAACGGTCACGTGACCGTGTCCGTGAGCAGCGGCGGCGCCGTAACGCTGTTTGAGCGCGCCACGGGCGAGCGCTACGCGCTGAACCTGCGCTTCGAGGACCAGGGCGACGCGGGCGACGAGTACGACTTCTCGCCCGTCCCGGGCGACACGCCCGCCTACTTCTCCGCCCCGTGCCGGCCACCGCGCCTACTGACCAGCGGCCCGGTCGTGGCCGGCGCGCGCCTAGAGTACGACCTCACCCTGCCCGAGCACCTGAGCGACGATCGCATGCGCCGCGCCGGGAGCGTGTCCCTGCCCATCACGCTCGACCTGACCCTCCATGCCGACGACCCGCTGCTACGCCTGAGCGCCAGCTTCGACAACACGGCTTCCGACCATCGCCTCCGGCTGCGCCTGGATACCGGCGCCATCACCGAGACGGTGTGGGCCGACGGTCACTTCGACACCCTCGAGCGGCCGGTGCGACCCGCCTTAGGCGCGGACTGGTTCCAGGTGCCGCCGCCGACCAACCACCAGCGCCGCTTCGTGGCCGTGTCTGGCGCCGGGCGCGGCCTGGCGGTCCTCAACCGCGGACTGCCGGAGTACGAGGCGTTCCACGGCGAGGGCGGCACGGAGCTGGCCGTCACGCTCGTGCGCTCCGTGGGCTGGCTGTCGCGCTCCGACCTGCTCAGCCGCCCCCAAGGCGCCGGGCCGCTCCTGCCGACGCCGGAAGCGCAGTGCCTTGGCGCGCACCACTGTGAGCTGGCCATCTACCCCTTCGCGGGACCATGGTGGGATACCGACCTCCTGCGGCACGCGCAGGCCTTCGCCGCACCGCCGCTCACCGCTCCCGGCTCCTCCAGCGGCGCCGGGCCGGGGCTCTTGCGCGTCGACGGCCCCTTCGACCTCTCGGCCGTCAAGCGCTCCGAGGAGCGCGAGAGCCTCATCGTCCGCGTCGCGAACCCCAGTCCGGTCCCCGCCAGCGGTCGGCTGCGCTTCGGGCGCCCCGTGCGCGCGGTCTACGCGACGCGTCTCGATGAGACACGTCTCGATGAGGCGCGCGTCGTCGAGGCGCGCCTGGCGGACCTTGACGCCGCCTCGGACCTCCCCCTGCAGCTTGGGCCACGCAGCGTGGCCAGCTTCGAGTTCGTTCCGGGAGAGGGGGTGATGCCAAGCATCGAACGTGGCTAGCGACGGCTCTGAGGAGGGCAACCGCCCTTCGCACACCCCAACCTCATCGGAGGAAACGCATGAAGAAACGCATCATCGCGCTGTTCACCCTGCTCGTCCTGGGCGCCATAATGTCGCCGGCGTTCTCGCAGTCGCTCAGCGTCATCTGCCGCTGCGTGGCCGGCGGCGCGAACTCCAACCAGGTCGCCTGGCTCAAGGAGTACGTCATCCCGGAGTTCGAGAAGGCTCACGCGGGCGTGAGCGTCACGCTCAACGAGTTCGGCGGCACGGACGACGCCCTCAAGCAGCAGTACGCCCTCGACCTCTCGGTCGGCAAGGGCAACGACGTCATGGGCTTCGACGGCTTCTGGATCCCAGAGTTCGCCAGCGGCAACCTCCTCAAGCCCTTGAACGCCGTGGCCGGCTCGGCCGTCGATAGCTGGGAAGGCTGGAACCACATCGCCCCCGGCATCCAGAGCATCCTGAGTTACGGCGGCGAGATCTACGGCGTCGCCAACGGCACGGACGTCCGCATGATCTTC
This sequence comes from Deinococcaceae bacterium, assembly GCA_040255585.1. Classification (GTDB taxonomy): domain Bacteria; phylum Deinococcota; class Deinococci; order Deinococcales; family Trueperaceae; genus JAAYYF01. The sequence continues at coordinate 56,026 of JBDZVI010000001.1, forward strand.
TACCGCAAGGACATCCTCGCGCAGGCCGGCGTCGCCAACGCCGACGCCTGGCAGCCCACGTCATGGGCCGACATCGCGGACGCGGCCGCCAAGGTCCTCGCCGCGTTCCCCGACAGCGCGCCGCTACAGATCAACGCCGGCACGAGCATGGGTGAGGCGACCACGCTGCAGGGCTACTACATGCTCCTCCTCGGCACGGGCGAAGAGCCGTTCATGGACGGCAAGTGGGTCGTCCGCAGCCAGGGCATCCTCGACACGCTGAACTTCTACCGCGAGATCTACGTCGACCACGCCTACGGCTCGCAGCGCGTGCAGCTCATCAACGACGGCCGCAACCTGTCGTTCGCCAACTTCCGTGACGGCAAGACCGCCATGCTCGTCGAAGGCGACTACTTCTACCGCTCGGTCACGCCTGCCGGCTCCGAGTTCGCCGTCGAGAACCGCGATCAGGTCATGGGCTGGGCCAAGATGCCGAGCGAGACCCCCGGCTCCGGCATCCGCGGCCAGGACTTCGTCAGCGCCTCGGGCGGCACCGGTTGGGTGCTCAACCCCAACTCCGCCAACCCGCAGCTCGCTTGGGAGTTCCTCGCGTTCATGAACAGCAAGGCCGCGCGCGACGTCTGGATGACGTACCAGCCCGGCATACCGGCCCGCGACGACGTCCCCGTGCCGAACAACGCCTTCCTGACCGACACGGCGGCGGCGCTCCTGCCCCTCACCGTCTCGCGCCCGAACAACGACTTCTACGCCAAGGTCTCCGAGCAGATCCAGCTCATGACCGAGAACGTCGTTTCCGGCCAGATGACGCCGCAGCAAGCGATGGACGCCTACGCGGCCGCCGTCACCGGCATCGTCGGCGCCGACGCGACCGTCGACCTGTTGGCCCGCTAAGCCACCGGACCCAGCGGGGCGGCGCGCTCGACGCGCGCCGCCCCGAACAAGGCCAGGAGCGACCCTTGCACGAACGGCGCACCATCCTCCCACTGCGTACCGGGCTCCTCTTCCTCGGGCCCGCTGCTCTCTTCATCGGGGCGTTCATACTGCTGCCCTTCTTCTGGATCGCCGGGGTCAGCTTCACTAACCGGTCGCTGACCGGCATCACGGCCGCCAACCCGCAGTTCGTCGGCCTGCAGAACTATCTAAAGCTGTTCGACCTCTCGACGTTCATGAACCCGGGGCAGTTCGGCTCCTCGCTCGTGATAACCGGCCAGTTCGTGTTCTGGTCGGCCATCGTCGGGCAGGCGGTACTCGGCCTGGTGCTCGCCTGGTTCTTCTATCGCCGCACGGGCTGGGTCAAGGAGTCGGTCCAGACACTCGCGATCGTCGCCTGGATCATCCCCGACGTGGTCGTGGCGTTCGCCTGGAACGCGTTCCTCGACTACGACGGCGGAACGCTCAACTGGCTCTTCGGCCTGGTCGGCATCCACAAGGTCGACTGGCTCCTCGCCATGCCGCTCCTATCCATCATCCTGTTCAACGCCTGGCGAGGCTCGGCCTTCTCGATGCTCCTGTTCTCGTCGGCGCTAGGCTCGATCCCACCCAGCTACCTCGAGACGGCAGACGTCGCCGGAGCGGGCCCGTGGCAGCGGCTGAAGGACATCATCCTGCCCCTGATCCGCACCCATATCGTCACGGACCTCATCCTCATCACCCTCTGGACGTTCAACACGTTCGGGCCGTTCCTGCTCACCGGGGGCGGGCCGGCGTTCCGCACGGAGGTCGTCTCCGTGCTCACCTACCGGATGGCGTTCAAGTACTTCGACTTCGGAACGGGCAGCGCCCTCGGCATGGTGATGATGCTCATCAACCTCGGCTTCGCGCTCGTGTACCTCGGCCTCTTACGGCGGCAGGGAGGGTCGCGATGAAGGTCGTCTCGCACGTGCTCGGGCGCATGGCCTTCTACGTGGCCTCGGCGGTCTTCGCGGCGGTCTTCGCCCTGCCGCTGGTGTGGCTCGTCTTCGCGCCGTTCGGCGCCAAGGCCAAGCTCTCAGTTGCGCTTCCCGACCCGTTCACTCTCTCGAACTTCGGCAAGGTCTTCGCGAACACGTTCGCGGTGCGGGCGCTCTTCCAGAACAGCATCATCCAGGCCGTGGGGACCATGCTCCTCGTGACGCTCCTCGCGACCCTCGCCGCCTACGCGCTCTCGCGCGCGCCCATCCGGGGCCGCGACGCCCTCAGCTACGGCCTGGTCCTCTTCTCGTCCATCGTGACCGGCACCGCCGCCATGGTGCCCATCTTCCTGCTCATCTTCAACATGGGGCTGATCGACACGCACATGGGCGTGATCCTCGTGTTCACCGGCGGCCTGCTGCCGGCGGCCATCTTCATCATGCGCGACTTCGTTGACTCCATCCCCCGCTCGTACGAGGAGTCGGCCCTCGTGGCGGGCGCCAGTCCGTGGGGCATGTTCCGCGATATCGCCCTGCCCATCGTGCGGCCAGGGATGATGGTCGTCGGGGTGTGGACGTTCGTGAACGTGTGGGGCGGCTTCCTAGTACCCTTCATCCTGCTGCGCAGCCCGACCAAGATGCCGGCCGCCGTCGCCATCTACTCCTTCTACACGGAGGGCGGCACGCCCATCATCACGCTCACCACGGCCTACGCGCTGCTCTACACGCTGCCGGTGCTGGCCCTCTACCTGTTCGTCAACTGGAAGTACGGTTTCCGCTTCTTCGGCGGGATCAAGTCGTGAGGGGTTGAGGACCTTGGCCAACGTCACTTTCCTATCGATCACCAAGCAGTTCGGCAGCTTCACGGCCGTCAACGACGTCTCGTTCGAGATCCAGGACGGCGAGTTCGTGTGCCTCCTCGGCCCCTCCGGGTGCGGCAAGACGACCACGCTGAGGATGATCGCCGGACTCGAGCAGCCCACGAGCGGCCGCATCCTCATAGGCCAGGACGACGTGACCGACTCCAAGCCGAAGGAGCGGGACATCGGCATGGTCTTCCAGGACTACGCCCTCTTCCCGCACATGACCATCGAGGACAACATCGCCTACCCGCTGAAGGTGCGCGGGGTCGGCCAGGCGGAGCGGCGCAGGCGAGCGGCCGAGGTCGCGAAGAACCTCTCCATCGACCAGCTCCTCGAGCGACGCCCCGGTCAGATCTCGGGCGGCCAACAGCAGCGCACGTCGGTCGCTCGCGCCGTGGTGCACAAGCCACGGGTGTACCTCTTCGACGAGCCCCTCTCCAACCTCGACGCCAAGTTGCGCCTCGAGGCGCGCAGCTTCCTCAAGCACCTGCAACGCGAGCTCGGCGTCACCTCCATCTACGTCACCCACGACCAGGCGGAGGCCATGGCCATGGCCGACCGCGTCGCCGTGATGGACCGCGGCCAGATCGTCCAGTTCGGCCCGCCGCTCACGGTCTACCGGGAGCCCGCCACGACCTTCGTGGCCAACTTCCTCGGGAGCCCGCCCATGAACCTCCTGCCTGTCAGGTACGAGGGCGGCGTGTTCAAGGCGACCACGTTCGAACTCGACGCCGGCCCGTTCGCCGACCGGCTCCGGGGCGTCGCGGCGGGGAGCCAACTCACGCTGGGCGTCCGGCCCGAGCACGTGCGCATGGGCGGCGAGGGCGACCGCTGGCGCATCCCAGGCGAGGTCTACGCCGTCGAGCCCCTCGGCCCCGAGTCGCTCGTCACCCTGAGGGTCGCCGGCGACCTCGTGACCGCCCGGCTGTTCGGCGACGACCCGCCCGCGGCGGCCGGCGCGACCAGCTTCGCCTTCGAACCGGCCAACTTGCACGTGTTCGGTCCAGACGGTCGGCGCCTGGCCGCGCCGTGATCAACTTCGAGGGCCGGGTCGCCCCGGCGACCCGGGCCGAGAGCGTCTATCTCTACCTACCGTTCGACGCGCCCGCCGGCGCCGAGCGGATCGACGTGCGCTACGCCTTCGAGGCAGGCAGCATCCTCGACCTCGGACTGTTCGACCCCGAGATCGGACCCTTCCCGTCGACGACGGGCTTCAGGGGCTGGAGCGGCAGCGCGAGGCGCGAGGTGTTCGTGAGCGCCACGGAAGCCACCCCCGGCTACATCGCGGGGCCGCTGCAGGCCGGGCGGTGGCAGGTCGTGCTCGGGCTCGCGCTCGTGGACGAGGGCGGCTGCGACTACCAGGTCGCGGTCGAGGTGACCGCCGCGTCGTCGGGGGCCGAGCACGCCGGGCCACCGCCGGACAGGCCGACCACGAAGGACAGCTATTCGATCGGCCTCGGCGCCGGTCGGCAGGTGGGGCACGCGAACGCCTACCCTTCCGCACACCCTGTCTCGTCCGCCGCGAGCCGTAGCTGGTACCGCGGCGACCTCCAGAGCCACACGTACTACAGCGACGCCCGCGGCTCGCTGCCCGACCTCGTGGCGGAGGCGCGGAGCCGAGCGTTGGACTTCCTCGCCATCACCGATCACAACACCTCCAGCCACCACCTCGAGCTCGGGACGTGGTCGAACTCGGCCGGCCTGCTCCTCGTGCCTGGCGAGGAGGTGACTACCTACCGTGGCCACGCGAACGTGTGGGGCGTAGGCGGGTGGACCGACTTCCGGATCGAACGGCCCGGCGATCTGGCGAGCCTCGTGCGCCAGGTGAACGAGCGCGGCGGCCTCTTCTCCGTCAACCACCCGAAGGTGACGCCCGGCTGCCTAGGGTGCGACTGGGAGTACGAGGTCCCCGACGGCGCCGCCAGCCTCGAGGCGTGGCAGGGGCCGTGGCTGATGCGCAACTGGGACTCCCTCGCCCGCTACGACACGCTCCTACGCGCCGGTCGGAAGCTCACGCTGGTCGGCGGAAGCGACAGGCATCACCCCGGCTACCCGAACCACGACCAACCCTTCCTGCAGGTCGGCTCGCCCACGACGTGGCTCGAGCTCGCCGAGCTGTCGGTCCCGGCGGTTCTGGACGCGATCCGCGTCGGCCGCGCTTTCGTAAGCGAGGCCCCGGAAGGGCCGTTCCTCGAGCTCGACGTGGGCGGCGTCGGGATGGGCGGCACAGTCGCCACGGGCCGGGCGGTCACGGCCGCCGCGCGCGTGGCGGGCGCGGCCGGCGACCTGCTCACCTGGATCGGCAGCGACGGCGTGCTCAGGGAGGTCGTCATCGCGGGCGACGACTTCACGGACGCCTGGGAATGGTTGCCAGGCGGCGCGTACCTCCGCGTGGAGGTGGTGGCCCGGGCCTCCCTGCCCGGCTTCCTCGACGAGTTGGCGCGCTTCGAGGCGGCGGGCCGGCTGCCGCCGTACCTGAAGCACGAGGAGGTCGTCGCGAACCCGTGGCGGCGGGCGCTCTCCAACCCGGTCTACGTAGCGTAGGGGCATGGCGACGGTCTCGGCGCCCACGCGTCCCCGATCGCACTGGACAGGCTCGACCGACCCCCGCCGGGCCTAGAACCCCCCGCGTTCCTCGACGAACGCGAGCGCCTCGTCCTCGTAAGCCATGAAGTTCGCGCACCCGTGGCGCGTGACGACGATGGCGCCGCACGCGTTACCCATGCGCGCGCTCCGGTACCAGTCCCAACCCTTGAGGCGACCGTATATGAAGCCGCTGGCGAACGCGTCGCCGGCGCCGAGGACGTTGTGCACCTCGACGGGGAACCCCGGCACGTCGGTCACGGTGCCGTCGCGCAGGAACACGCTCGCGCCGTTGGCCCCCCGCTTCACGATGACGGCCTGCGGGCCCGACGGCACGGCGAGGAGCGCGCGCACATTGGCGTTCACGTCGCCCTCGACCTCCGGCGCCGAGACCTGTTGGTGGGTCACGCGCACCTGCGAGGTGTCGCTCAGCATGGCCGCGTTGATCTCCTCCTCGGTGCCCATGGCCACGTGCACGTTGGGCAGGAGCGACCGGGCGCACACGCCGAACGCGCGCGGATCGTGCCACTGGTCGGCACGGAAGTCGAGGTCGAAGAACACGGTCGCCCCGCTCGCCTTCGCGCGCTCCGCGGCGAAGAGCGTGGCGCTGCGGCTCGGCTCGCGGCTCAGGCCCGTGCCGGAGACCTCGAGGGCCCGAGCGCGCTCCAGGGGCGCGGCGAGCACGTCGTCGATGGTCAACTGCATGTCGGCGGCGTTGTCGCGGTAGAAGACGAGGGGAAAGCGGTCGGGCGGCTCGATGCCGAGGACCACGGCGCTGGAGCGGGCTCCGGCCTTGCGGGGCAGGAAGCTAACGTCCACCCCCTCGCGCCTCAGGAACGCGAGGATGAAGTCTCCGACCTTGTCCTCGCCCACGGCCGTGAGGAGCCCCGTGCGCAGCCCGAGGCGGTTGGCGCCGACGGCGATGTTGGTAGGGCTCCCGCCGACGTAGGCGGCGAAGCTCGTGATCTCCTCGAACGGCGCGCCGATGTCGTTGGAGTAGAGGTCGATGGATGAGCGCCCCATCGTGATGAGGTCGTAGTCCTTCACTTGGCGCCCCCTTCGGGCGTCACGGCTTTCCCGCCGGCGGTAGGCACGCCGTCGGCCCGCGCCGTGCCATCGGCCACCGACGCGGCCCCAAGCGGCAACCGCAACCGCTCGGCGGCGCCCTCCCAGTTGCCGCGCACCCAGGCGAGCCGCGGCTCGTCCCTCGCCACCCACGACGGCGTGTCGCCGGCCAGGAAGTTCAGGTAGTAGCAGTCGTAGCCGGGCGCCGTGACGACGGGGTGGTAGCCCTGGCGCACGAGAACCGTGTCGCCGTCCTCGGCCCTCACGACCTCGTCCAAGGAACGGTCGTCCGTGTAGAGGCGCTGGAGCGCCCAACCGTCGCGGGGCTGGAAGCGGTAGTGGTAGACCTCCTCCAGGTCGACCTCGTCGGGCAGCGCCTGCACGTCGTGCTTGTGGGGCGGATACGAGCTCCAGTTGCCGGAGGGAGTGTAGACCTCGACGCAGAGGAGCTTCTCGGCGCCGCCGGGATCGATCAGGTGGCTGATCTGACGTGTGACGTTGTGCCCGCCGCGGATCTCGACCTTGACGTCCTCCGGCGCGATGAAGCGGGGCGGCAGCCGCCCCTCGGCCGGCGCGGTGGCCAGGGCGATCTCGACGTCCGAGGCCGCCAGCACGCGCCAGGCGTACCCCGGTGGCAGGTAGAGGGCGTGGGGCAGGCCGGCGAACACCCCGGCGCGTCCGCGGAAAGACCGCGACTCGCCGGCGGCCTCGACGGTCGCGTCGCCGGCCAGCACGACCAGGCAGAGCTCGACCCCTTCGGTGCGGCCTTCGAGCGTCTCCCCCGCCGCGGCGCGGCGCGTCTCGAACCCCAGGTACTTCCAGCCGGCGCGCGCCGGCACGATCTCGACGCCCCTCGTGCTGGACGGCTGGTAAGGGACCTTGTGCTCCATGTCGCTCACTCCTCGCTATGCCCACCTTGGCAGGGCAGAACCCAGAACATGGGCCCGTGGCGCGGTGCGCCTGGTAGGCGGGTGTCGCCGGATGGACTCGCGCATCAACGTCAGCCCGGGCCGAACTCGCTCACAGCGACCGGCTCGCCGCGCTGGAGGCTGGCTCGCGCCGCCACGGCCACGCGCAACGACCCGATGGCATCCTCCGGACCGGGCGTCGGCCGCTCGCCCGCCAGCACTGCGCTCACGAACGCCTGCACCTCGACGAGGTAGGCGTCGCGGAAGCGCTCCAGGAAGTAGTAGACGTAGTCGCCCCGGATGCCGCCCTCGCCGTAGCGCCACACGTTCGTGGCCCGCTCGGCCTCCGAGACGACCTTGCCACGCTCGCAGTGCACCTCGACTCGCAGGTCGTAGCCGTAGAGCGTGCGGCGCGTGTTCTGCAGCACGCCGATGGCGCCGGAGGCGAACTCGAGGGTGAGGATGCTCGTGTCGACGTCGCCGTGCTTCTCCAGGTAGGGGGCGACGAGCACGCGCCCGAGGGCCGTCACGCGCGTCACCTCGCCGGCCACGAAGCGCGCCATGTCGATGTCGTGGATGACCGAGTCGACGTAGATGCCGCCCGAGGTGGCCACGTACTCCTCGGGGGGCGGTGTCGGGTCGGAGGACTGGCTACGGAACATCTCGACGCGTCCGAGTTCGCCGGCGTGCACGCTGCGCGCCACCTCGGCGTAGCCAGGGTCGTAGCGCCGGTTGAAACCGATCTGGAACGGCACCCCGGCGTCAGCCACGACCGCGAGCGCCACCGCGGTGCTCTCCAGGTCCTGGGCGACGGGCTTCTCGCAGAAGATCGCCTTGCCGGCGCGGGCGGCGGCCATGAGGTGCTCCGCGTGCAACGTCGTCGGGGAGGCGATGACCACGGCCCGCACGGCCGGGTCGGCGAGGGCAGCGGCGAGGTCGGTTCCCGACGCCGCACCGCCGTAAGCCGCGCGCGCGGCCGCGGCCACGTCCGCGTCGACGACGCGCACGAGATGGGCGCCGTCGACGGCCCCCGCTAGATGCCGGGCGTGCAGCTTGCCCATCCTGCCCGCCCCGATGACGGCGAAACCGATGCTACCTTCAACGACTGGTTTGCCCACGCTCATCCGAAGCTCCTTGGCGCGACCAGCAGCGAGACGAGCGGCGCGCTCACAACCCGTACTCGTCGCGGAGGAACTCGCGGGCCGCCCCCGACACGCGGTAGGGGTCGTGCACCGCCGGGTCCTGCTCCGCTTCCACGATGTACCAGCCCGCGTAGCCGGCGCCCTGCAGCGCGGCCATCACGGGGTCGAAGTCGAGCGCCCCCGCTCCGGGCGTGCAGAAGACGTTGGCCTTCACGGCCTCGACGAACGAGAGACCGTCGCGCCTCACGCGCGCCAGCACGTCGGCGCGCACGTCCTTGAGGTGGACGTAGCCGACGCGCTCGGCGAAGCGCCTCGTCACCTCACCCGGTTCGCCGCCACCGTACGCGATGTGGCCCGTGTCGAGGCAGTAGCCCACGAGCTCAGGGTCGGTCGAGGCGAGCAGGCGCTCGATCTCGGCCGGCTTCTCGATGGCCGTGCCGCCGTGCGGATGCACGCACATGGCAACGCCGAGCCCGCGCGCGTAGGCGCCGATCGCGTCGAACGCGGCGCATACCCGGGCCCACTGCTCGTCGCTCAGGCGCTCCACCGCGCTCCTTTGTCCCCGCTTATCCCAGTGCAGGGAGCCGCCGCCCTCGGCGAGGTTGGCGAAGGCGGCCCCCGCGGCGCGGCAGAAGTCGACGTGAGCACGCGCGGCCGCAAGCTCGTCCTCGAGGAACTCCGCGTGGGCGAAGTTCGTCCACCGGTAGGCGCCGGCCAGCACGAGCCCGTGCTCGGCCAACGCCGCGCGCAGCGCCGTCGGCTCCTGCGGGTAGACATAGCTCATCTCGGATGCCGCGAAGCCGAGCTCGGCCATCTCGCGCATGACGCGTTCGGCCGTGTACTCGGGTCCCCACCCCCGGATGTCGTCGTTCACCCAGCCGATGGGGCCGACGCCCACGCGGTTGCCGGACCCGGGGCCACCGAACCCGCCCCACCCGCGGCCGGTCTGGCCGCGCTTGCTCGCCTCGCTCATACCGTCCTCTGTTTCGCCCTGCCGCGCTCGTACTCCCACCTGGCGGCGCGCACGTTCTCTTGGTCGGTCGCCTCGGCGATCGGCACGTCCCACCAGCCCTCGAAGCCGGGCACGCGCTTCTCCGGGTGCGCCGGCACCACTATCACGGAAAGCCGGTCCGCCGTCCGCGCGGCAGCGAGCGCCTCGCGCAGCGCCCCCGGGGTGGGCGCGAAGAGGGCGTTGGCGCCGAGCGCCGCGGCATGCGCCGTGTAGTCGACGCTCTGGTACGGCCCGTGAAGCCCGTCCGCCCCGGCCGCCCGCCCCCGCAGCTCGTTGAGGAACGACGGTGTGCCCGAGGCACGCTGCAGGCCGTGGATGGACTGGAAGCCGTGGTTGTCGACCAGCACGATGGTGAAGCGCAGCCCCTCGGCGAGCGCCGTCACGATCTCGCTGTTCATCATCAGGTAGGAGCCGTCGCCGATCATGACGACGACCTCGCGCTCCGGTTCGGCCAGCTTGACGCCGATGCCGGCCGGGATCTCGTAGCCCATGCACGAGTAGCCGTACTCCAGGTGATACGCCTTCGGGTCCTCCGGCCGCCACAGCTTCAGCAGGTCGCCGGGCATGCTGCCGGCCGCGCATACGACGGTGGCGTGACCCCCGACCGCGTCGTTGACGATGCCGATGACCTCGGACTGCGCCAGGCGGTCAGCCGGCACGCCGGCATCTGCCAGCGCCAAGCGCTCGCCCGGGTCGACCCCACCGCGGGTAGCCGCGAGGCCCTTGCCGGCCCGCAGGTCGTCGACAACGCCGTCCCACTCCGCCTTGAGGGCGGCCACGCGCTCCCGCCAGCCGGTCGGGGCGCCGGTCCAGCCGGCCGACGCCAGTTCCGCGCCGAGGCATGCTAGGGCGCGCTTGGCGTCGGCGACGAGCGGCAAGCTCCGTAGTTTGCCAGCGTCGGCCGGCACGACGTTGATGCTCACGAACTCCACGGCGGGGTCCTGGAAGGCCGTCTTGGAGGCCGTTACGAAGTCGCCGAGGCGCGTGCCGATGGCGATGACGAGGTCGGTGGAGGCGGCCAGGCGGTTGGCGGCTAGCCCGCCGGCCGCTCCGACCGCGCCCGCGTTGCTCGGGTGGTCCCACGGCAGAGCGCCCTTGCCGGCCTGCGACTCCACCACCGGCACGCCGTAGCGCCGCGCGAACGCCGCGAGCTCCATGCTGGCGCCCGAGTAGATCACGCCGCCACCGCAGACGACAAGGGGCCGCCGCGCCCGTGCCAGGCGCCTGCCGACCTCGGCGACGAGCTCGGGCTCCGGCTCGGGGCGCCGCACGCGCCACACGCGCTCGGCGAAGAACTCCGCGGGCCAGTCGTACGCCTCCGTCTGCACGTCCTCCGGGAGCGCGATCGTGACCGCGCCCGTTTCGGCCGGGTCGGTCAGGACGCGCATGGCCTCGGGCAGAACCGAGAGGAGCTGCTCCGGCCGCGTGACCCGCGTGAAGAAGCGCGAGACGGGTCGGAAGGCGTCGTTGACGCTCACGTCGTGTTCGAGCGGATGCTCGAGCTGCTGCAGCACGGGGTCAGGGATGCGGTTGGCGAAGTAGTCGGACGGGAAGAGGAGGACGGGCAGGCGGTTGATGGTCGCGCCGGCCGCGCCCGTGAGCATGTTCGTCGAGCCGGGGCCGATGGAGGCCGTACACGCGAGCGTCTGCAGCCTGTCGGTGTGCTTCGCGAACGCGGCGGCCGCGTGCACCATGGCCTGCTCGTTCTGGGGCCGGTATGCGCGCATGTCGACCTCAGGCCCGAGCTCCTGCAGGGCCTGGCCGAGACCGGTCACGTTGCCGTGCCCGAGGATGGCGAACATCCCAGGCACGAGCCGCCTGCGGACCCCGTCGCGTTCCGAGGACTGCGCGGCGAGGAACTTGACGATCGCCTGCCCGGCGGTCAGCCGCGCCCTAGGCCCAACCGTGCTCATGCGCCGGTCTCTCCCCCCTCCGGCAACAGGTAGACCCCGGCCGTGTGGAACGTGACCTGGACGTTGTCGCCTCGCAGGAAGCGGCTGCGCCCCTCGCCCGAGACACTGGAGGCGAGCTCGCCGAGCGGCGTGTCTAGGAGCAGTTCGCTCACCACCCCGAGGTAGCTGACGGCCTTCACGGTGGCGGGCAAGTACCCGGGCTCGGCACCGCCGGCGCTTGCCGCCGCTTGGCGCTCGGCCTCGGCGGCCGTGGCGAGCCTCACGGCCTCGGGCCTGACCATCACGGTCGCCTTCCCCTTGGGGAACGCCTGCTCGTACGCGAAGCGGTAAGGGCCGACGCGCACCGATGACCCGTCGTAGTCGCCCGGCAGGAAGTTGGCGGAACCGATGAAGTCGGCCACGAAACGGTTGGCCGGCTGCGTGTAGAGCTCGTGCGGGGAGCCCTGCTGCTGGATGCGGCCGCCCTGCATGACCACGATCGTGTCGGAGATGGCGAGGGCCTCCTCCTGATCGTGGGTGACGTAGACGCTCGTGATGCCGAGGCGCTGCTGCAGGTCACGGATCTCCTGGCGCACGCGCCTGCGGAGCTTGGCGTCGAGGTTGGAGAGGGGCTCGTCGAAGAGGAGGACGCGCGGCTCCAGCACGAGCGAGCGCGCCAGGGCGACGCGCTGCTGCTGGCCGCCGGAGAGGGCGGCCGGGCTGCGCTTCTCGAGGCCGACCATGCCGACGGTCGCCAGGGCATCCGCAACGCGCCGCTCGAGGTCGGCGCCGTGGACCTTGGCGATGCGCAGGCCGTAGGCCACGTTGTCGAAGACGCTCATGTGGGGGAAGAGCGCGTAGCTCTGGAACACCATGGTGACGTCGCGGTGGTTGGCGGCGAGGCGCGTGACGTCCTGGCCGTCGATGAGGATGCTGCCGCCGCTGACGGCCTCGAGCCCGGCGATCATGCGCAGGGTCGTCGTCTTGCCGCAGCCGGACGGGCCGAGCAGGGTGACGAGCGAGCCTGGCGTGATCTCCAGGTCGAGCCGGTCGACGGCCATGATGTCCTGGCCGAACTTCTTGGTGACGCCCTCGAGTCTTACGGGTGCCGGGGCAGGCATCAGGCCACCACCTCTCCGGTGATGCCCCCGCGCCGCCGGGTGAGCAGGTTGAGCAGCAGGATCACGACCAGCATGGACACTATCAACAGTGTACCCATCGCCGCCGCGCGCCCTGTCTGGCCTTGCTCGACCCAGCCGAGGAGGAGCACGGTCGTCAGCTGGTTGCCTGGGCTGACGACGAAGATGACCTGGCTGATCGCGGTCATGGCGCGCACGAACGCGAAGATCAGACCAGAGACGATCGGGATGATGAGGAGCGGCACGAGGACGGTCCGCAGCGTGCGGAACGAGCTCGAGCCGAGCATGGTGGAAGCCTCCTCGAGGCTCTTGTCTATCTGCGCGAAGCCCGCCACGCCGCCGCGGATGGCGACGGGCATGTTGCGGAAGACGAACGACAGCACGATGATCACGGCGCTCGAGGTGAGCAGCCAGGGGCCGGTGTTGAAGGCAAGGATGTACGCGATGCCCATCACGGTGCCCGGCGTCGAGAACGACAGCATGGACCCGAACTCGAGTAGTCGCCTGCCCCAGAACTCCTGCCTGACGACCAAGTAGGCGATGAGGAAGCCTAGGAGGGCCGCGGGGATGGCGCTGATGGCCGCGATCCTGACGGTGTATAGGAACACCGGCACGCCGGCGTTCGTAAGGTCGCGCCAATGCTTGAGGGTCAGCGTCCCGTTCACGCCCCAGAGCTGCACGAACGAGCCGTAGATGATGGAGGCGTAGAGGGCGACGACGGTGACGGCCCATACGGCGTACACGACGAGCAGGAGCGCCTCGAGCCCGACCGGCAGGCGCGTGAAGGCGCGCCGAGACGGTTTGCCTGTCACGGTCACGAAGGAGCTGCGGCCGAGCCACCGTGCCTGCGCGTAGAACACGAGCAGCACGACGAAGAGGAGCACGACGCCGTAGACGGCCGCCTCGGCCTGGTCGAAGCGTGCGGCGAACGCCGAGAAGACCTCTGTGGCGAGGTAATTGCGGTCGCCGCCGAGGATGAGCGGGTTGCCGAAGTCGGCGAAAGATTCGATGACGGTCAAGAGGAAGGCGTTGGCGAGGCCTGGGCGCAGGAGCGGCCAGGTCACCGTGCGGAAGGTGTGCCACTGGCTGGCGCCGAGCGTCGTCGAAGCCTCCTCAAGGGCGGCGTCGAGGGCGGCCACCGAGCCCTGGATGACCATGTACGCGATGGGCGTGAACGCCAGTATCTGCGCGAACGCCACGCCGGGGATACCGAAGATCCAGTTGCTCGAGATACCGAGGATGTCGAACGTCAGGAGCCCGCGCCGCCCGAGGAGGAAGATCATCGAGAACGCGAGGATGAAAGGCGGCGTGACGATGGGCAGCACGCTGAAGGCGCCGAGCGACGCCTTGACGAACCTGAACCGCGTCCGTTGGCCGAGGAGGGCGAAGCCGAGCCCGAGGAGGGTGGCCGCGGTGGCGGCGATGACGGCGAGCGCGAGGCTGCTCGGCACGGCGCCGCGCGCGAAGAGCATCAACCCGATGAGCAGGCCGGCCAGGCCGCCCGCGATGGTGGTCAGGACGACGCGCACGACCGGCTGCCGGCGCCACAAGGTCCAGGCGAGGCCGAGGACCAGGCCGGCAAGCGCGAAGTAGCGCACCAGAGCGCCCTCGCTGCGAGGCGTGAACTGGTTCTCGATCAGGATGAAGCGGTTGGTCTGCAGGACCGACAGGAACTTCGCGAACGTGAACTTGCCGTTCACGACGACGGACGCCTGCAGCACCGTGATGAGCGGGTAGACGACGAGCAGCACGACTAGCAGGCCCGTGAAGAGGATGCTGCTCGCGACGAACGGGTCGCCTCGTACCCGCCCGGAGAGGCTGAGACCGTAACCGACGACCACCACGAGTAGGCAGAGCGCCAAAAGCGCGCCCATGCCGAACGGGGTCTTCGTGGCCATCAACCACCCGGCGCCGACGACGAAGCCGCCTGCCCCGGCGAAGGTCAGGATGTTCCCGCGCTTGATGGTCTCCAACGGCGCCAGCGCGGCCACGGCGGCCACGAGCGCCAGAAGCGGTACGAGCCAGAGCCACGGGGCATCGATGTTCCACGGCCGGAACGCCGGGTCTACTGTGAGGAACGGTCTACCCGGTCGTCCGAAAGGCAGGGCGATGAACGCCACGGCGGCGGCGAGGGCGTAAAAGGCCGCCGCGCCGCCGCGCCCCCGAGCACGCGCATGTGAGGTGGAACTGACGGACAAGGTCTCCTCCTTGGTCGGGTGCGACCGCTGGCCTCCGCTTGGCGGCCCAGCCGGCTCCCCTAGTGAACCGGCGTCGCACCCGGTGTTCAGGCGCGACGCCGTTTGCCGATCAGGAGACCGCGATCAGCGCGGCTGCGGGAAGATCTCGTCGGTCCAGCGGGCGACCAGGCGGTCGCGTTCGGCCGGATCGCCGTACTTGGCGAAGTCGTAGTCGATGAGCTTGATGGTGTCGAGGTCGGGGGCGGCGGCAGGCACGGGGGTCTTGCTGTTCGACTGCACCTGGTAGGAGCCCACCGTTGCGGCGACCATCTGGGCCTCGGGCGACAGGGCCCACTCGATGAACTTGATGGCTTCGTCGCGATCAGGCGCGCCCTTGATGAGGCTCAGGCCGCCGATCTCGAAGCCGGTGCCCTCGCAGGGGGCGATGACGGTGAGCGGGAAGCCTTCTTCGGCGAACTTGACGCCGTCGTGCATGAACTGGATGGCGATGGCGACGTCGCCACGACCGGCCAACTGCCCTGGGGCGGCGCCGGAACGCGTGTACTGCTGCACGTTCTGGTGCAACTGGGCGAGGTAGTCGAAGGCCGCGTCCTCACCCATGATCTGCACGAGCGTGGCGATGGCCGTGTAGGCCGTGCCGGAGGCGTTCGGGTCCGGCATGGCGATGAGGTTCTTGAGGGCGGGGTTCGTCATGTCGGCCCAGCACTGCGGGGTCTCGACGCCGTGCTCGGCGAGGATGCCCTCGTTGACGACGAAGCCGAGAGCGCCCGTGTAGAGCGGGATGTAAGTCTCGCCGACCGACTTGGTCAGGCTCGGGAGCAGGTCGTCCCATGAGGACGGCTTGTAGAACTCCGTGAGGCCCTCGTTGAAGGCGGCGAGGTGCGGATCGCCGGTGCCGCCGAACCAGACGTCGAACACGGGGTTGGCGGCCTCGGCGCGCAGGCGCGCAAGCGCCTCGCTGGAGCCGAGACGGATGAAGTCGAGGTCTATGCCGGTGGCGGCCTTGAAGGCCGGACCGAGGGCCTCGCACCAGGCGAGGTCGGGGCTGCACAGCACGCTGACGCGCTGCGCGTTGCCGAAGCCGGCGAAGATCAGGAGCGATAACACCACGCCTGCGAACAGTTTCTTCACGTACTACCTCCACGTAGGGCCAAGCCCAGGTACACCCAAGGGGATGGGCTCGGGCCGGCAATCCCCGGCCCCGTTGAATCTCGAGTGTCTCGCGGATGATAGCGCCTCGGCAGTTCGGGTGTCAAAAAAGCACCGTCAACTCCGCACGTTTGGCACGCTCGCGTCGAAGCCGCGGTGGCAAGGCCCGCCGGGTTACCTGCGCTCGAAGCGCAACTGGGTCGCCTCGGCCCCGACTCCCTCGGTGTAGACGGCCGTGTCGGGCCCAAGGAAGTCGATCCTGCCGAACTCGGTAGGTTCGTACTGGTTCGGCTGGCAGTTGCCGCGCGCGCATACCTGGGGTGAGGCGCCCGTGATCCACTTGGTCAGGGAGCCGTCCGCCGCGAACGCGTAGGTTCCGGTGTAGAAGAGCATGAGTTGCCCGTCCAGGTAGGCCTCGTCCCGGTACGTGCCGTCGGCGTTGAACATGGTGACCGCGATTATCTGGACACCCTGCTGCTCGATGATCCCTTGCCATGTGCCGACGATCGCCGGTGCGCCTGTGGCTCCCACTGGGCCTGTCTGCAGTGGAGCGCCGCCTTGATTGGGCGCGCCCTGGGCAGGTGCGCCTTGAGCAGGCGCGCCTTGAGTAGGCGCGCCTTGAGTAGGCGGGAACCCCTGCGTGGGCGGCGTGTTCTGAGCAGGCGGGAAGAACGGGGCCTGGGTCGGGGGCACTTGGGTCGGGAAACCCGTCGGCGCGCCCTGGGGCGCAGCCGGGAACGGAGAGCCCGACGTCTGGGCCTCGCGCATCGCCATGTAGTACTCGTAGCTGCCGGCAACGGGTTGGCCCGCACCGTCCAACTGGAACAGCGTCACTGCCAAGCCGACCCCATCGGGCTGAAGCTGGGCGGTGAAGCCGATGTTCATTCCGCCGGCGGCGAAGGCGCCTCTGGCGCTCCGCCCGTCGAACTGCGGATCGGGCCAGATGTTGAGTTGGATCGGGCCGTCCTGACCGACGATCACGCCGTTGACGCCGCCAGGAGCGTCCTGAAACACGAACAGGAACCCGATGGTGGGTTCCGCGAACGTCCCGGTCAGCGGGGACTGAGAGAACGCCGCCCCTGCCAGGAGCAGCACCGTGAGCATGAACCGACGGCCGAAGTGCCTGAAGATCATCGTAACGCCTCCAGGAGCGAGCCTAGAGCGCGCCCGGTTAAAAGAGGCTTAAGGCTGGCCCGGCCCCCGGCGAGGCGTGAGGTTTCACCCCATCCGCTGCGACACAGAGCCTCTACCATGCATGCGTAGGGGTTAACCCAGTTGCAGTTGGAGGTAATCCATGGACGAAGCCATCAGGCTCCCTCGTACTACTTTCCGCGTACCGGCCCTAGTCATGTTCGGCGCAGTTCTGCTCCTCGCTGCGTGCAACAAACCCGCTCCGACACCGCCACCGACGCCCGAGCTGACGGCCGAAGCACTCGACAGCTGGTGGGCGACAACCCCGGCCGTGACGCTGAACGAGTACTCCAGCCTACGCATGCAGATCACCCTCAGGAACACGAGCGGCGTGACGCTGACCTTCTTGGGTAGCGCGCACGCCGAGGGTCCCGCGGGCGAGTTTCAGTACTGGACCGCTCCAGGCATAGCGGAACCACCCATCACCTTCACCGCGTTCCCAGAGGGTGACTTTGCGCCGGACGAGGTCTTCGGGTGGGATGTCACCGTCGACCTGACGTCGCTGGCAGACACGGAAGACGGCTTCGCGTTCCGTCCGATCGACTCGAACTTCATCGGCACGGTCTTCCCCGGACAGGCCGAACTCGTCGATGCGACCGGGACGCTGGTCAAGTAACGGGACGGTCACCGCGGGCGGGGTCGCCGACCAGCCTCGCTCGGGCCCTCCGGCGTGGGCCGGCGCCGCCCGCCGCCCGCCTGACCACCTCGCCTAGTTGGCCGGCCTTCCCGGCTCCGCGCGCTCCGACTTGCCCAGCTCCACCTCGTTCTCCAAGCTATCCAGGGCACCTTCCCAGAACGGTCGGTAGCGCGCCGCCCAGGCGCCGACAACACGAAGGGGCCGAGGGTCCAGGGCGTAGATCCTGCGCCGACCCTCGGCGCGCACGGCGGCGAACCCCTGTTCCCTGAGGATGTGCAGTTGCTGCGACACCGCGGACTGGGTGATCCCGAACTCGCCGCCGATCAGCTCCACCAGTTCGCCCGCAGTGCGCTCACCGCCGGCGAGCACCTCGACAAGGCGGCGGCGCACCGGGTCGCCCAGAACCGCGAAAGGGTGCATGCCCATCCGCTACTCCGTCGCGGACTGGCCTTCCGGAGCGCCCATGCCCTGGAGTTCGCCCGTGTAGAACTTCCGGGTCGTCTCGGCCCTGGCGCGGGCCTGGTCGGCGGCCGTGCCGGACGCGGCGTCAGCCTCGCCCCACGCCGCTGCGGCGGCCCCGTAGAACGCCTTGCCCTCGGCCGACATGGGCCACTCCGGGTCTGCCTCCGGCGGCTTGGCGGCGTCGGGGTCGGCGAGGTGAAGCGTCAGGCCAAGGAAGCCGCCGTCCCAGCCGACTCCGACGGCCCCGGGGCCGTACACGTCGCTGAAACCGGGCATGAGCGGCGCCTCGTGCTCCAACTCCAGTCGGGTCCCGGCCGGCTGGGGTATGAGTCGCAGCGTCAGCCAGCTGATACCGCCGCCGAACTCCCAGGTAGCCTTGATCAGCTCGGGTTCCACGCACTCCTGGACCGTGCCGCCGGCGTTGCCCTCGAACTGGTAGCGACCGCCGAGGCGTAGCTCACCGGTGACGGGGAGGAACCATCTGGATAGCCGCTCCGGCGTCGTGAGGGCACGCCACAGGTCGAGCGCGTCCGTGGCGTACGTGCGCCCGGCTTGGACGATGGCGGTCTCCATGCCACCGCGCGTGCCGCTGGAAACGCGGCGATCCATGCGGGCTAGGTGGTCTTCGAACCTGAAAGCCATGCTCGACTCCTTCGCATGCGGCTACGTTGTTGTCGCGCTACCGCGTTCCGGACGGAGTGAGCCGGACGCATGCGCCCGGGCCGCGACCGCCGCTTCACTTATATTAGCACGTACTAATATGACGGCTCGAACGAGTTGTTGCTTTCGGGGGCGAGCTCATGGGAGATAGCCATCAAGTACTGGCTAGGCCGCCTACCACTGCCCTACCCCCATCGACCCACGTACCCGACAGGATCAGGTCGACCGCCGTCACCCCCGTGGCGGTGGAGCCCTCCCACGTTCTCGACGTTGCCGGCCTGCCCCATCATCATCGCGATCCGTTCGACCGCTTGCTGGTAGCCCAGGCCATGGCGCTGGACGTGCCCCTGATGACCGCCGACCCGGTCTTCGACGCCTACCCGCCCAACCTCATCAGGCTGCGCGGCTGACGGCGCCCGACCCGGTTGGCTGAGTGGCTGAGGCACGTTGGCTCTCAGGGTAGCCGGGGCGCGTTAGCCGTCAATCGTCTGCCTTGGCGGGCACCGCGACCCTGAACGACGCCCCTCCTCCGTCCGCGCGCCCGGCGCTCACGCTGCCGCCATGGGCCTCGACGATGGCTTTGACGATCGCCAGTCCCAGGCCGCTGCCGCCGGTCTCCGCACCGCGGCTCCGACTCTCGTCCGCCCGGTAGAACCGCTCGAACACGCGCTCCTCGGCACCCTCCGGGATGCCGGGGCCCGTGTCGGCGACCTCGAGGACCGCTTCTCCGCCCTCTCGCCTGGCGCTGAGCGTCACGCGGCCGCCGGCCGGAGTGTGGCGCACGGCGTTGTCGAGCAAGTTGCCCAGGACCTGAAGCATGCGCTCGGGGTCCAGCTGCGCGTGAACCGGGTCCTCGCCAACAGTGATCAACTCGACACCCTTGTTGGCGGCCAGGTCGCGGTGTGCCGTAGCCGCCGAGCGCGCCATCTCCGCCAGGTCGAGGTCTTGCGGGCTGAGGTTCAACCGGCCCGCGTCGGCCAGCGACAGGACCCGCAGGTCCTCGACCAGACGCGTGAGGACGAGGACTTGGGAGTGCATGTCGCCGATCTCCTCGAGCGTCAGGGGCACGACGCCGTCCTCCATGGCCTCCATGCGTCCACGCAGGACGGTCAGCGGGGTGCGGAGCTCGTGGGCCACGTCGGCGACCATGTCGCGGCGCTGCCGCTCCAAGCGTTCGAGGTTGTCGGCCATCACGTTGAACGACTCTGCCAGCCGCACGGTCTCGTCCTTGCTTCCCCTGTGTCCGGGAGCGACGCTCACCCGAGCGGTGAGGTCGCCGGCCGCCACGCTGTTCGCCGCCACCGCCACGCGCTGGATGGGTTTGGCGATGACGCGGGCGAGAAGCAGGGCCAGGCCGACAGCGAAGGCTAGGGCCAACGCCGCGGAGCCGACGACGGTGGCCGCCCGCTCCTCGATCGAACCGCGCAGGTAAGCGCCCAGGTCGCCGAGCGCCACCCACGGGCCGCCCTCCAGCCCGTTCGCAACGACCGCTCCGCCGCTCGGCACGGGCGCCTCGGCGCCCCCGGATCCGGCACCCTGCGCCTGGAGCTGGGCGCGTTCCTGCTGCAGTTGCCATGGCGACACGGTCACGATGGCCCCGAAGCCGCCGTGCGCCGCGTGAGGCGGGAAGAAGATGGCGCGCCCGACCTGCCTGGCGCTCAGCGCGGACCGCAACGTAGCCGGCAGATCCTGGTTGTCGCGGGCGATGGCCCTGAGCTGCGGCACCCCCATGAGCAACATCGTCATGAACGTCACGCTCACAAGAGCGAGGATCAGCTTCATTCCGAGGCGGTTCACGCCGTACCAGCCACCAGCTTGAAGCCCATGCCTCTCACGGTCACCAGCTGGTCGTCCGCGCCGACCGACGCGAGCTTCCGCCGCAGGTTCTTGAGGTGCGAGTCGAGGCTGCGCTCCAGCAGGTCGTGTTCCGGCAACGCGCGCTCGATGAGCTCGCCGCGATCGAAGAGGCGCCCTGGAGCGGCAGCCAGGGCCGCCAGGATGCGGAACTCCGTGGCGGTGAGGGGAAGCGCTTCGACGTCCACCGCCGCGGTGCCGCGCTCCACGTCGACCTTCAACCGCCCTACCCGCAGGGGCAACCCTCCGCCGTCTCGCGCGTAAGCACGCCGCAACACGGCGTGGACCCGCGCGACGACCTCACGGAAAGAGAACGGTTTGACCACATAGTCGTCCGCACCCAGACCGAGGCCATGCAGCCGGTCGTCCTCCTCGCCGCGCGCCGTGAGCAGGATGACGGGCACGAAGCTATGGCTCCTGATGCTCTCGAGCACGTGAAAGCCGTCGAGCTCGGGCAGCATCACGTCGAGCAGCACCAGGTCGGGCTGCGCCGCGCGGAAGAGGCGCAGGGCCTCGGAGCCCGAGGCCGCCACCTCCGTGACCATCCCCTCACGCTTCATGTAGCTCTCGAGGGTGCGAGAGATGCCGCGTTCGTCCTCGACGATCAGGACCCTGGTGCCGGTGACGTCGGTCTCGCTCATGCCTCAAGACTCTAGTGGCGCTCTGTGTAGTTCCGGTGAAGGCCAGCGTCAGGCTCAAGGTTGCCGCGTCGCACTCATCGCCGCCAGACCGTCCTCGCGCAACGTCCACGTTGCATAAGCCACCCTTTCCCTTCTCGCCACGTATCACGTGTCCGAGTCCGAACTTGGTGTGCAACGTCCCCGTTGCATAAGCCATCGTTTCCCTCCCCTCCCTCCTCCCGGTCGCACCCCGATCCGACCCAAGATGCGCGGTTGCGCGGGCCACCGTTTCCCTGCCTCTTCCCTCCTCGGAGTCTGCACACGTCGCCCCTAGCCTGCGGCCAGGTCGGGGATAGCCCCAGCGCGGGCCCCGACCTACGTAAAGGAGAGAGCATGAGGAAGCGTTACCTGATCGTCGCGCTCGGCGCTTTGGCGCTGGTGGCCGGCGCCATGGCCTTGGCGCAGTCGACCACGGAAGCGAGCGCACAGGGCAGCCTTGCGGAACTGCGCCAGCGGGCCCAGCGCCTCACCCTGCTAGCGCAGGTGCCGGCGGACGCGCGCGCGGACGCCGAGGCGCTGCTGAGCCGCGCTGACACGCTGCGCGCCAGTGCGCAGGACCTCGAGGTCGAACGCCTGCAGGCGTACATCGCCGCGCTCGAGGCCGGCGATTCGCCGGCCGTCGCCACCGAGTCGGCAGCCGCGCAGATCAGCGCCAAGAAGCTCGAGCTGACGCGCCAGCAGGAGGCGCTGCGCGCCGACGTCGAGGCCTTCTTGGCCGACCATCCCGAGGCGGCGAGCGTCCTGCGCTCACGCTCCAACCTGCTCGGTGCAGGACGGGGCGACGGGCCTGCGTTCGGCAGCGGAGTGCGTGGGTTCGGCGGCTTCAGGGGCCATATGGGCGCATCTGACGACGGCAGTGGAGCCAGCCAAACGCCGCCGTCCCTCCAGGGTCGGCCGCAGGGCCAGTCGCGACAGCATGGCCCGCAAGGAGAAGGAGGTCGTCGCTAGCAGCTGACGAAGATGCCCGAACCGACACAAGAGACTAGGACAGCAAGAGACTAGGACACACGACACCAGGAGGTCGTCGCTACACACGAGGTAGCGGCGACCCTTCCACGGATCTGGCCTTCCGTCCCTGCAGCCGCCCAGAGCGTGCGCACCCTCGGTTACGCTCCCGTCATGCAACCCGCCAGCATGGACCTCCGAGCTAGGGCGCGCTGGGCGCACCCGTCACCGATATGAATGGAACGACCGACGCCCTCTGGCTGATCCTCCTCGTCGTGTCGGGCGGCGTCTGGCTCGGCGGCTACCTGACCATGCCGGTGGTGGCGAGGGCCGCCAGCGCCACGCTCGCCCCGCTGGACCGCGTGGCGTTCTTCCGCGCGTTGGGTCGTGCGTACCTGCCGGTCGGAGGGTCGGCACTCGTGCTCGCGCTCCTCAGCGGCGCGGTGCTCCTGCGTGAGCACCGGTCCGGCGCGCTCCTCGTAGCCACCGCGGTCTCCGCCGCCGCCCTGGTCGCGGCGCTGGCGTTCGGCGTCGTACAGGCGCGGCGCATGACACGTTTGCGGCAGGCGGCCGGGGTTACCCCATCGGATACCGTTCTGAGCGAGCGCGTCCGCCGCGGCGCCGTGGCCGCCGTTATCCTCAGGTGCCTAATCGGCCTGCTCAGCCTCGCGCTCGTCGTGATGGGTTGCCTGCTGCTCGGCTAAGTCGCGGTGGGCTTAAGCACTGCTCGGCTAAGTCGAGCGCCCCGCGAACGCCTTACTGTGCCGGGCCCGGCGTCGCCGAACCCCGATCGGCGCCACGCCGGGTCGCCGCGTTCCACCGCGTCTTAAACTCACGCATGGCAACGTCCCTTCCTGACCGCAAGGATGTAGACCCCGCGTTCACATGGAACCTCCAGGCCGCGTACGAGACCGAGGCGGCCTTCGAGGCAGACCTCGCCAGCGCCGACCAGGACTTGACCCGTCTCACCGGCTTCGAGGGCCGGCTAGGCGAAGGCGCCACGGTCGTGGCCGACTTCTTCGACGCCTACTGGCCCACCCTGGAGAAGCTGCAGCGGCTGCGCATCTACGCCACCATGCCGCTGGCCGTCGATCAGAACGACCAGGAAGGGCGCGCTCGCGCCGGGCGCTTCCAGGCCCTAGCGGCGCGCTTCAGCACGGACCTCGCGTTCGTGCAACCGGAGCTCCTCGCGCTCGGCTCCGAACGGCTGGCCGGGTTCCAGGCGCAGGAGCCTCGGCTCGGCGACCTCAAGCGCTACTTCGAGCGGCTCGAGGAGGGCCGCCCGCACGTGCGCAGCGCCGAGGTCGAGGACGTCATCGGCCGCGCCGCCGACCCGGCGAGTGCCTTCGAGCGCGCCTACAACTCGCTCGCGAACGGCGAGCTGCCGTTCAAGGCGGTGGAGCACGATGGCCAGACCTATGAGGTGGCGCGCAGCACTTACCCTTCCCTCATCGCGTCGCCCGACAGGGCGCTGAGGGAGAAGGCTTACGACTCGTACACGCGCGCCTTCCTCGGCCATAAGGACACCCTCACCGACCTGTACGTGGGGCGCATCAAGCACTCCGTCTTCACGGCGCGCGTGCGCGGCTTCGAGGACACCGTCGCGGAGCAGCTTCAGCCGCGCGAGGTGCCGCGCGAGGTCCTGACCAACGTGCTGGACGTCTTCCAAAAGAACCTCGGGGTATGGCACCGCTACTGGGAGGCGCGGCGCAAGCTCCTTGGTGTCGAGAAGCTGGCGGAGTGGGACGTGTTCGCGCCCCTCGCCGACACCCCGCCGCTGCCGTACGCGCAGGCGATCGAGCACGTGCTGGCCGGCATGGCGCCGCTTGGTGACGAGTACCTGACGCCGCTGCGCAAGGGCCTGCTAACGGAGCGCTGGGTCGACGTGTACCCGAACAGGGGCAAGCGCGACGGGGCGTTCGCCACGCGCTTCTACCGCGGGCAGTCCTACATCATGATGAGCTACCAGAACAACCTGGAGAGCATGAGCACCCTGGCGCACGAGCTCGGGCACGCCATGCACTCGAAGCTCATGGACGCGCGCCAGCCCCTGGCCAACGCCAACTACGCCATGATCGTGGCTGAGACGGCCTCGAACTTCAACCAGGCGCTGGTGCGCAGCCACCTCCTGAGCGTCACGACCGAGCGCCAAGCCCGGCTCGCCATCCTCGAAGAGGCCTTCCACAACTTCCACCGCTACTTCTTCATCATGCCGACGCTCGTGCGCTTCGAACTCGAGACGCACCAGGCGGCGGAACGGGGCGAGGGGCTGACGGCCCAGCGGCTCGTGAGCACCATGCAGCGGCTCTATCAGGAAGGCTACGGCTCCGCCATCGAGGCAGACGAACGCACGGGCATAACGTGGGCGCAGTTCGGACACCTGTACATGCCCTTCTACACGTTCCAGTACGCCGTCGGCATCGCGGCCGCGGCGGCCCTCGCGGCCGACGTGCGCGCGGGCTTCGAGCGCGGCGACGACGAGCCGGCGCGGCGCTACCTGGAGTTCCTGAAGGCGGGCTCCGCGCTCAAGCCGCTCGACCTCTTCCGCGCTGCCGGCGTCGACATGGCCACGCCGGCGCCCATCGAGAAGGCGTTCGCGGTCGTGGAGGGCCACGTGCGCGAGTTGGAGGAGCTGGCGGCCAGCGCCTGAGGCCATGACGCCGTTCCTCGAACTGATGCTCGTGCTGGCCATCGTCGTGGTTGGCGCCAAGCTGGCCGGTTGGCTCCTTGGACTGCTCGGTCAGCCGACCGTCGTCGGCGAGATCGCCTTCGGCCTCCTGCTGGGTCCGACGGCGCTCAACCTCCTCGGCATGCCGGTCTTCACGCACGCGGCCGAGACCGGCGAGACGATCCGGCTCCTGGGCGAGCTCGGCGTCGTGCTGCTCATGTTCCTCGCCGGGCTCGAGACCGACATGCCCGCCATGCGCAAGGTCGGCATGCCGGCCCTCGTCTCCGCGACCGGCGGCGTCGTGCTGCCGCTCGGTGTCGGCATCGCCTTCGGCCTCCTAGTCGGCATGCCGCTCGGCGAGGCCGTGTTCGTCGGCACCATCCTGACCGCGACGAGCGTCTCCATCAGCGCCCAGACGCTCCTCGAGCTGAGGAAGCTGCGCACGAGGGAGGGCATGACCATCCTCGGCGCGGCCGTGATAGACGACGTGATGGGCATCCTCATCCTCTCCGTCGTCGTGGCGCTCTTCGCCGGCGGCAGCGCCGCCGCCGTGCCCATCTGGCTCGTGGCCGTGAAGATGGTGGCCTACTTCGCCGTCGGCATCGCGCTCGCCCCGGTCGTCAAAGCGCTGCTCGGGTGGTTCGACAGGCTGCCCATCGCCCAACCGCTCGTGGCGCTTGCGCTGGTGCTCGTCCTCTTCTACTCCTGGGCGGCGGAGTACTGGGGCGGCGTGGCCGCCATCACGGGCGCCTACCTCGTAGGCATCCTCATCGGCCAGACGGCGTTCAAGCACCGGCTCGAGAAGGCGACGCAGGTCTTCGCGTACGGCTTCTTCGTGTCAATCTTCTTCGTGGACATCGGTCTGCGCGCCAACCTGCGCGAGGCGCTCGGAGGCCCGCTCGTATGGGTTGGCTTGGCCATCATCGTCATCGCCATCCTGACGAAGGTGCTCGGGGCGGGCTTGGGGGCGCGCGCCATGGGCTTCAGCAACTTCGAGGCGCTGCGCGTCGGCGCCGGGATGGTGTCGAGGGGCGAAGTGGGCCTCATCGTAGCGGCCATCGGCGTCGAGCGCGGGGTCATCCCGCAGGACCTGTTCGCCATCATGGTGTTGATGGTCGTGGTGACTACGCTCGTCACCCCGATGTTCCTCCGGGCGGCGTTCAAGTTCGGACCGCCCTCGGATGAGCCGCGCGACGAGACGCGCCCGGCGGCCGAGGGCGCCTGAGGAAGGCCGGTCCATGAGTTCCGACGTCACCGCCGACGTGGCGGTCATCGGCGCGGGCATCGTCGGCGCGGCCGCCGCGTTCAGGCTGGCGGAGGCCGGGGCTGGCGTGATCGTCCTCGAGGCCGCCGATGCGCCTGCCACCGGCTCGACGGGCAAGAGCGCGGCCGGGGTGCGGGTCCAGTTCAGCGAGGCCGTCAACGTCGAACTCTCGTGGGCCTCGATCCAGGAGTACCGGGCCTTCCATGACCTCTACGGCGCCAGCTCGGGCTACGACCCGCTCGGCTACCTCTTCTTGGTGCCCGACGAGCATGCGGCCGCCTACCGCGCATCGGTCGACCTTCAGCGGCGGCTCGGCGCGCCGGTGGCGGAGCTGGAGCCGGCCGAGGCCCGGAGGCTCGTGCCCTTCGCCGCCGACGGGGTCGCCATGGCCACGTTCGGAAACGCAGACGGGGTGATCGACCCCCACGCGGTCACGCTCACGTACCTCGCCATGGCTAAGCGGCACGGCGCGCGCGTCCACGTAGGCTCGCCCGTGCGCTCGGCCGCGTGGGACGGCTCGGCCTGGCGGCTGGGCGTCGCGGAGGCGTCGGCGGGCGCCGCGAGCGGCCCGGGGCACGTGAGCAGGAACGTCAGCGCGGGCATGGTCGTCAACGCCGCCGGCGCGTGGGCCGGCGACGTGGCGGCGCTGGCCGGGCTGCGGGTGCCGGTCGTGCCCATGCTGCGCAGCATCTACGCGACGGCGCCCCTGCCGGAACCGCACCGCTACCCGCTCACCGTCGACGTCGCGAGTGGCTACTACCTGAGGAGCGAGGGGCGACGCGTCATCATGGGGCGTTCGAACCTGGAGCAGCCGCCCGGTTTCTTCGAGGGCGTCGACATGCAGGACTTAGCGCGCGTCGCCGCGTTCGGCATGGCCCGCTTCCCGTGGCTGGCCGCTGCCGGCCTTGACCGGCGCGCGTCCTGGTGGGGCTATTACGAGGTGACACCGGACGACCAACCCATCATCGGGCGCATGCCCCCGGCGGCGCCGGGCGCCTCCGACTGGTTGAACGCCTGCGGCTTCTCGGGCCACGGCGTGCAGCAGGCGGCGATGGTCGGCAGGTTGATCGCCGAGGAGGCCCTGCGGGGCAGCGCTACGAGCCTCGACATCACCCAGCTGCGCTATGAGCGCTTCCTGGGCGCGAACGGCGAGTTCGGCGCGGTCGGGCGGCGAGAGTTGAACATCGTCTGAACCGCATGCATGACGGACCGCGGCCTCGCAATGGCGGCGTCGCGCCGGTGGGCCGCCGGCCCGTCGCGGGCCGCCGGAACGTCAGCGACCCGGACGCAAGGCGAACCCCACGCCGAAGCGGTTCCAACCGTTGATGGTGACGATGAGCAACGTCAGGTCGGCGAGCCCGCCTTCTCCGAACTGGGCAAGGGCTGCCTCGTACACGTCGTCGGGAGCCCCGGCGTCGGGGAGCAGCGTGAGGGCCTCCGTCCAGGCGAGGGCGGCTCGTTCCCGCTCCGTGTAGAAGCCTTCCGCCTCGCGCCAGGCAGCCAGGAGGTCGAGGCGCTCGTCGCTCTCGCCCGCCGCCCGCGCGTCCTTCGTATGCATGGCCAGGCAGTACGCGCAACCGTTGAGCTGCGACGCCCGGATCTTGACCAGCTCATAGAGCGAGCGCTCGATACCCAGGCGTTTGCACGCCCTCTCCAGCGCGACCATGGCCTCCAGCACTGCCGGCGAGGCCTTGGAGTAATCGATCCTCTCGTGCATCAGGTCCTCCCATCCCGCCCCCGTCGAGGGCGGCGTCGGAACTCAAGAGCTCGACCTCAATGCCAGCCGCGTCGCTGCCAGGTCGAACATGGAGTGCCCGACGCTCTTGAAGAGTACCGGCTTAGGCCCGCGCTCGAAGCCTTCCAGTACTCCGACGAGCTCGCCGGCCCCGTTCCAGCCCCAGGCGCCGGCCGCGACCGCCTGGATCAGGTCGCCCGCCTCCGCCCTTGCGCCGGCGAGGGTGTCGACTATGACATCGCAGCGCCCGACCACCGCCGGAGCCAGTTCGGCCATCGCGGGCGTGAAGGCGCCGACGGCGACCAGGGTCGTCTCGGGCCGGAGCGAGGGCGCGACGACGTCTCCCAGCACCGGAGTCGAGGAGTTCGTTGTCGTTATCACGGTGTCGGCGGCCTCGACGGCCTGCCTCAGAGATCCCGGCTCGATGACCTCCGCTGCGAGGCCCAAGGCGCCGACGTACTGGGCGAGCGCGTCGGCCCTACCGGCGTCCCGGCCGTGAACGAGCACGCGCTCCACCGCCGACCCCGCGGCGAACGCCTCGACGTGCCCACGCGCCTGCGTGCCGGCGCCGACGACCAGCACCGTCCGTACGCGCGCCTTCACGCAGCGAGCGGCCAGCAGCGACAGCGCCGCGGTGCGCCGCGTCGTCACGGTGGTCCCATCCAGGACGACCCGCGGCCGGCCGTCGACCGCGTCGACGGCGACGACCACCGCCTGGACGGTCGGCAGGCCCCTGCCGGCGTTCAGCGGGTGCACGCTACCGACCTTGACGATGGCGGCCTGAGCGTCGGCAGCGGCCATCGAGAGGAACGTGCCTCCGCCTGGCAGCGGCAGCGTGCCGCGCTCCAGAGCGCTCACCTCGCCGCGCGCGGCCGCGCGCAACACGGCGGCTATCTCGGCGGCGAGCTCCGGGTACGGGAGAAGGGCGGCGGTCTCGGCGGCATCGAACACGAGCATGCCCAAGGTTCGCCCGCCACCGCGCCATCCTGCAAGCCCGCGAGGCTCATGCCGCCCGAGCAGGTCCTGGAGCCGTGAACTCGCCGGCCTTGTATTCAATACCGGCATTCGATATCATTCTTCCTCATGCTCGTAGAGACCTATGGCCCGCGGAGACCCCCGACCACCCACCGGACGCGGGTCGGCTCCGGAGCGGCCGGTCACTCAGAAGATTTGATGATACTGTCTTTAGATATCATTGATGATCGCGCGAGCGGAGGCCCTCCTTGAGCCCGAACCCGAACGCCAAGACGCCCCCCAAGCGCGGAGGTGTCGGCATCCCCAAGCGACCGGCTACGCAGAGGCCCGCGCAACCCAAGACCGCTCAACCAGCGTCGGGGGCGAGGACCGGCATGATGCGCCACCAGGGCTACACGGCGAAGGTCATCTACGACGACGCGAGCGGCCTGCTGCGCGGGGAGGTCATCGATCTCCGGGAAGACATCGCCTTCTCCGCCCCGGCGGTCGCGCAGCTACGGCGCGAGTTCCACGCCGCCGTCGACGGCTACCTGCTCGACTGCGCCACGCGTGGGGTGGAGCCGGCCAAGCCGTTCTCGGGAAAGGTCTTGCTCCGTATGCCGCCCGACCTGCATAGGAAGGCAGCCATCACGGCGGCCGCGCTCGACGTGAGCCTGAACGACTTCCTCGTGGCCAGCATCGAGGTGGGAGTGGCACGGATCGCGGCGGTGCGCCCGGACGACGAGTCCTGACGGAGGGACGCGCGCCTAAGCGCACCAGGTCGTCGAACAACCCCTCACGCTCCCCGGACCGCGGCATGGAGCTACTCGTGTCCGATGTCTAGTCTGCTCTTCACGTCGGCCACGAGCGAACGCGCCGCGTCGTCCACCTCGGCGAGCCAAGCCCGCCTCACCTCGTTCGACGATCGGGCCACGCCCCCGAAGCGCAGGCGCCTGAAGTCGGCCACTCCACTTGAGCCCAGGATCACGCGCTCCCAGAGGTTGACGAGCGCGTTGCCCCCGAAGCCGCGCTCGAGCTCCTCGCCGCCGTTGGCGGTGTTCACCAGCAGCGCCGACCTGGCCTTGAGCAGCCCCACCATGCCGGTCGGACCGTGCTCGTACACGATGCCTTCTCGCATGACCCGGTCGATCCACCCCTTCAGGATGGCCGGGACGTTGAAGAACCAGACCGGATGCACGATCACGAAAGCATCCGTGGCCAGCACGTCGGCGACGTAACGGGCCACGAGCTCGTCGGCCAACTCGGTGGTGCCGACCTCGCTGGCCGGCATACGCGGGTCGAAGCCGTCGGCGTACAGGTCATGCACGCGCACGTCCGCATCGGCGTCCGTCAGCGCGGCCCTGGCGGCGCGCGCCAGCGCGGCTGACAGGCTCTCCGCTGACGGATGCGCTAAGAGAAGGGTCACGACCGGCTTGCTCACGCGCGCTCGTGGAAGCGCCCGCCCGCTTCCGCCAGTTCGACGAGCGTTCGCGGTGGAGCGAACCGGACGCCGTGCCTCTCGGCAAGCGCGCTCAAGCGCGCCACCACGCCAGCGGCGCCCTCTTGGTCGACCAGGAAGAACGGTCCGCCGCGGAACGGCGGGAAGCCAAGGCCGAACACGGCGCCGACATCGCCGTCGCGCGCCGAGCGCAGTACGCCCTCCTCCAGGCAGAGCACCGCCTCGCGCACGAACGTCAGGACCAGGCGTTGGGTCAGCTCCGCGCTCGTGCCGTCAGACCCGCTTCGCGTCGCGGCCTCCGCTCCCCGCCTATCACCCCCGCGGAACCCCGCGATCCTGAGCGCCTCGGTGTCCAGCTCCTTCGTGCGCCGCCCGTCCTCGTAGCGGTAGAACCCCTTGCCCGCCTTGCGCCCCAGGTAACCGGCGGCGACGAGCTCCGCGCTGGCGCGGCTCCGCACGAGGCCGCGCGCGGTCATGAGCGGCTCCAGGACCTTCTCGATCTTGGCCCCAACGTCTATCCCGACGTCGTCGAGGAGAGCCAGCGGCCCGAGCGGGAAGCCGTAGCTCACCATCGCCGCCTCGAGGGCGCGCGGGTCCGCACCTTCCTCCAGCACACGCATGGCCTCGGCGACGTAGAACGACAGGACGCGCGTCGTGTAGAAGCCGGGGCCGTCGTTGACGACGATGGTCGTCTTGCCCTGGCGCGCGCCGACCTCGAAGGCCGTGGCGGTGGCCCAGTCGGCCGTGCGGTCGGTGACGACGATCTCGAGCAGCGGCATCTTCGGCACGGGCGAGAAGTAGTGCATGCCGATCACCGCCTCTGGCCGCAGCGCGCCCTCGGCGATCTCGGCGATGCGGATGGCGGACGTGTTGGAGGCGAACACGTGCCGCTCCCCGGCGGTCGCGCGCTCGACGTCGGCCAGCACCGTCCGTTTCAAGGCCGGCTCCTCGAGCACGGCCTCGATGGTCAGTTGCGCCCCCGCGACCTTCGCGTAGTCGTCGACCGGCCTCACCCGCTCCACGAGCTGGTCGCGCTCGAACGCGGTCCGCCCCTTCCCGACGCGCGACGACAGGCCGCGATAGACGTTCACCTTCCCCTTGAGGGCGAGATCGAGGTCGCGGTCCTTCAGGAGCACCCGCATGCCCCCCGCGACAGATACCTCTGCGATGCCGGAGCCCATGAGGCCAGCGCCGAGCACGGCCACAGCCTCGACGGGGAGCGCCTCGCCCTTGAAGGGGTTCTTCTTGGCCGCCGTCTGGGCGAAGAACAGGTGGACGAGGGCGCGCGCCTCCGGCGTGAAGAGGAGCTCCGCGAAAGCCTTGGCGCTGGCTTCCAGCCCGGCCTCGCGGCCGCCACGCGCCCAGGCGTCGAGAACCTCGAGGATCCGCCTCGGTGCGGGGAAGTTGCCATGAGTGCGCTCCCGGACGGACTTCGCCGCCCTGTCGAAGGCGATGGCGCGCGCCGGCGTCTCCTCCAGCAGCCGTTGCGCGAGCTTCGGCTTGCGCTTAGGCACCTGCAGGCCGCCGTCGGCCAGTAGCCTGGCCGCCTTCACGGCCGCCTCGAGCAAGCCTTCCGGATGCACCGTCGCGTGCGCGAGGCCGGCCCTGCGTGCCTGCCTGGCGTACAGGTTGCGCCCGGTGAGGATGAGGTCGAGCGCCAGCGTGAGGCCGACGCGCTCCGGCAGGCGCACTGTGCCGCCCAGCCCCGGCAGGAGGCCGAGT
Source organism: Deinococcaceae bacterium (assembly GCA_040255585.1). Classification (GTDB taxonomy): domain Bacteria; phylum Deinococcota; class Deinococci; order Deinococcales; family Trueperaceae; genus JAAYYF01. Next base: position 88,097 of record JBDZVI010000001.1, read on the forward strand.
TGCACCTCCGGCAGGCCGAAGCGCGTCTTGGGGCTCGTGCTGGCGATGAGGTAGCGGCCGGCGAGCGCCAGCTCCGTGCCGCCGCCCAGGCACACGCCGTCGACCGCGACGACGAGCGGCTTGCCGCAACCCTCGATGCGGCCGAGCAGGGCGTTGCCTTGGCCGATCGCCGCCTCGACCTCGGCCGGCGAGGTGTAGTCGAGGAAGGAGGAAACGTCGGCGCCGGCCAGGAACGAGCCCGGCCGCGAACTGCACAGCACGGCGCCGACCAAGCCCGAGTCCTCGACCAGCTCCTCGACCGCTTGCGAGAGCGCGCCCAGCAGCGCGGTGTCGAGCAGGTTGACGGGGCGCCACGGCTGGTCGATGACGAGCAGCGCGACGTCGCCGCGGCGCTCGACGCGCAGTCCCGAGGAGGCGGTGTCGGGCGGCTTCACGCCACGCCTCCCGGCAGACGCCCGATCGACAGCGTGTGGCCGATGAGCAGGTAGCGGTCGGCGCCCTCGTCGGAGACATCGCCGCCGGATGCGTCGCCGCCGGCGAGGAGTCCTGGGCCGCTCCGGAGCGTCGCGTCCCAGACGTGATCGCCGATCACGACGAGAGACAGGCGAGCCTCGGAGCCGCCCGAGAGGCTCGCGGCGTGAGCTTTTTCCGCGCGCATACCGTCCATTACAGCAATATCGTATGCCTCAAGTGAAAGCTCGCGTCGCGAAGTTATTCGAGAACCCGTTCTTGAGGCGGGTCAACTGGCATCTGAGACGGCTGTCCGATCAGATGGAGGCGGGCTTCTTCAGGTCCCTCCTGATCGGGCTCGTCGTCATCCTGCTGTTCATCTCGTTGATCGTGTGGGCGTTCGAGACGGATCACACGCTCGCCGTCTTCGGCGCGTCGTTCTACTGGGCGGCGACCACCGTGCTCGGCCAGGGCGACGCCTCGTTCGCGTCCGGACCGGTCGGCTGGGTGATGGGGTGGCTGTTGGGGCTGTTCGGCGTCGCGATAGTCGCGACCATCACCGGCGCGCTGGTCGGGTTCATGATCGATTTCCTCCTCAAGGAAGGGCAGGGCATGGGTGCATCCGGTTACAGGGGCCACATCGTCGTCTGCGGTTGGAACGCGACGGCTCGCAACCTCATCGAGGAGCTGAAGGAGGACGAGTACGGCGGCCGCGTCGTGCTCATCTACGACTCCGAGAAGAGCCCCGCCGGCGACGGCGTCTACTTCGTGCGCGGCTCCGACACGTCGGAGGCCGACCTGAAACGCGCCGGCATCGAGCACGCTCGCTCGGCAATCGTGTGCCCATCCGACGGAACGGACGAGGCCGACATGCACTCGATCCTCGTCGTCCTCGCCATCGAGTCGATCGCCCCCGACGTGCGCACCGTCGTAGAGGTCAACAACCCCAAGCACACTCAGCACTTCCGCCGTGCCCACGTCGACGAGTTCCTGGTGACGTCGGTCCTGTCCTCGCACCTGCTGGCCAGGTCGGCGATGTACCCGGGGCTCTCCGAGCTCGTCACCGACATCGTCTCGGGCGGCGAGGGCTCGGAACTCTACCGGGTCGAACTGCCGGACGACTGCGTCGACAAGCCGATAGACGAGGTCTCGGCCTGGCTACGCAGGACCCACGCCGCCACCCTGCTCGCGGTGGCGCGCGAGGGCGTCACGCACACCAACCCGGCTGCCGACTTCAAGCTCGCCGCCGGCGACGACCTGGTGGTGCTGGCGGAGTCGCTCGGCAGGCTCAGGCCGTACGAGCGCGCGGCGGCGCCGGCCTGACCACGCTGTCGCGAGCGCTGGCCACGCTCACGGCCCCACCCGCTCGAGGAGCATCGCATGCCCCTGCCCGCCCGCGGCGCAGGCCGCCACGAGCGCGAACTGACCACCCCCGACGTTGAGGCGGTGCACCGCCGTGGCCACGAGGCGCGCGCCGGTGGCGCCGAACGGGTGGCCGAGGGAGACGGAACCGCCCCACGGGTTCACCTTGTCCATGCCTACCTCCGTCGCGAAGGCGACGCCCAGGCCGAGCTTCTCCCGGCCGAAGGCGTCGCTCTCGAGGGCGCGCAGGACCGCGAGCACCTGGCCCGAGAAGGCCTCGTGGAGTTCGACGACGTCGATATCGCCCCACGCGAGCCCGTTGCGAGCGAGGAGGCGGGGGATGGCGTAGGCGGGACCGAGCAGGAGTTCGTCCTTGGGGTCCCGGGCCACGAACAGGAAGTCGCGAACGCGCGCCAGGCCCGTTCGACCCTCCGCCGCCGCGCGCTCCTCGCTCATGACGAGCACGGCCGCGGCGCCGTCCGTCAGGGGGCTGGCGTTGCCGGCTGTAACGGTGCCGAACGGCTTGACGAAAGCGGGCGGCAGCTTCGCGAGCCGCTCGAGGCTCGTGTCGTCGCGTACGCCGTTGTCCGCCGCCACGACCTGCCCCTTCGGGGGCACGCTTACGGGCACGATCTCCTCGGCCAGGCGGTCGCGGTGCGCCGCCGCCCCTTGGTGCGAGCGCAGCGCGTAGGCGTCCTGCTCCTCGCGGGTGATACCGAACCTGGCAGCCAGGCGGTCCGCGCTCTCGCCCATGCTCTCGCCCGTCGAGAACTCGGCGATGGCCGGCGCCTGCGGCAACAGGTCCTTGAGCTTCAGGCCCTTGAAGAAGGCCGACCAGTCCTTGACGCCCTTGTACCGGCGGCTATCGAAGAAGCGCCGGCGCACCTCGCGCTTGAAGCCGACCGGCACGTCGCCGAGCATCTCCACCCCGCCGGCAAGGACGGCCTCGGCGTGGCCGGCCCATATCGCCAGGACCGCGTCCGAGATCGCGCGGTTGCTGGAGATACAGGCCAACGTCACCGTGTGCGCCGGAACGCCATCCGGCACGCCGGCCGCGAGAGCCGCATCGCGCGCCACGTTGCTCGTGGCTACGTTCTGCACGACGGTGCCCATGACGACCTGGTCGACCTCGTCGCCAGACAGGTCGGCGCGCGCGAGCAACCCGGCGAGCGCCATGCGGGCAAGGTCGTAGGCGACTAGTTCGCGGTAGTCGCTGCCGGCGCGGCTGAAAGGCACGCGCGCGCCCGCGGCTATGACCGTTCCGCGCCCGGCCGGTGCCGGGCCTTTAGCGTTTCGTGACCTCATAGTGCCTGGAGTCTAACGTCAGGGTGGGCCTCTGAAGCCCCGGTGCCACCGGGGCTTGATACCCCATCCGCGCAGCCGCCGAGGCCGCCTACCCGGTGAACCCACCCAGCAGCTCCACGAGGGCGGCGTCGTGGCGCGGGCGCGCGCCGACGCGCTCCACGACCCAGGCGGAGACACGGTTCGCTAGCCGCGCCGCGTCCGCGGCCGAACCGCCGCGCCGCCAGGCGGCTAGGAACGCCCCGGCGAACGAGTCGCCTGCCCCCGTCGAGTCGACGAGCCTGGCCGGCGCGGCCCCGAAGTAGGCGCCTTCGCCGCGCTCGTGCACGTAGCAGCCGGAGGCGTCGAGCTTGAGGGCGACGAGCGCGCCGCCGTAGAGCTCGGCGAGCCGCGCCCCGATCGCCTCGGGCTCGCGCTCGCCGGAGAGGACCTGGCCCTCCTCCAGGTTCGGGAAGACAGCGTCGGCGCCGAGGTCGGTCGTGGCGGCCAGGAACGCCTCCACTCCCATCTGCGAGATCATCTGGAACGAGCCGGGGTCGAACGACACCCGCGCGCCGGCCTTGCGCGCGACCGCGGCCGCCCTGCGCGCCGCCGAACGTGGCGGGTCGCCGAAGAACGACCAGCCGTGCAAGTGCACGTAGGCGGCCGAGCGCAGCGTCGCCAACGGGAGTTCGGAGGGCAGGAGGTAGTGGTCGGCGCCCTTGCCGGAGACCATCGAGCGCTCGCCTTCCTGGTCGATCCAGACGGCCACCGAGCCGGTCAGGTGCGCTTCGCTCCGCACCCAGTCGGCGGCGAGCCCCTCGGCCGCCAGCTCGTCGACGGCGAGCTGGCCGAACGGGTCGTTGCCGATCTTGCCGACGAACCGCGTCTGGAGACCGCACCGCTGCGCCCACACGGCGGTGTTGGCCGCGCTGCCCCCTGGGGCGAGCTGCACCTCGCCGAACACGTCCCCGCCCGTCTGGAGCGGCGAGTTCGTACGGATGAGCACGTCCCAGGCGTAGTCCCCGACCACGACCAGGCCGGGCGCTTGCGCCACCGCCGCGCGCTCCATGCTCGCCTAGAGGCGCTCGAGCCCGTCCTGCAGCTCGGTCGTGACGCGCGGGCCCTCGGGGGTCAGGTACACGTTGATCTCGCTGCGCACCCCGAAGTGCTGGAAGTAGGCGCCGGGCTCGACGGTCACGCCGATGCCGGGCCGCAACGCCCGCGCGTCGGAGGTCTCGAAGTCGTCGAGGTGTACTGCGACCCCGTGAGGTCCGTCCTTGCCGAGGCTGTGCCCGGTGCGATGGGTGAACGCCTCGCCGTAGCCGGCCGCCACCAGGACGGCGCGCGACGCCCGATCCGCCTCGCCGCCACTCGGCCAACGGCCAGCCGCGTACGCGGAGCGCATCGCGGTAACGGCCGCGTCGCGCGCGCCCTTGACCGCCTCCCAGACGCTCAGGAGCTCGGCCGTAGGCTCGCCGTTGACGCCCATCCACGTCACGTCGGCGTAAGGCGCGCTCTTGTCGTTCACCTTCGCCCACAGATCGATGAGCACGACGTCGCCCGCGGCGAGCGTCGCGTCCCTCACGCCCTCGATGGGGTGGTAGTGAGGGTCGCCGGCGTGCGCGCCGAAGCTCACGTTCGGAGTGGTCGCGGACACGAGGCCGAGGTCGGCGAAGCGCCGCATGATGACGCCCTGCACGGCGCACTCCGTGATCGTCTCGCCGCGGGCGAGCCCTTCCGCCATGTAGGCGAAGGCGGTGTCCTTCGCGGCGCAGACCCCGGCCGCGGCCGTCAGGTGCTGCTCCAGCTGCGTCGGCGTCCAGATCTCGAGGATCTGGGCGACGTCGCCGGAGGACACGACCTCGACGCCGAACGACCTGATCCACTCGACGGTGCCGGCGTCAACGCGCCCGACGTACGGGTTGTCGCCGGCAGGGCTGTACTCCATGGCGACGCGGGCGTGGCCCTTCAACAGCGCCGCGAGCACGCCCTGCAAGCTCTCGCGGCTCGAATAGCTGACGACGTTCACCCCGGGCGCCGGGCGCAGCGACTTGACCTCGATGGCATGCACGGCCAGCGTCGGGGTTCCCACCCGCGGGACGAGCAGGAAGACGCGGCGGCTCGCCGTGTTCCCCTCCAGGAGTGGGCCGAGCACGGGAGCGGCCACCGGGTTGGAGCGGCGGAAGTCGTACACGAGCCAAGCGTCGATGCCTTGCCTGGCCAGTTCGTCCTGCACGGCGGGTAACCAGTTCATGCGCGAATCATAGCCAGCGCCCGGTGCTCTCCGGGGTCGACGGCCAGCCTGTCGGACCACGGTACGGTGCGGGACCGGAGAGGCGGGGGCGGTGTTCGGAAGGTAGATGAAGCGAGCGTAAGAGCGCCGTAACGTGAGCGGCGGTAGAATCCGCCCTATCGCCTCGGGATGGCGTTCCCGCGGGCACGAAGCGCCACGAGCTTTTGGGGCGGCGGCTGGCGCCAAGGTATCTCGGAGGTTCAGGTGAGGCCCATCGACCGCAACTCCATCCAAGCCGAGCTGGACAACAGGCTCGGGCAAGAGCTGTACTTGCACCTCGAGACGACCACGGGCTCGTACACGAAGCTCGGGCCGGAGAAGAAGAACCCAGTGATCGCGTTCGTGCGCAACGCGCGCATCTCTTACGCGCGCGGCACCGTGACGGGCAGCGGCCCCTACCGCGTCGGCCTGAAGCTCGACGAAGGATGGGTGTACGCGGACGGTCTGACCGACTACGACGTCAACGAGCGCGGCGAGCTCCTCCTCGCCGGCCTCGACTGCGAGGGGCAGCTCACGATGGCGTTGCAACTCTCCGCCACGCCCTTCAGAGAAGGACAGACCGATGCTGAGTGAAGCCAAAGGTCAAGCGGCCGACACGGCCCCCAGCCGCACCGTGCCGTTCCACACCGTCGGCGAGAGCGCCGTGCTCGCCGTGTTCCCGCACCCTGACGACGAGTCGTTCGCGGCGGGCGGCACGCTGGCGCTCTGCAACGAGGCCGGCGTGCGGACCATGTACCTGTGCGGCACGTACGGCGACATGGGCCGCCGCATGGGCCGGCCGGCCTTCACGAACCGCGAGGCGCTGCGCGACGTGCGCACCGTGGAGCTGCGCGACGCCTGCGCCGTCCTTGGCTGCGAGCTCGCCTTCATGGGCTTGCGCGACAAGTGCATCGAGTTCGAGGACCCCGCCGATGTCGCCGCCCAGGTGCGGCGCGTCATCGAGGAGTTCGCGCCGACTACGGTGATCACGTACTACCCAGGGCACGGCGTCCACTCGGATCATGACGCGCTCGGCCAAGCGACCGTCCTGGCCGTACGAGGCATGCCGGTCGCGGCGCGGCCGCGCATCCTGGCGGTCGCCGTCGGCGACCCGGCCGAGTTGCGGGAGCAGCTGGGCGAGCCCCACGTGCGGGCCGACATCCGCGGCGTGAAGGACCGCAAGCTCGACGCGCTGCGCGCCCACCGGTCGCAGACTGAGACGATGTTCGCCCACATGGACGACGGCGCGAAGGAGGACGGGCAGACGAGCACCTTCTCGGAGCGCCTGACCGTTCGCGAGGAGTTCTACGTGCTCGACGCAGACGCGCCCACCCTCGTGGAGCGGGCGCGCGGCTGAGCGGCGGGTCCTAAGCGCCCCGTTGCCTAAGGCGCCGTCGACCTCCGGCGCCAACCGGCCACGCTGAGCAGCGCCATGGCTCCGCCACCGATGAGGGTGCCTTTGCCTCTCCTGGTCATGGCCACGTCGTCAACCCTCGCCGTCGCGACCGGGGATGGACTCCCGGCCCGACGAGTCTTCACCCAGGCGCGCGAGGCTCTCACCGGGGTTCGAGACCTCGCCCTGACCGACCGGAGGCTGTCCTCCTAGGTTCTCGTGTGCGGCCCCATTACCGGTGGCGGCGGTAGGGTTCTCCGTTCCCGAGTCACTCCGGCTCGTGCGCCCCAAGCCACCTCGCAATGCCCTCTCCACGTCGCCGAGCGCCCCCGTGCGGTACAAGAGCACCAAGCCGATCGCGACGAGGAACAGCGGCACGAGCCAACTCGCCCCTCCAGAGATCGACAGGAGCGCCAACACGGCCAGTGCGATCGCCGGGTAGACGGCCCATGGCTGTGCGTGATCACGCAGGCGGGTCAGGGCGAAGAAGGTCGCCCCCAACCCGAGGAAGAAGACCACCGAACCGATGTGGGCCTGCGCGGGGCCGAGCATCGGTATGAGCGCGAGCGTGCCGAGGGCGCCGGCCGGGATGATGGCCCACCAGCGGCTCCGGTCGCGGCGCCATACGAACGCGAACGCCAGACCCATGGCGGCGAGGAAGAGCGCGCCACCCGTGGCGCCAGGGAAGAGGCTCACCAACGCTAGGGCGGCGAGCGGGATCGCGATGAGGCGGTAGAGGTTCTTGCCGGTCCGCTGCCCTTCCTGGTAGGAGAGGTAGGCGAGTACGCCGAGCACGCCCGCCCATAGCAGCTTGCCGAGCCATCCGAACAGCCCGCCGCCTCCTATCAGGAACAGCACCCCGACGACTATCAGGGCGATACCAGGGATGTGCTTGCCGTCGTAGCGGCCGCCGCGGTTGTCGTGTGTCATCTTCACTCCTCCAGTCCGGTCGCGCTTGAGCCACCGCGCTCCGATACCGGCAATCTAGGCGGTCGGGTCGGCAGCGCGCCTCGGCGGTAGGAGGGCTCGCGGGTTAGGTCGTTAGGGGTTGGGGCGCCTCATCCGAAAGGTTGAGGCGCCGCCCGGTCGGGCCGGTTAGCCTGGTCGGGAAAGGTGCGTCACATGCCCAGCCCCGATGCCCCGAGCGATCCGATCAGCGTCCTCCTCGTCGACGACCACACGGTGGTGCGCCGCGGACTGCGGCTGGCCTTCGACCTGGAGCCGGACCTGCGGGTCGTCGGCGAGGCGGCCAACGGCCAGGAGGCCATCGCCCAGGTCGAGGCGCTTCGGCCGGACGTGGTGGTGATGGACCTCCTCATGCCCGTGATGAACGGCGTTGACGCCACCCGGGCCATCAGGCGCGCCCACCCTAACGTCGAGGTCGTCGCCCTCACGAGCGTCCTCGAGGACCGGCTGGTGGTCGACGTCGTCGAGGCCGGGGCGGCCGGCTACATGTTGAAGGAGACGCGCCCGGACGAGCTCTTCGAAGCCGTCCGCGCGGCGGCCAGGGGCGAGGTGCGGCTCGACCCGCGGGCGCAGCAGCGCCTGGTGCGCGAGATGCGTTCCGAGAGCAACCGCGAGGCGCTGACGGAGCGCGAGCTCGAGGTCCTGAGGCTCCTCGCGCTCGGGGCGAGCAACAAGGGGATCGCGCAGGCGCTCGACATCGCCGAGGCGACGGTGAAGAGCCACGTTTCCAACCTGCTCGGCAAACTCGACCTCAAGAGCCGTACCCAGGCCGCGCTCTACGCCTTGCGCGAGGGACTGGTCGTGCGTGACCCCTGACCGGACCGTGGAGGGCCCCCGCACCGCCTGGTACCACAGCCTCTCCAACCGCCTGACCCTGCTCCTGCTCGCCGTTGTCGCCGTGCTCGCCATCGCGACCGGCGTCCTCTTGTGGCGCGGGCTGGCGACCACGGCAGGACTGACTCCCGACACGGACCTCATCGGCGCCGCCGCCGCCGTGGCCGGTCAGGAGCAGGAGACGGTGACGGCCATCCTGCGTAGCACGCTCGTGAACCTGGCCGTCGTCGTCGCGGTCACCCTCCTGGCGGCCGCCGCGTTCTCGCGCGCGCTCCTCGTCGACCCGATCGCCCGGCTCACGCAGGCGAGCCGCTCGCTGGCGGCCGGGGACCTCAGCACGCGTGTCGACCTGGTGGACCGTTCCGAGTTGGGCGAGTTGGCGCGGGCGTTCGACGCCATGGCCGAGAGCCTGGCGCGCTCCAAGGAGGACCTCGAGGCGCGCGTGAGCGCGCGCACGACGGAGCTGCGCTCCCTGCTCGCGCTGTCCAACACCATCGCCTTGACGACCGACCTGCGACCGCAGATCGACGCGGTACTCGACCAACTCGTGGCGGGCGGCCGGGTGGCGGCGGCCGAGATCCTGGAGCTAGAGCCGACCGGCAAGCTCGTGCGTCTGGCACGCCGCGAAGCCGGGCAGGGGGAGCCACTTGGTGGCGCTTCCGGCGACTCGCGGGCGAACAGCGTTGATGCGACGATCGCCGGCATCGCCCCGCACGCCGTGGTGGACGGCGACGAGCTCGCCCTCCCCCTGCGGGCGCGCGACCGGGTCGTCGGCGTGCTGGCGGCGTCGGCCCCGATCGGCGCGGGCTGGGACGAGGAGCGTCTGCGTTGGGTAGGCGGTCTCGCCGCCCAGGCCGCCGTGGCGCTTGAGAACAACCGTCTTTACGAGCTGGCTCGCGACGAGGCGGCGGAGGACGAGCGGCGCCATCTGGCGCGGGAGCTCCACGACTCGGTCAGCCAGGCCATCTACTCCATCGTGCTGACAGCGCACGCGGCCGAGAAGCGGCTCGGCACGGACCCGGCGGCCGTGAAGGAGGCGCTCGCGGGGGTCATCGAGCTCTCAGAGGCCGCGCTGGCGGAGATGCGCGCGCTGATCTTCGAGCTGCGGCCCGAGGCGCTGGCCGAGGTCGGGCTCGTCGGCGCGCTGCACCGTCAGCTCGACGGCATCGAGCTGAGACATGGGCTGCGCGCGGTGCGCCGACTTGGGCAGGAACCGGAGTTGCCTTTCACAACGAAACAGGTCCTCCTGCGGGTGGCGCAGGAGGCCCTCCACAACGTGGTGAAGCACGCCTCGGCGTCGACGGTCACCGTGCGGGCCGCGGTCGAGGCCGAGGCCGGTTCGCCCGGCGCGCTCGCCACGGAAGCCAAGGCGCCCGCCGGACCGACCTTGCGCCTCGAGGTCGTCGACGACGGAGTCGGGTTCGACACCTCTCTCGCCTATCCCGGTCATCTCGGGCTGACGTCGATGCAAGAGCGCGTCGCGGCGTTGGGTGGCACCTTGAGCATAGAGAGCGCTCCCGGAGCAGGCACGTCCGTGACGGTGATCGTGCCCGTCTCGCCGCCAACCGGGTCTGAGCCATGACGCCTCCCGGACCGACGCGCAAGGTGAGCACGGGCACCGTGCTGCTCCTCGCCGGGGCCGCTCTGCTGCTGAGGCAGCTGGGGAGCCATAGCCTCTTCTTCGAGCTGGTGTGGCTGGCGGCGATCGTGGCCGGCGCGGCCGCGGCGTTCCGCTCCCTCGCCGGCCGCGTGCCGTTCCGGGTACGCCTTATCGTCCATGCCGCCTTCGGCCTCTTCGCCCTGTTCAGCCTGAACCGGCTGGCGGGAGCGGCGCTGTTCGGTTTCGTCGCCCTCTACTTCTGGCTCCTGTTCACGTCGCCCCGACCCGCGGGTCAGCGCCCGGCGACCTGGCAGGTGCTCGTCGCCGGCGTGGTCGGCACACTCGCGCTGCTCACCGGCGCAGACGCGCTCATGCCCGCCGGCGACAACAGCGTCATCCTCTTCCTCGGCGTCACCGCCACCTTCACAGCCATCTACCTGCTCCCGAAGGAACGGGGCGGCGCGCGCTGGGCGCTATGGCCCGCGCTGGCGTGGGCGGCACTGACCTTGCTCATCAACGACCCGAGCGGCGGGCTGGCGCGCTGGCTGCTGCCGCTCGCCCTGATCGGGGCAGGCGTCGCCTTCCTCGGGTACATGCGCGGCAGGGGGTGACGGCGCCATTTCGCGCCGCAGCCGGCCTCGCCACGGGCCCCGACGTCACCGCCCGCCAGGCTCGGTATATGGGTCAGTACACGAACTCGTCTATGTGATAGAGCGCCACTTTGGCTGTACCGACGCGCGCCTTGGCGCCGGCGAGCAGTTCGCGGTACTGGGCTGCGGCCTCCGCCTCGCTCAGCGGCGCGACCCCGCCCTCGGCCGCGCGAGCGGCATAGACGGACCCGGGTTGCAAGACGAACGGTGACAGGTAGACGAGGTCGCCAGCCCCGACGGGTAGGCGCCCCAGGAGCGCGAGGCTGTCGGCGACGTGGGCTTCCGCGAACCGGCCGCCGCCCGCGCCGACCATCAGGATGACGGACACGTTCAAGCCCGCCTCCTTGAGGGTCGAGACGAACTCCGCGGCCTCGGCGGCGGAACCCGGCTTGTTGAGCCAGGCCAGGAGCTCGTCGTTGCCCGTCTCCACTCCGATGGCGACCCGCTCGAGACCCCATTCCCGCAGCTCGCGCCATCGCTCGACCCCCTTCTTCTCGCCGGAGAAGACGTCCACGAACGCGTTGACGGGCTTGCCGGGGAAGGTGTCCGTGGCGACGTCGAACACGTGGCGCAGTTTCGAGTTGGCCAGGACGAGGGCGTTGCCGTCGGCGAGGAAGAGGCTGGGTCGCCCGACCGCGGCCGCGCCGAGCAGACCCCTGACGCCGAGGGCGTGCGACCGGAACTCGTCCGGCTGGCGGATGCTGAAAGGACGGTCCTGGTAGAAGGTGCAGAACGTGCACCGGTTCCAGCTGCAGCCGAAGCTCGCTTGTAGTACTACTGACTGATACTGATCGGGTGGGAGGATGGAGACGGGTCGGTAGACGCGCAGGAACCGCTCGCGCTCGGCGGTCAGGCGTTCCACGGTCCACTCCAGGATGCGCGCGAGGCGTGCGGGGAGGTCTTCAGCCACGCCGGTCACCGCCAGCGCTGCAGGTCGCGAGGAAGCTCGCCGTGCCGCGGCCAGCGCCAGTTCGAACAGGCGCTCGGTCTCCGCAGGCTCCACGCGCCACCGCCGCCGCACGCCGCCTTCCGTCCTGCGTCCGAAGACCTCGGACGAGAGTGAGCGCTTGTACGTCCGGCCGGAGAGGAACCAGTGGACGGGGCGACCCTCGAGGTCGAACCCCACCACCTCTTCCCTACTGGGGCTGAGCGTGGTGCTCGCGGCGTGCACGGTGGCGAGGAACCCGTCCGAACTCACGCCGCCACCTTACGTCCGCGCCGAACGAGTACACTACCTGCCGCATGTCGGAGGCCGCCACCAGCCCCAGCCAGCCGGAGCCCGGCCGCGACCGCGCGCGCCTGGAGCGCGAAGTCGCGCGCCGCCGCACGTTCGCGATCATCTCGCACCCGGACGCCGGCAAGACGACCCTGACGGAGAAGCTGCTGCTCTACAGCGGCGCCATCCGCGAGGCGGGCTCCGTGACGGCCAAGGCCGGGGGTGCGCAGGCGACATCCGACTGGATGAGCATCGAGCGCGAGCGCGGCATCTCCATCTCGTCTGCCGCCATGCAGGTCGATTACCGAGGGTTCATCCTCAACCTGCTCGACACGCCGGGCCACCAGGACTTCAGTGAGGACACGTACCGCACCCTGACGGCGGCAGACAGCGCCGTGATGCTCCTCGACGCCGCCAGGGGCGTGCAGGAGCAGACGCGCAAGCTCTTCGCCGTCAGCCGCGACCGCGGCATTCCGATCTTCACCTTCATCAACAAGCTCGACCGTCCAGCCCAGGACCCGTACGCCCTCCTCGACGAGGTGGAGACGACGCTGGGCATCCAGGCCGTGCCGGTGACGTGGCCCATCGGTGACGGCCCCGACTTCAAGGGCGTCTATGAGCGCACGAACAACCGCCTACACGCCTACGAACGCACGGAACGCAACGCGCGGCGTGCGCCCGTCACGACGGCGACGCCGAATGCGCCGGAGGTCGCCGCCCTGATCGGGGAGCGCGCGCAGGCCAAGCTCATCGACGACATAGGGCTCCTCGACTCCGTGTTGCCGCCCCTGGACCGCGAACGCTTCCTGGCCGGCGAGATCACGCCCGTGTTCTTCGGCAGCGTGCTCACGAACTTCGGCGTCGAGGTCTTCCTCGATCACTTCCTCGACCTGGCCCCGGCTCCCGGCAAGCTCGTCACGACGCAAGGCGTGGTGCAGCCGTCGGACGCCGACTTCACGGCCTTCGTCTTCAAGGTCCAGGCGAACATGAACCCGCGCCACCGCGACAGGACGGCGTTCGTGCGTGTCTCCAGCGGCATGTTCCACCGCGGCGTGCAGGCCGTGCTCACCCGCACCGGGCGCGACGTCAAGCTCGCGCGCGCCCACACGATGTTCGCCGACGAGCGCGCGACCGTCGACGACGCCTTCCCCGGCGACATCATCGGCCTCGTGAACCCGGGCACGTTCCGCATCGGCGACGTCATCAGCAGTCGCCAAGGCGTGGAGCTCCCGAGCTTCCCCCGGTTCGCGCCCGAACGCTTCGCCACGGTGAGAACGCGGAGCACCGACAAGCACAAGGCGTTCCGCAAGGGCCTCGAGCAGCTCACGGAGGAGGGCGTCGTGCAGCTCTTCTACCCGGCCCAGGGCGCGCGCGATCCCATCCTTGGCGTCGTCGGTCAGCTCCAGTTCGAGGTCTTCGAGTACCGCATGCGCGAGGAGTACGGCGTGGACGTGCTCTTCGATCACCAGCCATACCGCGTCATCAGGTGGTTGAGCCGGGCGCCAGAGAAGCCCGTGCGCTTCGGCATGCTCGCACACGACCGCGACGGCCAGGCGGTGGCCCTCTTCCGCTTCGACGGCGAGATCAAGTACTTCCAGGACGAGCATCCCGAGGTGTCGCTGGCCGAGTCGCCGGGGACGGCCGAGGTGGTCAGGCTCTAGGCGGCAGCGCGCAGGCACGGTCGAGGTGGTCAGGCTCGATACGGCAGCGCGCAGACAAGTCCGAGGTGAGGCAGCCGCGCCGTCCGACGCCTAGCGCAAGGCCAGGGCGTAGTACCCGCCCATCACGACGAGCATCGCGACGAACCCGACTACGCCGAGGACGAGCGCCTGCCGCCCGGCCCTCCCCAGCCCCCTGAACTGCACGCCGAGACCGATACCGGCCATCGCGGCCGCCGTCAGGAGCGTGCCGGCCAGGCTCATATAGCGCACCGTCTCAGGGCCGAGCCAACCGAGGCTGGTCACGGCGCTCATGACGAGGAAGCCGACCACGAACGCGGGGACGAGGGGCGGGAGCTTCGCCCCGGACTCACGCGTGGAGACCCGCCGCGCGTCGGCCGCCGACCGGACCACGCCGACCGCACCGCTCGAAGCGCCGACCGCGCCGCCGGAGCGGCCCGCGGCGACCGCCTCCCGGCGCAGCCACCATCCGAGCAGCATCAACACCGGCGCCAGGAGCACGACCCGCGAGAGCTTGACGAGCAGGGCAAGGTCCCCCTCGCCGCCACCGACGGCCGCGCCGGCGGCCACGACGTGGCCGACCTCCTGCAGCGTCGCCCCGGCGACGGCGGCTACGAGCCGCGACGATACGAGCGCCAGGCCGTCCCAAGCGGCGAACGCCAGCACCCCGAGCGTGCCGAGGACGCTCACCACGGCGACCGAGAGCGACGCGTGGCGCTCCTCGGCCTTGAGGACCGGCAAAGCCGCGGCGATCGCCGAAGCGCCGCACACGCCCGTCCCGACCGCGAGCGAGCGTCGCAGGTCCTTCGGCACGCCCCACCTGCGCCCGACGAGCTCAACCGCCCCGAACGCGACGAGCACGCCGAGCGCGCTGCCGACGAGCACGGTAGGACCGACGACTGCGAGTGCGCGCATGTCCAGCCGCACCCCCAGCAGCACGATGCCTAGGCGTAGCAAGACCTTGGCGGCGAAGCGAGCGCCGGGCATGACGCCGACGACGCGACCGCCGCGCGCCAACCGCCAGAGCGCCCCGGCCAGGAGCGCGAGCACCAGCGGTCCCAGGAGCCTGAGGCCGGGCACACGAGCGAGCTCGTAGGCGACGAACGTGAGCAGGACGACGAGGAAGAGACCGGGCAGGAGCGACCGGAGGCGGCCGGAGACGACGGAAGCGGTCACCCCGGAAGCCTATGGCCGCGGCGGCCATAACGGTAGAGCCGTCATGCTGATAGAGCCATAAGCATGAGTTATGGTCTGATCGTGCCCCTCGAACCGCACCTCCTGCGCGTCTTCCTGGTCGTCGCGCGCGGGGGCAGCATCAGCGAGGCCGCGCGCCGGCTCCACCGCTCGCAACCCGCGGTCACGGCCGCCGTCAAGCGCCTGGAGGCGCACTTCGGCGAGCCGCTCTTCGGGCGCGGCGGCAAGGGCGTGCGCCTCACCGACCTTGGCGCCAGGCTCCTGCCCCATGCCGAGGCGCTGGAACGCGTTCTGGACGGTGTCAACCAGCTAGCCGCCGAGGCGTCGGGCTTGGAGGGGGCGCGACTGCGCATCGCTGCCAGCACCACCATCGCGCTCTACTGGCTGCCGACCCGCCTGGCGCGCTTCTGCTCAGACAACCCGAGCGCCACCCTGGTCGTGCACACGCGCAACTCGCGCGAGGCCGTGGAGGAGTTGACGGCGGGTGAGGTCGACCTGGCGCTCGTCGAGGCGCCCGCCGCCAGTTGGGCCGGTCTCCCGAGCGGGCTGCTTGTCGCCACCCCGGTTCACGATGACGAGCTCGTGCTGGTCGTCGACCCCCGCCACGCGCTCGCCGGTGCCGACCATGTCGTCCCCGAGGAGCTGGACGGCCTCGCGTTCGTCGGGCGCGAGGCCGGCTCCGGTACGCGCGCCGTCCTGGAGCAGGCCCTCGCGACCGTGGGCGCCTCTCCGGCCGTGCGGCTCGAGCTCGGCGAGCCGGAGGCCATCAAGCGCGCGGTGCGCGCCGGCCTCGGGGCGGCGGTCCTCTCGCGCGTCGCCGTCGCCCAGGAGGTCGAGCGCGGCGAGCTCGTCGCCCTCTCCATCGCGCACCCCGGCTTCCGCCGCCAGTTCACGCTCCTCCACCCGCCGGAGGCGCTCGCCAGCCATGCCTGCTGGACGTTCAGGACGCTGGCGGTGGCCTAGGCCTCGTCCCCCAACGCGTCGAAGGCGAGCTGGCTGAGGCCGGCGACGGTCGACCGGTCGAAGGCGAACCGGATGCCGGCGACCTCGTAGAGCTCGTCGAGCGGCCGCGTGCCGCCGAGCGCCAGCGCCTCCTTGTACTGCCGCAGGGCGCGTGGCGCGTCCTGCATGGCGTTGCGCCATACCTGCAGCGCCCCCAGGTAGGCCATCGCGTACTCGATGTAATAGAAGGGGTAGTGGAAGACGTGGATGATGTGCCAGCCCTTGGAGAGCTGGCGGTCGAAGCCGGTCATGTCCATCCCGAGGTCGAACCGCTCCCCGAGCCTCCGCCACTGCGCGTCGATCTCGGCGATCGTCGGACCCGTCTCGCTCGGGTGCGTGTAGATGAAGTGCTGGATGGCATCGACCCTCGAAGCGCTAACCAGCAGCGAGAGCGCGCGTACGAGTAGCGCGGCCTGCGAGCGACCGGCGTCCTCCGGCGAGTAGAAGCCGCCGGCTTCCCGCGCCAGGTACGGCAGGGTGAGCAGCTCCATCGCCTGCGAGGCGAGCTCGCACATCTCCGGCCGCTCCGACATGTGGGCGAGGTACGGCCACCGGTTCTGCGTCAGAAGGGCGTGGAAAGCGTGACCCCCCTCATGGCGCATGGTGAGGACGTCATCATCCGTCCCGACGGCGCTCCAGTAGATGTACGGACGCTTCGAACGCGGGAAGTAGTTAGCGTACCCGAGCCCGGGGACCTTGGTCTGCCGCGGCTCGAGATCCATCCAACCGTCCCGCAGGAGGTCGAAGGCGCCTGCCAGCTCGGGATCGAGCGCGGAGTACATGCGCGCCATCCCCTCTACCAGCTCATCCACGGTCTGGAAGGGCGCCAACGGGTCGCGGCCGTGCACGTCGCAGTCGAGGTCCCAGGGCCGCAGGCGCTCCAGGCCTAGAAGGCGGGCGCGGCGCTCGTATACCGCGCGCAAGCGGGGCACGACCTCCTTGGCCACCGAGTCGTGCATCGCCAGCACGTCCTCCGGCGTGTACTCCCGGCGTTTCGCCTTGCGCCACGCGTACGCGCGGTAGTCGGGCAGCCCGGCGTTGAGCGCGATGCGCCTGCGGAGCGGCAGCATCTGGGCGAAGATCTCGTCCAAGCGGGGCCTTGTCGCCTCGCGACCGGCCTCCATGGCGCGGTAGGCGCGTTCCCGCAGGTCGCGGTCGGGCGACTCGAGCTTGGCGCCCGCCTGCCCAAGCGTGAGCGTCTCGCCGTCGAGCTCGACGCGTAGGCTGCCGCTCACCTCGCTATGCGCCTGCGCCAGGGAGGCCACCTCGGCCTCGAGCGGGAGGTTCTCCTCACGGAACAACTCCACGTCGACCCGCATGTCGGCCCAATGGTCGGCCAGGTCGGCCGGAGGGGTGTAGTCGGCCACCTCGAGTTGCTTGCGAGACAGGGCCGCGCCGAGGCCCGCCAACTCGGGCACGTGGTTCGTCAGGAAGTCCAGGTAAGACTGCTTCGCGGCCTCGTCCGCGGTGTCCTCGTCGTTCGCGCGCATCCGGCTCGCGTACAGCTCGGAGAAGTCGACGCTCACCTCGTTCACCGCGGCGACGAAGGCGGGCATGGTCTCCGCCGAGACCGGCTCTTCCAGCAGCGCCTTGGCCCTGGCGACCAGTTCGAGCGGGTCGATCGGTAACGGGACGAACTTGCGATGTCGAGTGGCTTCGTCGGTCGTCGGCATGGCGCCAGTCTAGCCAACGCGGTCGCTAAAGCCGGTGCGAACGCAGCATGCGGCCAGCCATCACTGGCTCTCGTCCAGCAGGCCGAACGGCAGCGCTTCCCCCACGTGACCCTCATGCCCGACGACGCGCACTGCCATGCACAGCGAGTCGTAGATGGCTTCCTCCGTCGCCTCGATGGCCGCGAGGAAGAGGGGCGAGAGGTCGTCGTTGCCGACCTCTCGCCCCTGGGACCTCGGAGCCCCGCCGGCTCGGCGCCTGACCACCTCCGCCGTCGAGAACGCGACGGCGTAATCTCCCGAACCGTTGGAGAAGGCGGCGCCCGTGCGCGCCAGGCCGGCCATCGACCGGAACGCCAACCGGCCAAGGCTCGCCGAACTCAGGGGGGCGTCCGTGGCGATCACGATCATGATCGAGCCGTCGGCAGCCTCCGCGCCGCCCGCGGACGCGTCAGCCTGCGCGCCGCCCGCTGACGCGTCGGCGCCGGTCAACTCGTCGCGGAGGTAATACCTTCCGGACAGCACGCCAACGGGCCGCCCCGCCACCTGCAGCACGCCACCGAAGTTCGACTGCACGAGGGCACCGACCGTGAAACCTCCGAGCGCTGCCGGCAGCCGCCGTGACGAGCTGCCGATGCCGCCCTTGAACCCGAACGCCATGGTGCCGGTGCCGGCCCCAACGGCACCGAGCGCCACCGGCCCCTCGGCCGCGGAGTCGAGGGCGGCCAGCACGTGCTCGGGTCGCACGGCGCGGGCCCTGATGTCGTTGAGATAGCCGTCGTTCGTCTCGCCGACGAACGGGTTGACGGAGCGCACGCCGGCGTTGCCTTTACGGCCGAGCGTCCAGTCGACGAGCGCCTCGGCCGCTCGCGCTACGCACAGGGTGTTCGTGAGGGCGATGGGGGTCTCCAGCTCGCCGAGTTCCCGCACCTGCGTGGCGCCGATCAGCTTGCCGTAGCCGTTGCCGACGAAGATGGCCGCGGGCACGCGCCACCGGTATGGATCGTCGAGATGCGCCAAGACGACCGTCGCGCCCGTCCTGATACCCTCGCCCTCGTACAGCGTCTCGTGACCAACCCGCACCCCGGCGACGTCGGTGATGGCGTTGTGCGGCCCGGGCGCCAATACCCCAGGCACGATCCCGAGTTCCCGCACGCGGCGGCGCCCCGCTACCGACGAAGAGACGGACATACCGCAGACTACTCTCGTGCCGCGGTGACCACGCACTTGCGCCCGGCCCCGCGTGAACCGATGATTGAGGTAAGCGCGTCCTGCCACGCCCACGGGGCACGACAGGTCAACGCACGGAAAGGCACCAGATGAGCGATCAACAGTCCACGCCCGCCACCCCTGCCATCGTCAGGGGCACGCCGCTCAAGTACCTCGACAAGGCGCTCGGCGGTCTGCGCGACCTCGGCCTCCTCCCGGAGAACACCACGAAGGAGGAGGCGCCCATCGTCGCCCTCCTCAGCCAGATCACCGACCTCGACCAGGAGCGCGTCGTCGCCATCACTCGCACCCTCGCCCAGGCGTCGCTCTTCAACGACGTCGTGCGCAAGCAGGTCGAGGCGATGGAGGTCGGCTCCCGCTACGAGGACGTCACCAAGTCGTTCAACAGCATCCGCGACGACGCCAAGGCCATGGTCGACCAGCTCGAGGACGGCAAGATCAGCACCTTCGAGCGCCTCTCGAACATCTGGATGAAGGTCACGCGCGGCGACATCTCGAGCCGGTTCGACAAGATCAAGCACACGTACCTGGAGGTCACGAAGGACGCCCAGGACCAGATCCAGCGCGAGCACATCATCCTCGAGGCGTACCGCGACTTCCGCGGGGCCCTCAAGGAGTCCGAGGTCCTCGCGTTCGAGGTGCTCAAGAAGGGCGAGGCCCAGCTGGAGACGGCCAAGCAGGGCGTGAACGAGGCCATGGCGGCGGTCGACGCCTACGCCGGCGAAGACCCGGCCGAACGCGCCCGCCTGGAGCTCGCGCGCGACGAGCGCGTGCGCGCGCTGCAGGAAGTCGACAAGCGCTACCAGATCGCCAAGGACCTCTCCGACAACCTGACGATCTCGTACAACACGTCCGAGGTCGTGATGGCGCGCCTCATGCAGACGAACACGGCCAAGGAGCGCGTGAGGGCGCAGGCCGTATCGTTCTTCAGCACGAACGAGACCGTCCTGACGGCGCTGACGGCGACGTTCACCGGCCTCTTCGGCCTCAACGAGTCGACCCGCACCCTCGAGGCCATGACGAAGGGCGTCAGCGACTCGCTCGACACGCTCTCCGACATCGGCGGCAAGGTGCAGGAGGCGGCCCTCAAGGCGGGCTACGGCCCCACCGTGCGCGCCGAGTCCGTCAAGCGCCTGGTCGAGTCCGTCGTCAACTACCAGGAGCGCTCGCTCGAGATCATCGACGAGATGCGCAAGCAGGCCACCACCAACGCCGCCGAGATCCGCGATGCCGTCGAGGACGGCAAGCGCCGGCTCGCTCGGTTGGCCGAGCAGGGGGCCAAGCTGGACATCATCGACGCGCCCAGGAGCGCGACCCAGGGCGGCGCTGGGCAGCTAGACAGCGCCGAGCAAGTCGGCGGCGACGTTGGCTGACGCGGCCGCCAGCGCGGGTCCGCAACCGGCGCCACCGCCGCTCGACGACGTCATGCTGGCCATGGACGTCGTCGACACCCTGCGCCACCGCGAGCGCCTCGTAGAGGCAGAGCTGGCTTCTGAGGGGCGCGACGAGGCCATGCTCGAGAGCCTGCGTAACATCTACGCCTCGCAAGGCATCGCCGTGTCGGACGAGGTCCTGCGCCAGGGCGTGGCGGCGCTCCGCGAGGGCCGCTTCGTGTACTCCCCGCCGGCGCGCGGCCCCGGCACGCGCTGGGCGTACGCCTACGTGAACCGGGGGGCGTGGGGCAAGCTCCTGCTCGCCCTTCTCGTCGTGGCCGCGGTGCTCGTGTTCGGCTACGACTCGCTCGTGCGCGCGCCGCACCGGAACCTCGTGCGGGACGTCGGTAAGGTCTACGCGGAGGTCGTGGCCCGGTCGCAGGACGCCGCGGCGAACCAGCAGGCCGACACCCTCTACGGGGTCGCTACCGGCGCGCTCGCCAAGGGCGACGACCGCACGGCCCGCACCACGCTGGCCTCGCTCAAGACCCTCCAGGAGACGCTGAACAGCTCGTACGTCCTGCGCATCGCTACGGACACGACGGGCGTGTGGCGCGTTCCCGACCTCAACCAGGACGCCGCCAACTACTACATCATCGTCGAGCCGGTCGACCGCAACGGCAACAACGTGGCGGTCACGGTCACGAACGAGGAGACCGGCAGGTCCGAGACCGTGAAGCGCTTCGGCCTGCGGGTCAGCGAGGCAACGTTCGAGGCCATCAAGGCCGACAAGCTGGATGACGGCATCATCCAGAACGACGTGTTCGGCGAGAAGAGCGCCGGCCACCTCCAGCCCGTCTATCGTTTCGACACGACGGGCGCCGCGATAACGAGTTGGGACTGATGATCAGCGGCCGCGACACTCTCAACACGCTCCTGTCCGCGATCGCGGAGGAGCAGCAGCGCATGCGTCAGGTCGACGCGTCGCTCTCCACGAACAACGACGAGCTGCTGAAGCTCGACTCCTCGCGCATGCAGGAGCTGCAGCGCCTCGCTCGCATGCGTCTCAACTACCTTGCCAACGACAAGACGAGGGTCGAAGACACGTCCGACCAGCAGCTGCTCAAGTTCATAGCGCAGCGGGACTCCGCCTACGGCGCGCTCCAGCAACGCGTCTCGGAGCTGGAGGAGAAGAGCAAGGCGCTGGAAGCCGAGCGGGCGGGCGCAATGGCCAACCTGGACGCGGCCGCCAAGGCCATCGAGGACGCCGAAGTGGCGACGCAGCGCCGCCTCGAGTCCGATGCCGGCTACCAAGCCAAGCTGGAGGCGACGCGCGAAGCCGACCGCGTCGCGGGCCGCGCCGACGCCAAAGCGACTCAGAGCGAGAGCGAGCAGGCCACCAAGGGCGAGGCGTACCGCGCCGACCCGCTCTTCTCCTACCTCTGGCGGCGCAAGTACGGCACGGCCGAATACCGGTCCGGCGGCTTCATCTTCGCGCCGCTGATCCGGTACCTCGACGGGCGCGTGGCCCGTTTGGTCGGTTACCAGGACGCCAGGGCCAACTACAACCGCCTGACCGAGATCCCGTTACGCCTGCGCGAGCACGCCACCAACGCCCGCGCGGCCGCCGATGCCGCGCACGCCGAACTGGAGCGCCTGGACGTCGAGGCGCGCAAGGCCGATGGCATCCCGGCGCTCGAGGACAAGAAGGCCGCCGTCGAAGCCGGCATTGCGAAGCTCGACGCCGCCATCCAGGAGGCGAGCGAACGACACGCCGCCGCCATGGCGGAGAGCGAGAAGTTCGCTAAGGGCGCGGACGAGAACTACCTGAACGCCGTCGAGTTCATGCGCACCCAGTTGGAGGCAGCTCCCCTCGATGTCCTGCGCGTTCGGGCGTTGGCTACCCCGTCACCGGAGGACGACCTCGTCGTGAGCCGGCTGGCCGGTTTCGCCAAGCGCCGCGAGGAGCTCGAGCGCACCGTCGCCGAGCTGCGCGCCGGCGCGGAGGCGAGCCACAAGCGCGCCCAGGAGCTCGATTGGCTGCGCACCAACTACACGCGCAGCGGCTTCGACGCGCCCAACACGGCGTTCCGCGACGCGGGCGCCGTCAAGACCGGCCTGACGCAGTACCTCACGGGCCTCATCACCATGGACGCGCTGTGGCGCCTGCTCACCCAGCAGCGCACGGCGGTGCCGACCAGGGTCGACCCGACCTTCGGCTCGGGCGGGTTCGGACGCGGAACGGTCTGGGGCGGGGGCACGACACCCCCGCCAGTGAACCCGGGGCCTGTCATAGATGTCATCGGCAGCGTCCTCGAAGGCATCTTCGGGGCCGGCGGCGGTGTCGGCGGCTCGTCGCGCGGCAGTTCGTCGCGTGGTGGCTCGGGTGGGTTCGGCGGTGGGTTCGGCGGCTCGTCGCGTGGTGGCTCGGGTGGGTTCGGCGGCGGCTCGAAGGGTGGCGGCTCGCGGCCCAGCGGCGGAAGCATGCCGCGCGGGGGCGGGTTCAAGACGGGCGGCAAGTTCTGAGCCGTCGTGCCTCGCGCGAGGCACGCGACGCGCGACGCAAGGCGAGTCCTGGCCGAGGCCGCTCGCACGACGCGCGCCGTAAGGCCGGGTCGCCTCCCGGCACCGTCGTGTACACGGGGCAGGAGCGCCCGGACAGCGTCAGGCTGCGCCTGCTCACGTTCACCGACCAGGAGTTCGCCGAGCGCGACGTCGCCCGCCCCGACGAACTGCGCGGGCTCCTGGCCACCCCGGGTGTCCACTGGCTCAACGTCCTCGGCGTCCACGACACGCGGTTGCTCGAGGCCCTCGGGACCGCCCTGGGCCTGCACCCGCTGACGGTCGAGGACCTGGCGAGCCTTGGGCAACGCCCGAAGGTCGAGGAGTACGAGGATTACCTCTTCATGGTCGCCCGCATGCTGCGGCCTCCCGCCTCGGGCGAGGCGCTGCGCAGCGAGCAGTTCTCGCTGGTGCTCCGCGAGGGCCTGCTCGTGACCTTCCAGGAGTCGGACGGGGACCCGTTCGGCCCCCTGCGCGAGCGGCTGCGCCAAGGGCGCTCCCGTGTGCGCGGCATGGGCGCCGACTACCTGGCCTACGCCCTGATCGACCTCGTCGTTGACCAGTACTTCGCTGTACTGGAAGGCTACGGGGACGAGCTGGAGGCTATGGAGGAGGAGGTACTCGAGGGTCCGGCGCGCTACCAGGTCCAGCGCGTCGACCGCCTGAAGCGCAACCTGCTCGTCGTCCGCCGCGCCGTCTGGCCGCTGCGCGACGCGCTGGCATCGCTCCTGCGCACGGAGCCCGCCTACTTCACGCGCGCCGTCAAGGACTACCTCCGCGACGCGCACGACCATGCCGTGCAGGTCGTGGACGCGGTGGAAACGCAACGCGAACTCGTGACCGGCATCCACGACCTCTACCTGACCACCTTGAACGTGCGGATGAACGACGTCATGAAGGTGCTGACGATCATCGCCACGATCTTCATCCCGCTGACGTTCCTGGCCGGCATCTACGGCATGAACTTCGAGCACATGCCCGAGTACCACTGGCGCTGGGCGTACCCGGCGCTCTGGCTCCTGATGCTGGGCATCGCCACGGGGATGATCGTCTACTTCAGGCGCAGGGGCTGGCTCTAGGGC
>JBDZVI010000001.1:112015-128201 GCA_040255585.1 Deinococcaceae bacterium
GGGCATCGCCACGGGGATGATCGTCTACTTCAGGCGCAGGGGCTGGCTCTAGGGCACCCGCTAAGCTTCAGCGACCGCTGGGCTCCAGCGACCGCTGCCTTTCGGCGACCGCTGCCTTTCAGCGGCCGCTGAGTCTCAGCGGCCCGCGCCCTCCCGCAACGCGGCTATCAACGGTCGCAGCACGTCGGCCTTGAGCTTCAACGCCGCGCGGTTGACGACGAACCGCGCGCTCGACTCGGCGATGACGTCGACCTCCTCCAGCCCGTTGGCGCGCAACGTCGCGCCCGTCTGTACGACGTCCACCACGGCGTCCGCCAGGCCGGAGAGGCAGGCAAGCTCCACGTTGCCGGAGAGCTCGACGACCTCCGCGGGGCTGCCGATGCGCGCCAGGTACTCGGCCGTCACGCGCGGGTACTTGCTCGCGATGCGTCGCACCGGGCCGGCGGCGCCCACCGGGCGGATGAGCGAGAGTCGGCAGGCGGCGAACCCGAGGTCGACGGGGGCGTAGAGCGCGCTGCCGTGCTCGAGGAGCACGTCGCGCCCGACAACGCCGGCGTCGGCGACCCCCAGCTCGACGTACGTCGGCACGTCCGCGTTGCGCATCACCAGCACGGTGGCGTCCGGCCCGTCGTGGCGCAGGGCGCGCTCGTCGGCGGCCAAGCCGAGGGTGAGCCCCGCGGAACGCAAGGTCGTAAGGGCGTCTGGCAACACCCGACCCTTCGGGAGGGCCAGCACGAGCCGGCTGGGCGCGCGGGGAGTCGCCGGCGTCGCCTCGAGCGAACTCATGCCAGGTCACCCGCCAGCAGCCCCTGAAGCTCGCGCTGCCTCGCCGCCTCGTGTCGGCCGGTCGCACGCACGACTCCTGCCACGAGCAGGTAAGGGATTCCGGCGTCCGCGGCCTCGCGCAGCGCCCCCTCCTCGTCGCCCGCCACGGCGCGGGCCACGCACACCCCGGCGGCGCGCAGAGTCCTAGCGCCCGGATCGTCGAGGGCCAGGACCTCGGGCACCAAGGAAGCTGGCAACACGCCGGCGGCCGGGATGTCGCCATATGCGGCCGCGCCCAGGAGGCGTTCGAGACCCATCGAGAACCCGGCGGCGTAAGGCAGCAGCGCGGCGTCGTAGCGTCCGCCGCCCAGCAGCGGCCGGCCGTAGTCCGGCGTGAACGCGCGGAACGTCACGCCCGTGTAGTAGCTGAGGCGCCGCGCCAGGCCGAGATCGAGCAGGAGCTCGCTAGCGTCCTCGAACTCGGCGAGCACACCTTCCAGCCGGTCGAGGGCCAGGTTGGCAGCTGCGTCGGGAGCCAAGCGCCGGGCCTCGATGAGGACGCTCTCCGCCCCGTAGAGGTCGGGCGCCTGGAGGATGGCGTCGGCCGCCTTGCCACGCAACCCGAGGGCCTCGATCGCGGCCAGGACGTCGGAGCGGTCCTTGCGGTCGATGGCGTCGGCGAGGGCGCCCTGGTGCTCGCGCGGGACCTGCGCCGCCTCCAGCAGGGCCTTCACGTAGGCAGGGTTGCCTACCTCGATGCGCGGGGCGAGGCCAAGCGCCCGCACGGACTCGCGTGCCAGGTGGATGATCTCGGCGTCGGCGCGCGCGTTGCTCACACCGACGAGCTCGATGCCGACCTGGGTGAACTCGCGCATGCCAGCCACCTCGGGATGGTTGGCGTGCCAGACGGTGCCCGCGTACCGGAACCGCAGCGGCCTCCTCTCGCCGGCGGCCACCCCAGGGTGCGTGATCGCCACGAGCCTGGCGAGCGCCGGCGTGAAGTCCGAGCGCAGGGCGATGACCTCGCTGCCGTTGTCGATCAGCTTGAACGCTTGCTCCTCGCGCGGGTGGTACGGGTCGAAGCGCTCGAGCACCGGCACCTCGACGGGGGCGTAACCCCACGAGGCGTAGAGCTCGCGCAGCTTGGCTAGACCCGCCTCCCGGCGCAAGGCAACGTCCGGCGGGGAGAAACGGGTGCCGTCGACGAGGCCGCTCACCTTTAGGTCCTTGCTCACGCTTCGGAGACGGGGGACGTCCTGCGTCGCCCCGGGTCGAGCCAGGCGAGCACGATGCCGAGGAGCGCCACCGTCTCGCTCGCTAGGAACAGCAGGTTCAGGAGGGTGACGGCGCCATCCAGCGCGATCGACAGCAGGCGTCCGACCGCGACCGCGACGACGAGCAGGGCGCTCACCCTCAGGTAGACGCCGGCCCCGGGCCGCGGGAGCGGGCCCCGGACGATGAGGGCGCCGAGCGCCAGATGCAACATCCCGAAGGTGGCGCGCACCTGGCTGAGCCCGCGCGGGTCGACGATGTCGAGGCCCAGCATGGTCGCGGTGAAGATCGGGTTGACCAGCCCGAGGAGCCCGAGGCCGAAGGTTATGGCCGCCGAGACGTAGATGAGCTGGGTCCGCGGGTTCATGGCGCGAATGCTATCACCGGCGCTAACGCGCCCCGCCGAGGACGAGGTTGTCACGGTGGACGACCTCGTCGTAGTCCTTGTGGCCCAGCAGCTCGGCGACGTCGCGCGTGTGCCGACCGCGGATGCGGTCGACCGCGTCGGAGCCGTAGTTGGTGAGGCCAACGCCTATCAGCGCGCCGGCATGGCGCAGCTCCACGGCGTCGCCGAACGTGAACAGGCCCGTCACCCCGGTGATGCCGCCAGGCAGGAGGCTCTTGCCGCCCCTGAGGGCCCTGACCGCCCCGTCGTCGAGGTGGATCGCGCCGCGCACGGGCTGGTTGGCTATCCACGCCTTGCGCGCAGGCACGTGCGCCGCGGCCAAGAAGCGGGTGCCGCGCGCCTCCCCGCGCGCCAGCGCCTCCAGCCCAGCGCCACCGCCGCCGAGGACGATCGTCTCGATCCCGGCACCGGTGGCGATGCGCGCTGCCCTCAGCTTGGTCGCCATGCCGCCCGTGCCGTGGGTCGAGCCGGCTCCGCCGCCGAGATGGGCGACCTCGGCCAGGTCGCTCACCACCTCGATCTTGCGGGCGTCAGGGTCGCGGTGCGGGTCGGAATCGTAGAGCCCATCGACGTCGGTGAGGATGACGAGCACGTCGGCGTCAACCAGGTAGCTCACCCAGGCCGAGAGCGTGTCGTTGTCGCCGAGCTTCAGCTCCGCGGTCGCGACGCTGTCGTTCTCGTTGATCACGGGGACGGCGCCGAGGCTCAGCGACGCCTCGAGCGCGCTCTTGGCGTTCACGTACCTCTCCCGCTCCTGCACGTCGCCAGCGCTAAGGAGGAGCTGCGCGACCGGCAGCGGGGCGAGGGCGCGCTCCCAGTCGAGCATCAGGAGGGCCTGCCCGACGGCCGCGGCCGCCTGCTTCTGCGGGAGCGTGAGGGGGAGCTTGAGGCCGAGCCGCTCGCGGCCGGCGGCACCGGCCCCGGACGTGACGATGACGAACTGCGCGCCCGTCGACCGGTCGCCGGTGGTCCGGCCCGAACCGGCGGCACCGAGGGGGCCCACGGCGCTGCCGAGGGGGCCCACGGCGCTGCCGAGGGAGCCCACGGCGCTGCCGAGGGGGCCGGAGGCACCGGGCGCGGGCGGGCTACCCCGCCCCCCGACGTCCTGGGCACCAGCGAGGACCTGCGCCCCACGCGCGATGTCCCACATCTTGTGCTGGGCGATGCGCCCGGAGGCGTCCACGATGGAACTCGTCCCGACCTTGATGACGATGCGGCGCCAGCGTCCGCGTTCGCGCGACATGCGGGCCATGCTATCGCCTGGCGGGCTTGGTGCTACACTCCGCCGCATGCGTGTCGCCATTGTCGGAGCCAGCGGAGCCGTCGGACAGGAACTCCTCGCCATCCTCGCGGAGCGAGCCTTCCCGACGACGGAGCTGAGGCTCTACGCCTCGCCGAGGTCCGCCGGGAGGCAGGTGGAGTTCGCTGGCGCGAAGCACACCATCATGGCGTTGCCAGAAGACGACGACTTGGGTGCCGACATCGTGTTCTCCTCGGCCGGCGGCAGCGTGTCCAAGGCGCACGCTTGGGCCTGGGCGGCTCACGGCGCCGTGGTGATCGACAACACGAGCGCCTGGCGCATGGACGAGCGTGTCCCGCTCGTCGTCCCGGAGGTCAACGCGCACGCCTTGGCCGACCATCAGGGCGTGATCGCCAACCCGAACTGCTCGACCATCATCGCCCTCATGGCGCTCGCGCCGCTCCACCGGGCGTTCGGCCTCAAGCGCGCCACCGTCGCCACCTACCAGGCGGTGTCGGGGGCGGGCGCCACCGGCATAACCGAGCTGCGCGAGCAGACAGCCGCCGTGCTGGCAGGGACCAGCGCCGCCAGCGGCGAACCGGCGACCGAGCCGCCTGCGCCCCGTAAGTTCCGCCACCCCATAGCGTTCAACCTCTTCAGCCACGACTCCGACGTCGGCGACGACGGCTACAACGGCGAGGAGCGCAAGCTCCTCCTCGAATCGCGCAAGATCTTGGACGCGCCGAACCTGGCCGTCAGCGCGACGTGCGTACGCGTGCCGGTGTTCCGCGCGCACAGCGAGGCCATCCACGCCGAGTTCGAGCGGCCAGTGAGCGAAGCCGAGGCGAGGGCGGTGCTCGAGCGCGCGCCGGGCGTGCGCCTCGTCGACGACCGCGGCAACAACACGTTCCCCATGCCGTTGGCGGCGAGCGGCAAGGACGACACGCTCGTCGGTAGGCTCCGCGCCGATTCGAGCCTCCCCGGCGGCCTAGCCCTGTTCGTCGCCGGCGACCAGATCCGCAAGGGGGCCGCCCTCAACGCCGTGCAGATAGCGGAGGCGTTGCTGCCGGACTGACGTCGGCTGAGCGTCGCTCGCGCCAACGGCCCGGCGGCGAGCCGCCCCGGTCCACCGATTCTCGGGGTCTTCGAATCAGAATCAGTCGACGAGCCTGCCGGACTGCTTGTAGACCTGGTAGGCTCCCCACTCCCGCACGACCCTGTCCAGTCCGGCCAGGCGCTTGCCGACGGCCAGGTCGAAGCGCCAGGCCGCGCGCCATTCGCTCGACGGCAAGGAGCGGTAATCGACGGGGAACGGCGTCACCTGCCACCCCTGCGCCTTGAACGTGCCGTAAGCGCGGGGCATGTGCAGCGCGCTCGTGACCAGGAGCCAGGTGGCGCCGGGGGCCGGCGCCACGCGCTCGCGCGCCAGCAACGCTTCCTCGTACGTGCTGCGCGCCTCTCCCAGGAAGGTCACGCGGCGACCACGCATCGCGTCCTGGAACAGGAGGCCGTCGCCACTGGCGTCCTTCCACTCCTCGCGCAACGCGTCCATGAACAAGCCCGTGAACACGAGCTCCGCTTCCGGGTAACGCTTCGCGAGCGCCAGCGCCGCGAGCAGTCGCTCGCCGGCGTCGTCGAAGGTCAGCTGGCCGCGCGCCGCGCTGACACGCCACTCGACTGCACCACCCAAGACGATGATGCCGTCAACCCGTTCCGGCAGCGGGTCGGGCGCGCTCACGCGACTCTCGAGGCCGCTGGCCAGGTACTCGTCGAGGGGCGCGAGCACCAGCGCCAGCAGCAGGAGCAGTGGGAAGAAGAGCAGGGCGCCGGCCAGGCGACCCGCGCGGAGGCGCCCCGCGGCGAAGGCGAGCAGCACCAGGAGCACCAACAAGGTGCTCGGGGTGAGCAACCACCACACGGCTTCCAGCATGGTCCCATCATGCCCCAGAGAGCGCACGCGGCTCATGAGGGAGGACTCGTGCCGAGCGCGGCGGCATGCGTGGGGCGCCGCGGTCGTTTATCCTGGGACAACCGCGAACGTTGAGCACAACCCACTCGCAATAGCATCGGAGCCCCTAATGCCCCTCGCGATCATCACGGACTCGACCTGCGACCTCACCGCCCAGGAACTCGCCTCGCTCAACGTGGAGGCCGTGCCTCTGCACGTGCACTTCCAGGGCGGCACCTTCAAGGATTGGCTAGAGATCGACCCCGCCAAGATCATCGCCGGCGTGGCGCAGGGCGCAGGCATGCCATCCACGAGCCAGCCGAGCCCCGCCGAGTTCACCGCCGCCTTCGAGCGTGCCTTGGCGGCCGGCGCCGACGAGGTCCTCGTCATCACGATCTCCTCCGGCGTCTCCGGGACCTTCCAGTCGGCCACCATCGCCCAGAAGACCTGCGGCGCCAAGGTGACCGTGTTCGACAGCCTGGCGGCCTCCCTCGGGCACGGCGAGATGGTGCGCGTGGCGGCCCGCATGCGCGACGCGGGCAAGGGCGTCCCGGAGATCATCAAGGCGCTTGAGAAGATCCGCGACACGAACTTCGTGATCTTCACGGTCGCGACCATGGACTACCTGCAGAAGAACGGGCGCATCGGCCGCGCCACCGCGTTCCTGGGCGGCCTGCTCAACGTCAAGCCGCTGCTCACCCTGGACGGCGGGAAGGTCGGTCCGCTGACCCGCGCCCGCGGCATCAAGAAGGCGCAGCAGGAGATGGTCGACCGCTTCAAAGCCTACGTCGCTGCGTCCTCGGGGTCAGTGGTGCTGAACCTCATCCACGTGCAGGACCCGCCCGCCGCCGAGGGGCTGCGCGCCGCCATCGACGCGGCCGGCGTTCCCTACGAGTTCGGCGGCTATCACGAGATCGGCGCCGTCATCGCCAGCCACGTTGGTCCGAACACGTTCGGGTTGTACGCGCACGCGGCGGTGTAGGACCGCCTAGACCCGCCGTCTCGCCTTGGACGGGCCGCGGACGGGGTCACGGATGCAACCTCTCTGAAACCAAAAGGATCAGGGAGGCGAACCGTGAAGACAACCGTTCCCGCTTCGTGCAGGGTGGAGGCGCTCCTTGCGGCCGCAGCGCTCGTCCTGCTGGCTGCCTGCGGCGGCCAGGGGCCAACACCCGCCAAGACGCCCGTGGCTCCGAGCAACGTGACGGCTACGCCAGGACCGGGCTACATAACGGTGGCCTGGACCGACAACAGCGACGACGAGACGGGGTTCGAGGTCTACCGCAACGCGACCCCCGGCCTGACGGCGATGCAGACCGGAACGAAGGTCGCCACAGTGCCGGCGAACGCCACCAGCTACATCGACATGGACATCGAGCTCGAACGGGAGTACCGGTACACGGTCGTCGCCGTGAACGGCCAAGGCTCCTCGGAGGAGGCGGCGGCACCGGATGGAACGGCCGTACCCTGGCACGTCGATCTGATGATGGGCACGAGCAGGCGCCGGAGTACCGACGAGTGGACGGCAAGCATCGCCATCGTCTACCTCGTGTTTCCCCCCGAGGTGATCGGCTCACAGGCGGTGACCGCGTACATCACGGGGCCGGCTGGCTGGCACGACGATCTGCCATGGGAACATGTCTACGAGTGCCCGCCCGAGCAGGCCAGCTGCTACGACGGCAGCTTCATGTTCCGCACCTCATCATCCATCGCGGCGCTAACGGGCGATTACGAAGTCTCGGTGACCATCGACGGCACTGAATACACGGCGACGACCCACCTGGACGCCTCTGCCAGAATGGATAGGCCAACCAGCATCTCGGTTTCGAGCGTGTCGTCGAGCGGCCTGGACGTCGACTGGACCAACCCCGCCGACACGAAGAGCGCCATAGTGTCGATACACCGCGGCACTTACGAGGGCCGCGTGACCCCCTACAACCTGATGAACGGCGACCATTTCAGCTTCGAGAGCCTCGACCTCGAGGACGGCGCCTACGGCGTCGATGTCATTGCCGTAAGCACAGACCTCGTGAACTACCCGATCAAAGAAGCCCAGTTCGGGATGTCCTACGACTACGCTCCGTTCTACGTGGGCGCGGTCGCCACGGCGTGCGCCGACCAGGGCGAAGTCGTGAACGTGCCTGACGCCGCCCTGCACCAAGCGATAGTCGACACGCTGGGCCTCCAGTCCGACGCCATCACGTGCGGCGACATGGCGCGGATCGTCGAGCTGAGGGCGCCGTTTTCGGGCGTCGCCAGCATGGAAGGCTTGCAGTATGCCGTGAACCTCTACGACCTCCAACTGA
This sequence comes from Deinococcaceae bacterium, assembly GCA_040255585.1. GTDB lineage: Bacteria > Deinococcota > Deinococci > Deinococcales > Trueperaceae > JAAYYF01. The sequence continues at coordinate 119,953 of JBDZVI010000001.1, forward strand.
CCGATGGCGAGATCACCGACCTCTCTCCCCTCGCGGCGCTGGACAGCCTCACGTGGGTCGATCTCAACATCAACGACATCTCGGACATCGAGCCCCTGCGCGGCCGAACGAACATCCGGGGCCTCCACGTGTGCTGCACCGAGGCCAAGATCACCGACACGTCGGCGCTTGCGACGCTCACCTCCATGTGGACCATGAACCTGGGGTTCCACGGGCTCGGTGACGCGCTGATCTGGCCTCTCCTCGAGAACTACCCGGACATCCATGGGCTCTGGCTGCCCGGCAACGACCTCACCGAGTTCGACCACCTGTTGGACTACCCCCAGCTGGACGCCCTCGACCTCGGCTGGCACACGATCCCGAACCTGTCGTTCCTTGACGTCATGGACGACTTGGTGTTCCTCGACCTCCGTGGAGCCGTGATAGAAGACATGAGCGCGCTAACCGCCAAGACGGCTTTGACCACCCTGACGCTCTCCACCACGGGGATCAGCGACATAGCGTTCCTCGAGGCGTTCACGGAGCTCGAGAACCTGAACCTGGATGGCAACAATATCGCCGACCTCGCTCCGCTCGTCGCCAATCCGGGTATCGGCGAAGGCGACGTCGTAGACGTGAGGTTCAACGCGTTCGACCCTGAGGATCCGGCCATCGCCGAGCAGATCCAGGCACTGCTCGACCGGGGAGTCGACCTGCGCTACTGACCCGCTTCTTCAACGACGGCATGCGCTGGGGTGGAGCCATCAAGCTCCACCCCGGTCTCGTTCACCCCGCCAAACGACGTGCGCTCGTCGGCAGCCGCGAGCGAGTTGCGTCTCCCAGCGCGATCGTGAGCGGGAGCGGCCCCATGAGCCCGGAACTGGCCCAGAGGGGGCCATTCGTTTCTTAGGCTATGCTGGCCGCTCACTTATGTTATCGTTCCTCAGAAGGCTGGAGTTGTGGCTCCTAGCTTTCGTTTCGAAATCAATAATCCCTGAACACTTGGAGACGCCATGCCACGACCCCCGTTCCAGCCACGATTCGACGCCCGACGGACCCTTAGATGAGCGACTCCGTTACCGCGGACGCGAGAACCCGAGCGCGAACGGAGGCGGCGATCGCGGCTCAACAGCCCGTGAGTCAGCCTCTCGACCGCGTTCTGGCCGCGGTCGAACGCCAGGCCTCGTACCGCGCGGAGTGCGTCGGGCTCGTTCCAACCGAGAACCTGCTTAGCCCGGCGGCCCGCAGCGTGTTGGCATCCGACCTCGGCCACCGCTACCTGTTCCAGAACCCCCAGTGGCGCTACGTGGGCGGCAAGCACCTGTCGGAGGTGGAGACGCTGGCTCAGGGGCTGGCGCGCGAGCTGTTCGACGCCCGCCATGCGAACGTGCGCCCGCTCTCGGGCGAGAACTGCACCAACATCGTGATCCACTCGGTCCTGCGGCCAGGCGGCACCTTCTACCACCTCGCCATGGAGGACGGCGGGCACTTCGCCGCCAGAAGCGTAGCGGCGCGGATCACGAGCGAGCTGCGCCTCATCCCTTACGACGCGCTCAACGCCACCGTCGACCTGGCAGGCTGCGCGCGCGCCTTCGCCGCCGCGCCCCCGGACGTCATCTACCTCGACGCCTCGATGATCCTCTTCCCCCACCCCGTCAGGGAGCTGCGACGCCTGGCCGGCCCGGAGGTCATCATCGTCTACGACGCCTCGCAAGTGCTCGGCCTCTTGGCGGGCGGCATCTTCCAGGATCCGCTGCGCGAGGGGGCCGACGTGCTGTCGGGCAGCACGCACAAGTCGCTGCCCGGGCCGCAGAAGGGCCTGATCCTGACCAACCGCGACGACATCGCGGAGCGCGTGGAGGCCACGATCTTCCCCGGCCACGTCTCCAACTTCCACCTGCATCACGTCGCCGCGTTGGCCGTCACGCTGGCCGAGGCACGCGATTACGGCGCCGCCTACGCAAGGCAAACGGTGGCGAACGCGCGCGCACTGGGCCGCGAGCTGGCGCGCCTCGGCTTGGCCGTCCAGGGCGGCGAGCGCGTGACGGAGTCGCACCAGGTATGGCTCGACGCCAGCCCCCTCGCCAGCCCTGACGAGGCCGTCGAAGCGCTGCACGACGTCAACCTCATCGCCAACGTCAACCTCATCCCGTCGCTGCGCCGCAAGGGGTTGCGCCTCGGCACGCCCGAGGCGACGCGCCTCGGGATGCGCGAACCGGAGATGGCGCAGCTCGCCGCCCTCCTGCATGCGACGCTCACGGACACCGAGCCGCGCGAGCAGGTCCGCAGGCGCGTCATGGACATCGCCAGGCGCTTTCGGACCGTCCGGTACTGCCGCCCCACGGCAGCCGCCCAAGGGGCTGCGGACGCCGACGCCGCGTGAACCCGGCAGAACCCCACACGCTCATCGAACGCCGGTTGGGCGCCCCGGCCGGTCGGGAAGTCGATCTCGCGGTTGACCTGATCGTCACCGACGACTGGACCACCCCGTCTCTCCTCCCGACCCTCGACGCGCTCGGCACCTCGCGGTCCGCCGCGCCGCTCGTACTCGTGCGCGACCATACGGGCCCGGTCGAGAGCTACTCGGGTGGCGAGCGCGAGCGGGTACTCGCGCTCAGGGCGATCGAGGAGGAGTTCGTGGCCCGGTACGGCGCCGAGCGCCTCGTCGGTCAGGGGATCCAGCATCATGCCCTCCCCGCCAGCGGACGGTTGCGGCCTGGCATGATCGTGCTCGGCAACGACTCGCACACGCCCACGTTGGGGGCGCATGGCGTGACGGCGTTCGCGGCGCAGCCGACCACGCTCGCGGTCGCCATCCACACGGGGCGCCTCGTGGTCCGCGTGCCGGAGACCGTGCGGGTCGAGGTGGTCGGCCGGCTCGGACCGGGTGTGAGCGCGCGCGACGCCGCGCTCACGCTCCTAGGTCTCCTCCGGGGCGGCGGGTCGGTGCCTCGCCTCGCCACCGGCAAGGCGCTCGAGTTCGGCGGCCCTGGCCTGGCCCACCTCACCGCCGCGGAACGCGCCGTACTCGCCAACGTCGCCCCCGAGGCCGTGGCCGTCACGGCGACCTTCCCGCTCCAAGGGGCGGGCCCGACCCCGCTCGCCACGGGGCCGATCGTCACGCTCGACCTCGGGTCCGTGATCCCCTCCGTGGCCCGCAGCGGGCAACCGTCCGACGTGGCGCCGCTCGCGCACCTCGACCCAATCCGCGTCGACCGCGTGTTCGTGGGTACTTGCGCCGGTGGCACTTACGAGGAGATAACGGCGTTCGCGACCGCGCTGGGCGAGCGGGCCCAAGTCCCTACCGTCGTCTCGCCGGCCTCCAGCGGAGTGCTCGAGCGCCTGAACGCCGAAGGGTTCGCGCGGCGACTCGAGGCCGCCGGCGTGACTCTCCTACCGCCCGGGTGCGGCCCGTGCTTCGGCTTCGGGATGAGGCGTCTCGAGGACGGCGAGGTCGCCGTCGTGACGGGGAACCGCAACAGCGCCGGCCGCATGGGCTCACCCCACGCTCAGATCATCCTCGCCGCCGGTCGCACCGCTGGACTGGCCGCGCGCACCGGCTGGCTCAACCCCGCCGCCAACGCAAGCAGCGTCCACGCAGACGCCGTAGACCGACGAGACCGGCCTCGGTCGCCACACGCCCACCGTCCGACGGTGGTCTGGCCTACCACAGGCAACGTGGTCAGGCTGCGCGGCCTCGTCTCCACGGATGACCTGACGCCTTCCAGCGTGCCAGGCGTCGGTACGTCGAGCGACCCCGACCCCGGCGTGGCGCGGCGGCTCCTCCTCCACCACGTCGATCCGACGGCTGCCGAGCGCTCGTTGGAGGGCACCATCTTCGTAGGAGACGAGAACTTCGGCATGGGAAGCAACCGGGCGTCCTCCGTGAGGGCGCTGCTGAGAGCAGGCGTCCTGGCCGTCATCGCCCCGAGCATCGCGCCGCTCTACCAGTTAGGGGCGCGCGACGAGGGGCTGCCGACGATCACGCTCACCGACGAGGCGTTCTACGCGGCCCTCGGCCCGGAAGCGACGCTGGAGGTGGACTTCCGTGCCGGCACGGTGACGCTCGATCCCACGACGTCTTCCGGCCGCGCGCCTGACCGACCTCCCGCCCGCTTCCGCTTCGCTCCCATCGGCCCTTATGAAGCGGCCGTCATCGCGGCCGGCGGCGCCGTCCCGTACCTTCGTTCCTCCTAGATGGAAGCGGGCAACGCTCAGGCTCCTCAGGCGAGGCGCCCGGAGCGGCTGGCGCCCCGCGCCGACCGGGCCCCGTAAAGCTGCCTAGAACCTGTCGGCAACCGCCGTGGGGCGGGACGCCTCCAGCCACGTCAGGCGCTAGCGTCGCCGTGTGTTCGCAGCCGTCACCTCCGCCACCATCCAGGGGGTGGACGCGCTGGAGGTGCGCGTCGAGGCGTTCGTTAGCGGCGGCCTGCCGAGCTTCACCATCGTCGGGCTGCCAGGAGCGGCGGTGCAGGAGTCGCGCGAGCGCGTCCGGGCCAACCTCAAGCTGCTCGGCTACCCGCTGCCGCCCAGCCGGATCCTCGTCAACCTGGCCCCGGCCGACGTACGCAAGGAGGGACCGGCGCTCGACCTGCCCATCGCGCTCGCGCTGCTGGCGTGCGACCGGCGGATACCCCGGGGCGCCCTTGACGGGCTCATCGCCTTCGGGGAACTCGCGCTCGACGGCAGCGTCAGGCCTGGGCGCGGCGGCGTGGCCGTCGCGAGCATGGCCGCCCTCGGCGCGCACCGGGGCGGCGGCGGGCACGTGCTCGCGTCCCCGGAGAACGCGGCCGAGGCGGCCCTCGTGCCCGGCGTCACCGTGTTCGCCGCGGCCAACCTGGCGGCCGCGGTGGCCCACCTCACCGGCCGAACGCCGCTAGTGCCGTTGGCGCCTGCTCCCACCACGCCGGAAGCGCTCCCCGCGGAGCCGCTGCCGGACCTCGCCACGGTGCGTGGGCAGGCCCTGGCACGCCGGGCGCTCGAGGTGGCCGCGGCGGGGCGGCACAACCTCCTCCTCACGGGTCCACCCGGCGCGGGCAAGAGCATGCTGGCGCGCTGTCTGCCCGGCATCCTGCCGCCGTTGACCGACGCGGAGGCCATCGAGGTCACGCGCGTCCACTCCAGCGCGGGCCACCTCGTGAGCGGCCTCGTCCGCGCCCCGCCCTTCCGGCAGCCGCACCACTCCGGCTCGGAGGCCGGCATCGTCGGCGGCGGCGCGGTGGCGCGTCCTGGCGAGGCGAGCCTCGCGCACCTAGGCGTCTTGTTCCTTGACGAGCTCCCGGAGTTCTCGCGCTCGGTGTTGGAGGCGTTGCGGCAGCCGCTCGAGGAGGGCGTCATCACCATCTCGCGCGCGAGCGGCAGCGTCCGCTTGCCTGCCTCGTTCCAGCTCGTTGCCGCGCGCAACCCGTGTCCGTGCGGTTACCACGGCGCCGTCGACGGCGCCCGCATGTGCACGTGTCATCCGGCCGCCGTGGAGCGCTACCAGCGGCGCCTGTCCGGCCCGCTCCTCGACCGCATGGACCTGCTGATCGGCGTCGCCCGCCTCACGGACGCGGAGTTGGTGGGCGTGTCGCAAGGCGAGGCTAGCGACGCCGTGGCCGCCAGGGTGGTGGCGGCCCGCGCCAAAGCCGTTGAGCGCCAGGGCTTCGCCAACGCCCGGCTCTCCGGCCGGCAGCTCACGACGCATACGGCAAGCGGGCCGGCCGGGCAGGCGGTCCTGGCCAAGCTCGTGCGGAGCCTGCGACCCTCGGCGCGCGGCTACGATCGACTCTTGCGCGTGGCCCGCACGGTCGCCGACCTGGCCGGAGAAGACGACGTGCTCCCGGAGCACCTGCTGGAAGCGGCCGCGTACCGCGGCGCGTAGCCGTCCGTGCGGGCGCGTCCTTGCGGGCGCGTCGGTGTGTGGGCACGTCCGTGCGGGCGCGTAGGTGTTGGCGCGACGAGGCGGGGCATGACCCGAGCGGGCACCCACGCATGCAAACGCACCCCCGCAAATAAATGAGGATCCGATGGCATTTCGATGAGAGACCAGCCCGTCCCGGAACGCGACTTCCGCGTCCGGATGAGTCCCTTAAGCGAAAGCGTTCCCATTCCGCTTATGAACGCCTGTGCTACATTAGCGCTCAGAATCTGGGGCCAACCCCTTCGCATGCCCCCGTTTCACTGTACCCAAGGAGGGAATCGTGCCCATGAGGTGGTTGAGGCGGGCGTTGCCCGTCGCCGTTCTCGCGCCGTTATTGGCAGCGTGCTCGCTCGACGGAGTCCAGTCGATCATGAGCCCCGCGGCCAGCATCGCGAGGGAACAACACGGTCTATTCATGTGGACGTGGTACCTGAGCATCCCCGTCATGGTGGGTGTCTTCGGGGCGCTCTTCTACGTCCTCATAAAGTTCCGGCGACGCAGGGACGACGAGATGCCGGACCAGTCTCACGGCAACCCGATGACCGAGGTGATCCTCACCATCGTGCCCGTCATCATCGTCATCATGGTCGCCGTGCCGTCCGTGCGGTCCATCTTCCGCACCCAGACGAACGTGGTGGCCACCAGCGACGACGTGGTCGTGCACGTGACCGGTTACCAGTGGTGGTGGAAGTTCGAGTACCCGCAGTACGGCATCACCACGGCCAACGAGATGCACATCCCGGCCGGCAAGCGCGTCATCCTCCAGCTCAACTCCGGCGACGTGGTGCACGCCTTCTGGGTCCCGCGCCTCGCGGGCAAGGTCGACCTCATCCCCAACCAGGACAACCGTCTGTGGTTCGACACGGATGCCGAGGTCACAGACAAGGACAATGGCTTCGACGTCTACACCGGCCAGTGCGCGGAGTTGTGCCTAGGGGCGCACGCCTACATGCGGTTCCGGGTCGTGGTTGACGAACAAGACAGGTTTGACGACTGGGTCGCTGACTTCCAGCAGCCGGAGGTCGTGGCCACGGCCACCGACCCGCTCGTGGCTCAGGGCCGCCAGCTCGTCGCCACGAAGGGCTGCATCGGCTGCCACAACATCGGCAACTTCGCCGAGGGCGTGAAGTACGGCCAGCCCCAGTACCCCGATCTCACCAACTTCGGCCTGCGCCACACGGTGGGGGCCGCCATCCTGGACGCCACGCCCGAGAACGTCGCCACCTGGGTGCGCGACCCGCAGGAAGTCAAGCCGGGCACGCGCATGCCGACCTTGTGGCAGGCCACCGACCCCAACCGTGACCAGGAGGCGGCAGCCATCGCCGCCTACTTGCTGAGCCTCGGCGTCGAAGACGGTGCCCAAGCCATGGCCCAGGCATCGACTGGAGGCAACTGATGGCCACGATGCAGCCAACCGTCACGACAAGGGGCAAGATCTTCAACCGACCGACCTGGACCACCGGCATCGGCTCGTGGCTCACCACCGTCGATCACAAGCGCCTAGGTCTCCTCTACATCTGCACGGCGTTCCTCTTCATGCTCCTCGCGGCGGGCGAAGCCGGCCTGATCAGGCTGCAGCTCCTCACGCCGACGATGAACATCGTCAACCCCGACCACTTCAATCAGCTCTTCACCATGCACGGCGTCACGATGGTGTTCCTCGCCATCATGCCCTTGGGCATCGGCTTGGCCAACTACTTCGTGCCGCTGCAGATCGGGGCCCGCGACCTCGCGTTCCCGCGCCTCAACGCGTTCGGTTACTGGATCTACGCGCTGGGCGGCCTGATGATCTACACGTCGTGGTTCCTGGGCGGGGCCCCCGACGTCGGCTGGTTCGCCTACGCGCCGCTCACCTCGCTGTCGCATAACCCCGGCCTCGGCGTCGACTTCTACATGTTCGGCCTGTTCATCAGCGGCATCGGGACCACCGGCACCGCCATGAACCTGATCGTGACCATCATCAACATGCGCGCGCCCGGCATGACGATGATGCGCGTACCCGTGTTCACCTGGATGATCCTGATCATGTCGTTCATGATCATCTACGCGTTCCCGCCGCTCACCATCGCGTTCATCGAGGTCATCCTCGACCGCACCTTCGGCACGCTCTTCTTCGTGCAGGAGGCCGGGGCGCTGCCTATCCTGTGGCAGCACCTCTTCTGGATCTTCGGGCACCCCGAGGTGTACATCATCATCCTGCCAGCGTTCGGGGTCATCAGCGAGATCATCCCGACGTTCTCGCGCAAGTCGCTCTTCGGCTACCCGGTGATGATCCTCTCGGGCATCCTGATCGGCTTCATGGGCGCGGCCGTCTGGACGCACCACATGTTCACCACGGGTCTCGGCCCCGTCGTGAACACGGCGTTCT
>JBDZVI010000117.1:0-7285 GCA_040255585.1 Deinococcaceae bacterium
TCGCCATCGCGACCTTGGGCCTGCGCCCGGGAGCGCTGGCCGGAGCGATCCTGCTCAGGCCCGCCATGCCTTTCGAGTCGCCGCCGCGAGCCGACCTGACCGGCGTTCCGGTGCTCGTGACGCGGGGGCGGCGCGATCCGTACGGGCCCCTCTCCGAGCCGGTCGCGCCCTACCTGCGGGGCCTCGGAGCCACCCTAGCGGAGGAAGTCCTCGAGGCCGGCCACGAGCTCACGCTCCGAGACCTACGGGCGGCGAGGGCGTGGCTGGCGGAGGCGCCGTGGCGGGCCGGCAGGCCCTGAGCGGCGAACGCCTGAGTGGCGAGCGCCTGAGCGGTCAACCTCCTACCGACGTTGCCCCACCTCGCCGGACCCTGATCGAGCCGGTCTTCGACGCCTCAACCGTTGGCCGCGGCCAGTTCCCCCGCCAGCGTGCCGACGGGCTCGACGACGACGTCCGAGAGGCCCAGCCACGCGGCCATCGTCCGCAGCTCGGTCGCCAGCGCCTCGGCGACCGCCCCGGGGGCGCGCCGCTTGGCGCCGGGCGCCGGCGCCTCCTCGACCCAGGCTGCCTTCACGACGAGCGTTCCCCCCTTGCGCTCGGCCTTGAGGTCGACGCGGCCGGCCATCTGATCGCCCAAGAGGAACGGGAGCGTGTAGTAGCCGTACTTGCGCTTCGGTGCCGGGGTGTAGATCTCGATGCGGTACTCCATGCCGAACATGCGCTCGAGCCGGTCGCGGTACCAGCAGGCCGGGTCGAAGGGGGAGAGGAGCGCGGCGCCCGTCGCGCGGCCCGGGTCCTGCGCCTCCGACGAGAGGAGCGCCGGCTCCTTCCAACCCTCCACCTTCACCCACCGCGCCAGGCCACGCTCCACCGCCGACACGGCCAGCGGTTTGGCCACGGTCGTCTTGATGCGGAAGTGATCGCCGAGGTCGCCGACGGTGCCGATCCAGTCGGCGCGGAGCGCGCGGTCGAAGAGCTCCTGCTGGGCTTGGGCCTTGGGCAGGCCCGGCGCGTGGGCCAGGTCTCCCCACACGTGCGCGGGGGCGGCGTAGAGGCGCTGGAAGTTCGGCCGCCCGGCCACAGCCGCCCGACCCGTCATGAACAGGTACTCGAGGGCGTCCTTGGTGGCGCTCCAGTCCCACCAGCTCCCGCGGTTGCGGCGCGGCTCCTCCTCGAGGTGCTCGAGGTCGGCGCTAGTGAGGGGCCCGTTCTCGTGCAGCTCGCGCTCGACCGCCGCGATCAGCTCCCAGCGGCCTGCGCGCGGCACCTTCTCGAAATGCCTCTGCCAGCGCTCCTCCCAGTGCTCCATGCGGTAGCGGAGCGCTGGCAGGAGCTCGCGCGGCATGACGGACGCCTCATGGCCCCAATGCTCGAAGGTCTCGCCGGACGACCATAGGTAGTCGTCCAGGTCTGCAGTGTCGTAGGCGCCGTGCCGGGAGTACAGGGGGAGGTAGTGGGCGCGCGCGAGCACGTTGACGCTGTCGAGCTGCAGGACGCCCTGGCGGTTCAGGTAGTCGCGCATGCGCTTGCGGTTGGCCGAGCCTGAGCGCTTCCGCGCCAAGCCCTGCGCCGCGAGGAATATCCGCCTCGCCTCGGCTGCGGTCAGCTTCTCGGTCACGCGCCTAGGCTAACGTGCCGCTGCCTGAGCAAGGACTCACACGCCAACGTCCGGCGCTGGTCACCCCGCTTCCGAGTCATCGTCGGGCGAGGCGCAGCCTGGGTCGCTCGGGTAGTCGGTCTTACCGTCCCCATCGTTGTCCCTGCCGTCCCGGCACTCCGGTGCCGCGCCGCCTCCGCCAAGGAGCTGGCCGGACAGCGGGAAGAACACGCCGACGGCGGTGGAGTCGTACTCGGTGGCAGGGGCGACCGCCAAGTGGATGAACACCGTCGTCACCCCGCCCAGGTAGTAGGCCTCCGCGCCGACGTTGGCCGTGAACCCCCCGCCCGTCACCAGCACGGAGTGGAACTCCGCCGGCACGGTCGGGTCGGCGGCGCTGGCGCTGCAGAGCGCCAGCATGGGCGCGCCGATGCCCAGGTTTCCGACCAGCGTGTCGATCTCCGTTCGCACCACGTCTGCCGCCCGTACGGCTCCGGAGAGCGTCAGGTTGAGCCTCCGCCAGACCGCCTGTCCGTCCGCCCTCACGACGTTGACTCCCGTGAGCTGGAGGGAGGCATCCGCGAGTGTGACCGGGCTCCAGCCGGTCGGGTAGACGAACCCGTACAGGGGCTGCACGGGGTGGATGTACGAGTTACCGACGTAAGGGAGCAGCCGGTAGGTCTCCGGGTAGTCGGCGCGTATCACGCCGTTCATGAAGTCCCAGTAGGCAGCGGACGGTCCGGTGACGGTGGCACACGACTGCGACCGGAACGCCGCCCCGCCGCGGTCGGGTCCGCTCGAGCCCCCGCAGGCGGCGAGCAGCATGGCGAAGACGAGCAGGCACGTAACCTGCATGCGAGCAACTTCCGAGAGCGCGACTCGGTGTGCGCCCGGACTCGGCCTGGCGCCACGCGCTGTGGCGGTGCCGTCCGAGGCGCGCGTTGCGGCTGGCGTGTTTGCCATCTCTTGCATGCCGCGACCATAGCGGCGCCCGACTTAAGCTCCGTTTAAAGACGACCTGCGCTTGGTTCGGTTAGGCGTCGTTGCGTCCCCTGGTCCGCTACATTGGTCGGACATGGTCCGAACGCGTTCACTCCCGCGGGCGCTCCGTCCGTTCGAGACGGGTCAGTACCGGCTGCTCGCCGGAGCGCTGCTGGCGTCGCTGTTCGGCTCTGGCGTGTGGGCGGTCGCGATGGTCTGGGAGGTCATCGCCCTGGGCGGCGGCCCGACGCAGCTCTCGGCCGTTGCCGCGGCGGGGGCGGTCGGTCTGCTCGGCGCCGTGCTCGTCGGCGGAGCGATCGCCGACCGCGTGCCGCAGAAGAGGGTCCTGTTCACGGTCGAGTTCTGCAAGTCGCTGGTGGTCGGCACGGTAGCCGTCCTGGCCCTGACCGGCAACCTCGAGGTCCGCTACCTCATCGTGGCGGCGCTCGTCCTCGGCGTGGCCGACGCGTTCTTCTACCCGGCCTACTCCGCGCTCCTGCCCGCGATCCTGCCGCCGCAGCAACTACTGGCGGCCAACGGGCTGGAGGGCATGTTGCGTCCGGCAGTCCAAGCGGCCGGCGGCCCCGCGCTCGCGGGGATACTCATCGCCGCCAGCTCGCCGGCCCACGCGCTCCTTTGCGTCGCGCTCTTCCAACTACTCGCGGCCACCGGGCTCCTGTTCCTCAGGCGGACCTCCGTCCGTCGCGAAGTCGTCTTTGGCGGCAACCCTTTGGTCGCGGCCCTGGTGGACATCCGGGACGGCCTCGTGTACATGGTCAGGACCCCGTGGATCCTGGCGACGCTACTCTTCGCCTGCGTCATGCTCCTGGTGATCATGGGACCGATCCAGGTCCTCATGCCGTTCATAGTGCGAGACCGGCTCGGCGGCGATGCGGGGGCTTTCGCCGCTACCTTGGCCTCCTACGGCCTGGGCGGGGGCGCCGGCTCGCTGCTCGTCGCGTCGTGGCGACTGCCGCGCCGCTACCTGACCGTGATGCTCCTCCTCTGGGGCTTCGGCTGCCTGCCGCTGCTCGTAGTGGGGTTCGCGACGAGGCTCTGGCCCCTGCTGGTGACCATGTTCGTGATCGGCGCCGTGACGTCCGCAGCGAACGTCATCTGGGGAACGCTCCTGCAACGCAGGGTGCCTCCGGAACTCCTCGGGCGCGTGTCCAGCCTGGACTTCTTCGTCTCGCTGGCGCTGATGCCCGTGTCCATGGCGCTGGCTGGGCCGGTCGGCGAGCGTCTCGGCATGACCACCACCTTCGCCGTGGCGGCGCTCGTGCCGCCCGTGCTGGCGCTCGTGGCCATCTTCGCGGCGCGCCTGCCGCGGGACGAGTTGGCGCATCCGGTCCACGACGCGCACCACGACGCGCACCTCGACGCGGTCGAGCCGGGCTGGGCGCCCGGTCGACTCCAGGTAAGACAGGACACGCGAGCTCTTCTCGGCTCGCTTATAATTAGGAGTCCTAAATGATAGGAGGACTCGATGATCCGCTCCACTCTTTCGCCCAGAAGCTCCACACCGTTCCGGCCCGGCCTCCCACCGCGCTTCCGCCTCGGCACGCTGGCGGGCCTCCTCCTGGCGCTCGCCGGCTTCGCGAGCGCACAGGTCGCCCCGCAACCCCTCGCCATGACCTCGGACCTCGACCTGGTGGGGGCCTCCGTGAGCTACCTGGCGGATCTCGACCTGCTCGTGTTCGAGGTGGAGGTGGCCGGTGCCGCTGGGGAGACCGTGCCGACGGCCCGCGGCCAGGTGGACGGCGCGCCAGTCCTCGCCTACGCTTTCCCGACGACGCTCCCCGCCACCGCGGTCGGCTTCGGAGCAGTCGACGGCGTGCTGACCTTGGCGGTCACCGTTCACCCCGACTTCGACGACACCCCGCTGTGGGACGAGGACGGCGACTACGACTACGCCAACGACGGCTGGGTCTTCCATACGCACTGGGTCGTGCTCGCCCCGGATGAGCGGGTGGCGGGTGGGCTGTCCGCCGTCGAGTTCGCCGCCGACTCGGGGGCCACGCTACCGCCGACGAACGCCGGCATGCCGATGTACCTCGACTCGCCCGGCTTCTCGGTCGTAACGGACGGCTCGCGCCTGCGCGTGCTCGTGCCGGCGCAACGAGTTCGCGGCCAGACCGAGTTCGGCTTCGATGCGGTGGCCGCCTACTTGCAAGTGAACACGAGCGATGCCGCGCGCCCCATGCTCGGCGTGTACGCCGTGTACGACGTGCTCTCCGGCGACCTCAGCCTGCCGTACTCGGTCACAGACCGCTGACGTTGGGCCTGGGTCCGGGGTAGAGGTAGCATCACGGGGACGGTGCCCGGAACCTTCGACCTGGATGACCAGCACTCCGACCTGAACGCCAAGGTCGTAGCGGCCCTCGAGCGCCTCGGCACGGCCATGCGCGGGCTCTTGCGTGTCGAGGCCAGGAAGCACGGCCTCAGCCCCATCCAACTGCAGATACTCATCCAGATCGGCCAGCGCGCCTCCGACGAACAGGTCGGCGCGCTGGCCGCGCGCTTCGACGTCACCCCGCCAACCGTGAGCGACGCCGTCGCGTCGCTGGTGGCGAAGGGGCTCGTGGAGCGCCACGCGGGGGCCGACCGTCGCAACGTGCTGCTCGCGCTGACGGAGCATGGCGAGGCCGTGAAGCGCGCCGCGGAAGGGTGGGCCGACGGGGTCACCAGGCATGTGGCGAGCCTGCCCCTCGCGGTGCGTTACGCCACGTTCGACGGCCTGACGGAGCTGATCGAGCGGTTGCACGACGACGGGGTCGTGACCGTGGCGCGGATGTGCCGTACCTGCCGGTTCTTGCGACGGGGCGATGTGCCCCGGGAAGCGGCCCTCGACGACTTGCCGGCCATGGCCGCCTCGAACGCGCCCTACTGGTGTGCGCTGCTCGAGATCCCGCTACGCGACGAGGACTTACGCGTGGACTGCCCGGACTACCGGCCGAAATCTACTTGAACGCAGCGCCGACGACGCGGTCGTGGCGCGCCGGCGTTACGGTCGGGCTGCGCCCGCCGTGTCGACCGGCGGGCCTCGTGGCTTTCTGCCTTGCTAAAGTCGAGTGTTTGAAGTGCCAACGCCACGACCTTGACTGCAGGGTCTGGGTTGAACGGCGCAAACGGAAGGGAACGACATGTGGCCATTCGGTAAGAACGCGCAGGGCCGGCTCGAGGACGCTCTGAAAGACCAGGAGCTCACCGCGAAGCTCGGTCTCAAGGTAAGCGTGAAGGACAAGGTCGCCGCCATCTCGGGCCAGGTCCCGAACGAGCGGTACAAGAACCTCCTCAAGGCCCTGGCGACAGGCATCAACGGCATCGAGGACGTCGATCTGAGCGGCATCACGGTGGCCGACGGGGGTCAAGGCGCCCCGGCCCAGACCGGTACCATGGCGTCGCCCATCCAGGGCACCGCGCAAGCTGGTGCCGCCCAAGCTGGTGCCGCCCAAGCGGCAGATGCAGTTGACCCCAGCGCCCTCGCCAAGGCTGCCCTGACCGGCATCAAGCAGGAGCCCAGCCTCCAGAACAACCCGCTCGACGTCCTCCAGAAGGGCAGCACCGTCGTCCTGCGCGGCGCGGTCGACGATCAGGGCGAGTTCGATAAGGCTCGCGCCATCGCTCTCGCGGTTCCCGGTGTCACCGGCGTCGACGTCTCGGGCCTGCAGGTGATAGCGAACGCTTCCGCGCTCAACGTCACCGACAAGGACGGCGACATCGTCTACACGGTCAAGTCCGGCGATACCCTCTCGCACATCGCGCTCAAGTACTACGGCAGCGCGGGCCGCACGAGCTACATGAAGATCGCAGAGGCCAACGGCATCGCCGACCCGAACAAGATCCGCGTCGGTCAGGTCCTGAAGATCCCCGGCACCACCCAAGGTCCCGATCAGGTCTTGGCCTAAGCCTGTCCGGGCCGAACTCGGACCGTAAAGAGCACGGAATATGAGAGGCGCCCGCTGTGATGCGGGCGCCTCGAGTCTTTGGGCTGGCCGGTAGTCGTCCGGAGCGGGACCCCTGGCCCCGGCTAATGCCGGGGAAGAAGAGGACCCGGCGTGCGGAGCGCTTACTGCATCGGTGCCGCGCCACCGCCCAGTGCGTCCGCGGCGAGGCCCGCGCCCGTGCCTTCGGGGGTCACGAGGAACCAGACGTCGTTGATGCCCTGACCGGTCACGTCGCCGGGTCGGCCGTCGCCGGTGAAGTGGTAGAGCGGCCACCCGTTGTAGGTGAGCTGGATCGTGCCGTCGGCGCGCTCGATGGTGCCGAGCAGGCTGGCGTCAAGCTCGTCCGAGACGGCCGGGAGGGTGCTCGCATCGACCGCTAGAACTGGCGGCCAGTTCACGGCGCAATCGGCGTCGCAGCTGCTCACGTTGTTGAAGTCGTTCAGGAACAGGTAGAGCGAGTTGCCGTCGGCATCTACCACGTGGACGGTCCCGTCCTCTGCCGTCGCGACGGCCAGGCTCGCCGGCGCGACAGCTTGGGCTATCGCCAGGGCCGCGAGTGTCAAGGCCCCGAACAGCAGGGCTCCAGCTGCGAACTTCCTGAGGCGGTTGGCTGGGCGGAGGCTTGCTAGCGTTTCCTTCATCCTAGTTCTCCCTTCCTCATGCGGCGCTCAGGCCCTGGACCCGTTGTCCGGAGCGGTCCGTGCGCCGCTGACCTGAGGATGGGCCATGGGTGTGAGCGGTCACCGAGATGGGAGTGAGT
>JBDZVI010000025.1:0-24268 GCA_040255585.1 Deinococcaceae bacterium
CGCTCGACGCGGTCGGCAACACCACCAAGGCCGTCACGAAGGGCTACGCCATCGGCTCCGCTGCGCTGGCCGCCCTCGTCCTCTTCGCCGACTTCGCCGAGCGCCTCAAGCTCGTCGATCCCGTCAAGTTCGGCGCCGGCGCCTTCCGCCTGGACGACCCGATCATCCTAGTGGGTCTCCTCATCGGCGCCATGCTGCCGTTCCTCTTCAGCGCGTTCCTCATGGAGTCGGTCGGCAAGGCGGCCGGTTCGGTGATCGAGGAGGTCCGCAGGCAGTTCCGCACCATCAAGGGCATCATGGAAGGCAAGGCGAAGCCGGACTACGGCAAGGCCGTCGACATCGTCACGGCCGCGGCCCTGCGCGAGATGGCCCTCCCAGGCATCATCGCCGTGGCGGCGCCCCTGGTGGTCGGCTTCCTCTTCGGCCCGCTGGCGCTCGGCGGCCTGTTGATCGGCGTCATCGGCTCCGGCCTGATGATGGCCCTCATGATGAGCAACGGCGGCGGCGCGTGGGACAACGCCAAGAAGTACATCGAGGACGGCAACCACGGCGGCAAGGGCTCCGACGCCCACGCGGCGAGCGTGGTCGGCGACACGGTGGGCGACCCTTACAAGGACACGGCTGGCCCGTCCATCAACCCGCTCATCAAGGTCATCAACACCGTCGCGCTCATCTTCGCGGGCGTGATCGCGGTGGCGGGCGGTTGGTTCCTGTTCTGAGGTAGGGGTGGTGCCGCTTCCGGCGGCCTCTTCGGTGCCGCCATCGCGCGGCCCCAAACGCTTAGTTTAGCTAAAGGGCCACGCGTTTTCCATGACGTGTGGCCCTGTTCATCAGCGGCCGACGGGAGTACCTTTGAGTCGGAAGGAGGTCTGGATACCATAGAACAAACGGACCACTTCTTGAAGAGCGGCCCCTGCGCCACTAGAGGCTCGACCGAGTAACCCGGCTCCCGTAAGTAAGGCACCACGGCAAGACCGGCAAGTTGCAGGACGATGAACCACCGGAGGCGGGCACCGACAGAGCGAACAAAGGTAGCCGGGGCCGCTCGCTGTGCCATGCTCGTCGCATTAGGTACGAAAGTTCTTGCCACGGTCGGGCCGCACCTGCTAGAACTGCCTCAGCGAAGACGCGGAAGCGTCGCGACCCGAACGCCGTATCCGCATCAACGGCGCTCGGGTGACAAGGATGGCGACAATGGCCTACATCATCACGGAACCCTGCATCGGCGTGAAAGACGCCTCGTGCGTAGACGTCTGCCCGGTGGAGTGCATCTACGAGGCGGACGACCAGTTCTACATCAACCCTGAGGAGTGCATCGACTGCGGTGCCTGCGTTCCGGCCTGCCCCGTCGACGCCATCTACCCGGAGATGGACGTGCCGGACGAGTGGGCCGACTACATCGAGAAGAACACGCGCCTCTCCGGGCTCTGAGGTCCTGCGGCCTGCGGGCCGAGCTTACTCGGCGCGCTCATAGGCCACGCGTCCTGGTACCGGCTGATCGCCCCCGGGCCAGTACGGACTCGGCGCGCTCGTGGACCACGGACGGTCGGGCGGCCAGCCCGACCTACGCCTCGTACACCACGTCCACCACGTGTTCCCCGCCGTCGTCCCTGAGCTTCACGACCTGGTTGGCGGGGATCGCGCCCGGCCTGGCACGCAGGACGTAGGTGCTCGACCCGTGGCGGTAACGCACCTCGAAGCCAGGCCACTCGGTCGGCACGCGCGGCGTTAGTCGCAGCTCGCCTCCCACGCGTTCAAGACCGAGAAGCCCCTCGAGACCGAAACGGTAGAACCAGGCGGCGGAGCCCGTGTACCAGGTCCAGCCCCCGCGCCCGACGTGCGGGGGTCGCTCGTAGACGTCGGCCGCCATCACGTACGGCTCCACCACGTAACGTTCGGCGCCTTCGCGATCGCCGGCGCGGAGGACCGGGTCGAGGAGCCGGTGCAGTGCGTGGGCCTTGGCGCGCTCGCCGAGACGCGCGAACGCCCAGGCGCTCCAGATGGCCCCATGCGTGTACTGCCCGCCGTTCTCGCGCACGCCGGGCACGTAACCCTTGATGTAGCCCGGGTCTCTCTTAGAGCGGTCGAACGGCGGCGTGGCCAACCTGATCAGGCCGTCCTGCCGTCTCACGCAGAGCTCCTCGACTGCCGCCATGGCCGTTGCGGCGCGCTCGGCGGGCGCGGCCCCGGAGAGCACGGCCCACGACTGGGCTATCGAGTCGATGCGCCATTCGGACGCGGCAGCCGTGCCGAGGGGCGTGCCGTCGTCGTAGAAGGCGCGCAGGTACCAACCACCGTCCCAACCCGCCTCCTCGCAAGCACGAGCGTAGGCGCCAGCTCGCGCCGCCCAGCCCGCCGCCTCCTCCTCGTGGCCGCCCACGCTGTCGAGGAGCCGGCGGAAGCGCCCGATGACGTCGATGAGGAACCATGCCAGCCACACCGACTCGCCCCTGCCGTCGGCCCCGACGCGGTTCATGCCGTCGTTCCAGTCACCCGTGCCCATGAGCGGCAGCCCGTGGCTGCCCGCCGTCGCGCCCTTCCGCAGCGCCCTGCGGCAGTGCTCGAGCAGCGTGCCTGACTCTGACCCGGCCCGGTAGGCGTCGTAGCGATCCTCCACGTCCGGCGCCAACGGGCGCCCCTCGAGGAACGGCGCCTCCTCGTCCAGCACCGAGCGGTCCCCCGTGGCAGAGACGTACCGTTCGGTGGTGTAGATGAGCCACAGCAGGTCGTCGCTGATGTGGGTGCGCACGCCGCGGCCGGCTGGAGGGTGCCACCAGTGCAACACGTCGCCCTCCGGGAACTGGTGGGCCGCCGCGCGGAGCAGCTGCTCACGCGCGAGCTCCGGGGCCGCGTGCAGGAGCGCCACGACGTCCTGGAGCTGGTCCCTGAAGCCGTACGCCCCACCGGGCTGGTAGAAGGCCGTGCGGCCGAAGCAGCGGCTGGAGAGCGTCTGGTAGAGGAGCCACCGGTTCGTCAGGAGGTCGAGCCCATGATCGGGGGTGCTGACTTGCACCTTGCCGAGCACCGCATCCCATGTCTCGTCCGCCGCCCTCCTGGCCGCCGCGTAGGCGCCCAGGTCGCGGTAGCGGTCGGCGAGTCGCAGCGCGGCGTCACGGTCGTCGGCCTGGCCGAGCGCGAAGAGCACGTCCTCGGATGCGCCGGCGGCGAGGTCGAGGTGCAGCTGCATGGCCGCGCACGGGTCGGCTCCCGGAGCGACCGCGCCGGCAAGGCCGACGCGCCGCAGCGCGTCGGGTAGGGCGTACGAGCCTAGGCGACCGATGAACTCCCGTCGGTCGGTCGTGACGCCGTGCGGGCTCTTGTTGCCGGCGAGGAAGGCGACGCGCGCACCGAAGTCGGTGGAATAGGGGTTGCGGGCGAGGAGCGTGCACCGCTCCGGGGCGTAGTCGGGCACCACGTGGAGGCCCGTTCCGCGGCGGTCGACGCCGAGCACCCATTCGGCGTAGTAGGTGACCGTCACGCGCCGCGGTCTGCCCGAGAGGTTCCTGACGTGCAGGCGCACGAGCTTGACGGGGTCGCGCGCCGCGACGGATACCTCGAGCGCGTGTTCGAGGCCGTGGCTCACGTGGCGGTAGAGCGTGCGACCGGCGCCGTGGCGCACCTCGAACGACGCCCCGCCCCCCGCGGGCTGGGGCGTCGCCGACCAGACTTCCGTCGTCTCCTCGTCGCGCAGGTAGACGATCTCGGAACCGGGGTCGGTGACGGGGTCGTTGCTCCAGGGCGTGAGGCGGTTCTCGCCGCTGTTCACCGCCCACGTGGCGCCCATGCCGGCCTCCGTCACGAGGCAACCGAGCTCCGCGTTCGCGATGACGTTCGACCACGGCGCCGGGGGGAGCGAGCCCCTACGTGCGCGGATGACGTACTCGCGCCCGTCCTCCGTGAACCCGCCCCAGCCGTTGTCGTACCTGAGCCTCACGGTGCCAGCGGGGCCTTCCGACGGACCCTGCATGGGCTCAAGCCCCTGGACGAGGAGCGGGAGGCCGGGTCGGGACGGTCGGCCGAGCTCTCGCAACTGCTCGGCGAGGGAGCCGCGCTCGCCGTCCAGGACCACGGTAGCGGCGCTCTCCAGCAGCACGAGGTCGAGCGGGGCGAGCTGGTCGCGCCTGAGGAGATGGACGCCGCCGTTCACCGCCAGCCATGCGTCGCTGCCCGACCTGACGAGCAGGCTGCGGAGGCGCGCATGCAGCGCCTGGTCGTATGCGGTGTCCTGCAGGTTGAGGAGCACGACGTCCACCTTCACGCCGCGACGGCGCCAGTAGGCGTGGGCGCGCAGGACATCGTCGACCAGGGGCAACCGTTCGGCTGAGCCGACGCTCACCAGCACGATCGGCAGGTCGCCGGAGATGCCCTGCCCCCACAGCGAGGGCTGGCCCAACGTGTTGGCCGCCAGCGTCGCCGCCGGGGCCCGTAGCTCCTGGACGGGGTAGGTGACGGCCGAATAGAGGCGTTGGTACGTCTCGACCGCGCTCGGCGTCAGGTCGTGCTCTTGCAGCTCGACGCGGCTACGGAGCCTGGCAAGGTCGAACTCGCGGTCCACCATGCCCGGCTTGCGAAGCTCGTCGAGGAGGGTCGTCAGGTCCCGGCTGCTGGCGCCGCTGGCCGTGACGAACGTCAGCTCTTCCTGCGAGTGCGGTCTCAGCTCGAACCGCACGGCCAGCGCCATCGCCGGGTCGAGGGTCGCGCTCCTCTCCCCCGCGCGACGGTCGTCCGCACGGCGCGGACCGCCTCCCGTCCGCAGCGGGCCGCGCGGTCCGACGGCCGCGGCGACGTCGTTGCCGCGCCCGAGGAACGCCGCGCGGTCCGTCTCGTACTCGCACGGGCCGAGGTCGTCCTTGCAGACGACGGCGTGGGCCGCGAAGAGCGCCGGCTCGTCGGCGGAGCGCGGCCGGCGCCGGAACAGGATGGCGGACCTGCGCGGCAGGAAGGCGCTCTCGACGAAGAGCTTGCTGAAGGCGGGGTGACGCGCGTCCGCGGCGACCGGACCGAGAACGACCTCCGCGTAGGACGTCACGCGCAGGGTCCTGCTCGTCTCGCCGCGGTTGACGACCGTCAGGCGCCGCAGTTCGGCCGTCCCCTTGGCGACCGTCACCTCCAGGCGGGCCAGGATGCCGCCTACCTCCCGCTGGTACCGCGCCTTGTAAGGGTAGAACTCGACCCGTTCGCCCTGCGCGCGCGCCGGCAACGGTGCGCGCGTCGGGGACCACGTCAAGCCTTCGCCCTCGTCGTGGATGAAGAGCCACGTGCCGTCCGCATCGCGCGTCCCGTCCGGGCGCCACCTCGTGATGGCCGCTTCGCCCGCGGCGGACCAGCCGCCACCGGCCTCGCTCACCATGACCGTGTATGCGCCGTTGGACAAGAGGTGCGTCAGCGGTGTGGCGGTGTCGACCGGCACGTCCCACGGCTCGTCCAGGACGGCCACGTCGATGGGCGCGCTCGGACTGGCTTCCGGACGCGGGTCGTCCACCACGGGCACGTCGAGCGGGATGCGCTCCTGCAGGAGGTACTCGATCGTCGCGACGCGCGGGTCGGCGTGGAAACGCTCCACCATGGCGTCGCCCGTCAGAGCGTTGGTAAGGGCGAGCAGTGTCATCCCTTGGTGGTGCGCCATGTGAGAGCGCACGACGACTCGCTCCTCCCCTAGCGGTCGGCGCTCCGGCGTGTAGTCGAGCGCCTCGAAGAACCCATGCGGCCCGAGCGCCCCCGCCTCGGCGAGGCGCGCGGCGTTCTCGAGCACCGCGCGCGGCCGGTGCCTGAGGGCGAGCACGCTGGCGTAAGGCGCGATGACGAGATCGTTCGAGTAGGAGCGGTTCAACGCCAGTTCCGGCACGCCGAACGCGTGGTACTGGTAGTTCCCCGCCGCATCGACGCGGGCGTAGCCGGACTCGCTCACGCCCCACGGCACGCCGTTACGCTTGGCGTACGCGATCTGCACGTCGATCGCGGCTGCGCAGCTCTGGTCGAGGAGCGTCGCTCCGTAGCGCCGCGTGAGCAGTTCCGGCATCAGGTACTCGAACATCGTCCCGCTCCACGAGAGGAGCGCGGCCCGACCGCCCAGGTCTCCGAGCGGCCGGTTCAGGTGGACCCAGTGGCTGATGGGCGCGTCGCCCTTGGCGACGGCCACCAGGCTCGCGAGGCGCGCTTCGGAGGCCAGCAGGTCGTAGTGGTTGGCGTCGAGCTGCTCGGTATCCACGTTGTAGCCGATGTGCAGGAGCTGTCTGTCATGGTCGAGGAGGAAGGCGAAGTCCATGGCGAGGACCTCGGCCTCGCCGCGCGCCGCGAGCTCCTCGAAGGCCCGGGCCAGCCCGGAGGCCGCGCTGCGCGCCGATACGACGCGCGCGGCCAGCTCCGCGCACCAGGCTCGACCAGGGTGATCGTCCGGCAACGCGGCTCGCAGCTTACTCAGCGCGGCCAGCGCGCCGGCGGCCCAGGCACCCGTGTCGCGGAGCGGGGGCTCGCGGGAGAAGAGCTCCTCGACCCGGAGCCAAGCGGCCTGGGCGTCCGAACCCTCGTGGAGGGTGCGGGTCCATGCCTCCGCCGAACCTGGCGCGCGCGCCCAAGGCGCCAAGGAGCCGACCTCGCCGAGCGTCACCTTGATGCCGTGCCGAACGCGCTCGGCCCAGAGCCTCACGGCTTCGAGGTCGGGGCCTGTCAACTCCTCGTCGCGCATGGCCGCGACGATCGCCTCCTCGACCGCCTGCCACGCGTCGCCTTCGAGTAGGGCGATGGTCGCCGGCCATAGTTCGCGCGCGCCAACGGCGGCCGCGACGCGCTCGCGCAAGGCGGCAACGGCCGCCGCGGCCGCCGGACGCTCTGGCATCGCGGTGAAGAGGGCGTCTTCGAGCACCGCCAACGTGTCCTCGAGTCCGCGGAAGACCGCGGAGACGTCAACGGGGCGCTCCAGGAGCTGAAGGCAGCCTTGCCGCAGGGCCACGAGGGAGGCCGCGAAGTTGCCGGAGTCGACGCTCGAGACGTAACGGGGGTTCAGGGGCTCGAGGCTCCGGGTGTCGTACCAGTTGAGGAGGTGTCCTCGGTAGCGCTCCAAGCGTCCAAGGACGTCGAACGTCTGTCGCAGGCGCAGGGAGAGGTCGACGAGGCCGAGGTAGCCGAGGTCGTGGGCGGCGAGCGTGGAGAGCAGCATCAGGCCGACGTTCGTTGGGGACGTGCGGTGAGCCGTGACGTGCTTGGCGCCCAACTGGACGTTGTCGGGTGGCAACCAGTTGTCCTGCGGTCCCACGAAGCGCTCGAAGTAGAGCCAGGTGCGCCTGGCCAGCCCATGGAGCTCGCGCCGCTCCTCGTCGGTCGGTTCTCGCGGCGCTCCGTCGCTGGTAAGCGAGAGGAGGTGCGCGCTCAAGGGGGCGAGGAGCCAGACGAGGAGCAGGGCGGCCGCGGCCGCGTTGGGCCTTAGGAGGGCCACCGCCACCGCCGCGAGCAGGGTCGCCGCGAGCGCCGCCCACATGCGGCGGACGTTGCCGAGGAGCGTCGGTCGTGGCTCCCGGTTCGTCAGCGCCGCCGTGCGCCACTCCAACAGGTTCCTGTGCGTGACGAACAGGCGGTAGAGGGTGAGGCCGATGCTCCTCAGGGCTTGACCGGCCTCGTAGGGAACGAAGGAGACCGTTATGGCGAAGCGGCCCAACGCCTGGCTGAGCGGTTGCCACGGCATCAGCCTCCGCCTTCCAGGCACCGTGTAGTTCGCTATCAGGCCCTCCAGGTAGGCGATGACCGCACCGGCGAGGAGGGGCGCGGCCAGCGTGGAGAGCGCGATGAGGGTCCACACCGCGGGAGAGCCGGGAAGTATCAGCCAACCGGCCAAGAAGAGCGCCGCCAGGGCGGGCGCGACGAGGCTGCGCCGCAGGTTGTCGGCGATCTTCCACGCGCCGACCGGACCGAGGCGCTCGCCCCTTCCCCGGACGCCGATCAGCGTCGCGAGCAGCCACGGCAGTAGCTGCCAGTCTCCGCGCACCCACCGCTGGGCCCTGTTCACCTGTGCAAGGTACGTCGGCGGGTACTCCTCGAAGAGGACGACGTCGCTCACTAGAGCCACCCCGCCGTAGATCCCTTCGAGCAGGTCGTGGCTCAAGAGGCTGTTCTCCGGCACGCGGCCCGCCAGTGCCCGCTGGAAGTCGTCGACCCGGTAGAGGCCCTTGCCCACGAAGATGGCGGCCCCGAACAGGTCCTGGTAGACGTCGGAGACGGCGTGCGTGTACAGGTCGAGCCCCGTCTCTCCCACGAACAGGCGGCTGAAGCGCGAGGCGTTGGCGCTCTCCGGCAACACGTCCGTGCGCGGTTGGAGGAGGCTGTAACCCGCGACGACGCGGCCGTCCTCGCCGAACTCCGCGCGGTTGAGGGGATGCGCCAGGGTGCCGATGAGTTTGACGGCCGCGCCCGGCGGCAGGCGCGTGTCGGCATCGAGGGTCAACACGTACTCCGTGCCGGTCAGCTCGGCGACGTCGCCAGCGACGAACTCGAACGAGGTGTCCGTGGCGCCACGCAGGAGGCGGTTCAGCTCCATCAGCTTCCCCCGCTTGCGCTCCCAGCCCATCCATACCCCCTGGCTGGCGTTCCACCGTCTCCCGCGGTGCAGCAGGTAGAAACGGGCCCCGGCCCCCTCCCCCGTTCGTCCGTGAGCCGCGTTCATGCGTTCCAGACGTTCGCGCGCGTGTTCCATGAGTGCGGCCTCGCCGGGCGCGGTGGGGCTAGGCGCGTCCGGGAAGTCGGTCACCAGCGCGAAGGACAGCCGCGGGTCCGGGTTGCCGAGGTAGTGGCGTTCCAACTGCCCGAGCAGGGCGTCGAGCTCCTCGGGACCCGCGACGAGCGCCGGGATGACTACGAGGGCAGCGAGCCGGTCCGGCAGACCGTCGCTGAAGTCGAGGCGCGGCAGGAGCGTCGGCCGGAGGAGGCGGTTTAGGACGTAGTTGACGACCGAGACGGCGACCGTGAACGCGGGTACGACGAGGAGTGCGACCGCGAGCACGACCAGCCGGACGTCAGCCCCGACGAAAGCGGCGTACGCGCCCCCGAGCAGGAGCAGGGACGCCGCGAGCGAGCCGATGCTCCCCAGGTAGACCAACGTGGGGTGGCCCTTCAGCCACGCGCTCGCCGCCTCCCCCGCCGGACGGCGGTAGCCGAACGCGGCCTCGAGGCGCTCCGCGCCGCAGTCGATGAGGTAGTAGCCGACGTGGCGGGTCCGCCGCGGCGCCGACTCGTCCGCCGAGCGCGAGAGCCCGACGGCCGCGCTCGCCACCGCCACCTCGTCGGCGCCCGTGCGGCGCGCCACCCTCTCGACCACCTTGCGGTACCGGTCACGGGTCTCGAACGTCATGCGGCCGTAGTCGCCGCTGGCGTCCTTGCGCAGTTCGCGCTCGCACAAGCTCGCGGCCTCGAAGAAGACGCGCCAGTCCGTGTTCTTGATGACCCTGAGCCCGACGATGCAGTCCGCGACGCGCTGATGGTTGGTCTCGCGCTCGACGCCGTCTTCGAGGGGGTTGGACGCCGTGAGCCTTTCGGCGCTCTGCGTAAGCCAGTCGAGGAGCACGAGCCGCAAGAGGCTAGGGAGCGCCCACAGCTCGCCCATGGTCAGCGGCATGGCGACCTGGTAGGCCTCGACCAGACGACCGGCCCTACCGACATCGAGGCGGCCAGAGCACTCGTCCAAGAGGAGCACGCCCAGCGCTTCCGCCCGCGCCGAGCCCGCGCCTACGGCGCCAGCGCCGAGGCACGGCAGCCGCCTGAAGAAGTCCGTCGGCAGGTCCTGGCTCGCCTGTCTTATGGACTCCCGGATGAGGTAGTAGTTGTCGAGGAACCACTCCGCGGCGTACGAACCGGTGTCGGTGGCGGCGGCGGCGCCGAAGGACTTGTGCGCCCGCGCCAGCTTGCGCGTCATCTCTGCGAGACGCGCCGTGGGCGGCGCCTGCGTGCGACTACTCTTCTCGAGCCCGACGGAGGCGTGCTCCAGCGCCCAGACGCTCGCGAGGCGCTCGAGGTCGTGCTCGGCGTCCGGTGGCGCGGCTGGCGTGGTAGGGGTGCCCGAGCCGCTCACCAGCCCCACGCTTCTTCCGTAACGTCGGCCTGGTGCATGGCCCGCTCTTGCCAGGGAAGGTCGTGGATCACCAGAAGGGGCGTCTGCCCGTAGCCGATGAGGTTGGTCGTCACCTCCCCGAACGGCCAGGTATGGTCTCCGCCGTAACCGTGCGCGCTCATCAGGACGAGGTCGGGAACGCACTCGCGCGCCAGCTCATGTAGGGCGGGCGCAGCTCGGCGTCCTGTGGCCAGGCGCGCCTCCGCGCCGCCCCCCAGCCCCTCGACGAGCTCGCCCAGGTACTTCTCGGCGGCAGCCGTGTTGAGCTCGACGAGGCGGGCGGCGAGCCGCGTCTCCTCGGCCGCGAGCGGGAGCGGGCGGGGCACGGTCGGCTCCTCCACGACGTGTGCGAGGACCACGTGTGCCGCGAACCTCTCGGCGAAGAAGCGCGCGACCGGCAGGACGCACTCCGCGCGCTGCGAGCCGTCGAGGGGTACGAGGACCTTGGCGTATGGGCCGTCCGCGCCCGCGCTCGTCTCGGGGCGAGCGCCTGTCGCTGGAGTGCCTTCGCCCGCCGGATGACCGTCCTCTACCGGAAGGTCCCCGCCTGCGGGAAGCCCTCCCGGCGGGAGGAGGCCCGCGCCGGCCGGCGGCGCTCCCCGCACGAGGAGGGTGGACACGTAGGACCGCCACAGCAGATCGCCGCCCGCCATCCCTGGACCGGACGGGCCCAACGCGCCGGCCGGCAAGACCATGAGGTCGGCGCCCTGGTGGACGCGGTGGATGACGTTCTCGGCGAGCCGGCCTTCCGGCAAGCTATGCGTGACCGTCAGGCCGGCTGCCGTCAGTTGGGCGGCCACTCCATCCAGGTAGGTCTGAGCGGCCAGGCGGTTGGCGTGCCACTCCACGGCGTCTATCGCCTGCGTGCCGCCCGCCGGCGCTTCGAGGACGCGCACCAACTCCACGGTGGCGCCCGACGCAAGCGCCAAGACACGGGCGTGGGCTATGGCCGGCTGGTCGAACTCCGTGCCCGTCAACGGCAACAAGAGGTGGCGGAACATCCACGACCCCCTCCTTCCGTACGCAGCGGCCCCGACCTGGGGCTACGAGCGCGGTGGCGGTCGGAAGGGCCTGCCGCGTGGCGTCAGTGTAGGCCTCGTTCGGCGGCGCACGGGGGTCAGGGCTCACGGCGCCTCGCGAAGGTGCGCCTTACTAAGGTGCGCCTTAGTAAGGCGCACCTCACGCAGATGATCCTGCATGAGGCGCGGCCACGGCGCGAGCGTGAAGCGCGTGGTCATGGAGCGAGCCGGTGAGCGGCCGAGGCTCAGCGCCGCAGTAGGTCGATGAGGTGCAGCAGGTTCGTCCAGGCGTCGCTCATGCCGGAGTCGGAATGGGGAAGCGGCGCCGTGGTCAGCGCCCCCGTGACGAGCAGGAGCGCGCCGACCAGCGCGGCCTCGATCCGCAGGGTGCGGCGCAACGGCGCCGCCGGGCCGCCGGCGAGGAAGCGCGGCAGCTTACGGAAGCGGTTGAGGGCGGCGACGACGACGACCAGCGCGAAGAGCGCGAGCTTGACCCACAACGCGGTCCCGTACGCCGAGGTGGCGAAGGCCGCCGGCTCCGTCACATGACCGAGGGCGTTGTAGGTGCCGGTGACGGCCAGCACGGCTACGGCGAGGGCGCCAACGGTCGACAGGCGCCGCATGGCGGCGGCGTTCGCCGCCCGCGCGCCCTCCCCGGGCGCGCCCTCTCGGGGCGCGCCAGCCCCTGGCGCGAACAGCGCCAGGTAGCCGAGCGGGCCGGCCCAGACTGCCGCCGCCAGCATGTGCGTGAAGTCCGCTCCTAGCGGCGCGGCCCCGCCCATCGCCGCCGCATGGCTCAACCGCGCGAAGCCGTAGAGGAGCAGGAGCGAGGAGCAGACGGCGACGGCGCCGACCGCGAGGCGCCCGTAGTCCGAGAGCCGCCAGCCGGGCGGACGAGCCGTTCCGGCGTCGGCAGGCCGACCGCCCTCACCCCGGCTCGGCCAGGAAACCAGGGCGATGCTGGCCGTCGCGACGAGCGCGACCTCCAGCCACCGCTCCCTGACGACCTGGCCGTGCTGCGTCGACGCCAGGTACCGGCGCACGAGATCGGCGTCTACCCGGCCCAGCACCTCGCGCAAAGTGTTGGCGACCTCCAGCACGGAGCTGGCCGCCAGGACCGCCGCTCCGAGCGCCACCAGGGCGGCGAACGCCAGGCGCTTGCGCCTGGCGTTCGCCGGGTCGCTCTCGCCCCTGACCATGGCCGGCGCCAGCCACACTACGCACACGGCGCCGCCGACGAGCAGCATCGTCCCCAGGTACGCCAGGGCCTTGAGCGCCGCCGCGACCGACACCCCTCAGCTCCAGTCGAGGATGACCTTGCCGGCCTCGCCCGAGCGCATGACGTCGAACGCCTGCTGGTACTCCTCGGCGGCGAAGCGGTGGGTGATGACGGGCGTGACGTCGAGGCCGGCCTGGAGCAGGTTGCTCATCTTGTACCAGGTCTCGAACATCTGGCGACCGTAGATCCCCTGGAGGTTGAGGCCCTTGAAGATCACCTTGTTCCAGTCGATGGCGATGTCCTTGGCCGGGATGCCGAGGAGCGCGACCTTGCCGCCGTGGATGATGGTGTCGAGGATCTGACCGTAGGCCGGGGCGGCGCCCGACATCTCGAGCGCCACGTCGAAGCCTTCCCGCATGCCGAGACCGGCCATGACGTCCTGCAGGCTCGTGGACGGGTCGGAGACGTCGACGCCGATGGTCGCGCCCATGCGCTGCGCCATGGCCAGCCGGGCCGGCCTTACGTCCGTGATGACGATGTTGCGCGCGCCGACGAAGCGCGCCACCGCGGCGGCCATCAGACCGATGGGCCCGGCGCCCGTGATGAGCACGTCCTCGCCGACGAGGTCGTACGTGAGGGCCGTGTGGACGGCGTTCCCGAGCGGGTCGAGGATGGCGCCGACGTCGTCTGGGATGGCGTCCGGGAGCCTGAAGGCGTTGAACGCCGGCAGGACGAGGTAGTCGGCGAACGCCCCCTGGCGCTGCACGCCCACGCCCACGGTGTTGCGGCAGAGATGCCTGCGGCCGGCCCGGCAGTTGCGGCAGTGACCGCATGTGATGTGCCCCTCGCCGCTGACGCGGTCGCCCACGGCGAAGCCGCTCACTTCCGATCCGACGCCCGCGACCACCCCGACCCACTCGTGCCCGGTGACGAGCGGCACGGGCACCGTCCGCTGCGACCAGGCGTCCCAGTTGTAGATGTGGACGTCGGTGCCGCAGAGACTCGTCTTGGCTATGCGTATCAGCAGGTCGTTGGGTCCAGGCGTCGGCTCCGGGACGTCGACCCGCCAGATGCCCTCGCGGGGCTCCAGCTTGGAGAGCGCCCTCACGCGATCACACCCAGTTCGCGCCCGACCCTGGTGAAGGCCTCTACGGCCATGTCGAGCTGTTCGGCGGTGTGCGCGGCCGACATCTGCGTCCGGATGCGTGCCTTGCCGTGCGGTACCACGGGGAACGAGAAGCCCACCACGTACACGCCTTCCTCCAGTAGCCGGTCGGCCATGCGTCCAGCCAACGCGGCGTCGTAGACCATCACCGGGATTATCGGATGTCCGGCGCCCGCCAGATCGAAGCCCGCCGCCGTCATGGCGCCGCGGAAGTGGTCGCTGTTGGCCCGCAGCCTGGCGCGCAGCTCGGCGCCGCCGGACGACGAGTCGTCCTCCAGCAGGTCGAGGACCCGCAGCGAGGTGGCGGCGACTACCGGCGGGATCGAGTTCGAGAACAGGTAGGGCCGGCTGCGCTGGCGCAACCAGTCGATGATCTCGCGCCGGCCGCTCGTGTAGCCGCCCGACGCCCCGCCTAGTGCCTTCCCCAGCGTGCCCGTGAGGATGTCGACCCTGTCCATGACGCCGCGAGCCTCGTGGCTGCCACGACCTCCTTCGCCGACGAAGCCGACGGCGTGGCTGTCGTCGACCATGACGAGCGCGTCGTAGCGGTCGGCCAGGTCACAGATGGCGCGCAGGTCGGCGATGATCCCGTCCATCGAGAAGACGCCGTCGGTGGCTATGAGTCGGAACCGCGCGCCTGACGCCGCCTGCAGCTGCCGCTCCAGGTCGGCCATGTCGTTGTTGGCGTAGCGGAACCTGGCGGCCTTGCTGAGCCTGACCCCGTCGATGATGCTGGCGTGGTTGAGGGCGTCGGAGATGATCGCGTCCTCCTCGCCGAGCAGCGTCTCGAACAGGCCGCCGTTGGCATCGAAGCACGACGAGTAGAGGATCGTGTCCTCGGTCCCGAGGAACGCGCTGAGCCTGTCCTCCAACTCCTCATGCAGGTCCTGGGTGCCGCAGATGAAGCGCACGGACGCCATGCCGAAGCCGCGCTTGGCGAGCGCCTCCCTGCCGGCCTCGACGAGGGCGGGGTGGTTGGCGAGACCGAGGTAGTTGTTCGCGCACAGGTTGAGGGCGGTGACGGTGCCGCGCGCGCTCGCCACCTCGACCGAGGCTCCCTGTGGCGACACGATGCGGCGCTCGACCTTCTCGAGGCCCGCGCCACGCACTTCGGTCAACGACGCTGATAAGTGATCGGTGAATCGCTGCCAACGGCTCATAGTCGGCTCAGGTTACCAACATGCGACGGGCGCCCGGTATGCGACGGGCGCGCCCGGGCATTCCCGAGCGCGCCCGCACAGGCGACTCCTAACGAGTCTTCGTGCTTACTCGGCCGCGGCCACGATGAAGTTGCCGAACATGCCGATGCCGAGGTCAGGCAGCGCATGACCTGGCGTGCTGCAGTAGTAGGTGAACGTGCCGGCCTCGGTGACGGTGAACACGACGCTGACGCTGAGTTCGGCGCCCATGACCGACTCGGACTTGACACCAAGATCATCGATGACGAAGTCGTGCTCCATGCCGTCGCTGATGATGGTGACCTTGACGACGTCGCCCACCTTGACGTTGAGGTCGGGGTTCACAACGCCATCGATATCGCCACCGACTCCGGTGAACTGGAAACCGGCCGTGCCGATCCCGCCGTGCAGGGTGAACTCGACGGTCGGCTCCTGGTCCTGGGCGAACGCCGCCCCGAAACCGAACGCCACGACCGCGGCCAATAGAAGCTTGGCGAACTTGGACATCTGACACTGCCTCTCCGGCTTCCCGCCGGCCCTCGGCCCTCTATCGGCCGAGCGACCCGAAGCCACTCACGACCTGTCACCGTCGAGCCGGTAGCTGCTGCGACCGGCGTGCGGCAAACGACAGGATGTTAACCAGAGTCGGCCGGCCATGGCTTAGCGGCGGCTACGCAGTTCCTTAACCGAAAGCGAACGCTCGAGCCCGGGCCGACGACCTCACTCGCCGTACGGCACCCAGATGTTCTTGACGCGCACCGCCCGCCGAAGGAGCTCCGGGCCGGCGGCCTGGGCGTCGTCGTACCAGTCGCGCGCCTTGCCGGAGTTCACCCACGTGGCCTTGAGGTTGCCGGCGCTCTCACGCTCCACCATGGCGCTGCCCTCGGCCGAGCCCACGTACCACATGGCCTCGACGGCGTCGTGTTGGGCGAGGACCCTGGCCAGCTCGTCGCGCACGCCCGTCACGATGTTCACGGCGCCTCCGGGCACGTCGGACGTGTCGAACACCTGATAGAGGTCGGTGGCGAGTAGCGGCCAGCGCGCGCTCGGCACGACGACCACGCGGTTGCCCATGGCCAGCGCGGGCGCTACGAGCGACACGAACGCGAGGAGCGGAGCCTCGTCCGGGCACACGATCGCGAGGACGTCGTACGGCTCGTTCATGGCCAGCGTCACGTTGCGCATGGGGGTCGGGTGAACGCGACCGTCGTACTTGTCGGCGTAGGCGGCGGCGGAGAACAGGCGCTCGACGCTCTTCTCCACCTCGCGACCGGCGGACTTGCGCGTGCCGCCGACCAGGCTGCGCAGGCGCTCCTCGAACTCGGGAGCGCGCACGGCCAGGTTCTCGGCCACGTAGTAGAGGACCTGGGCGCGAGCGTGGGCCGTCGCCTGGGTCCAGGCGGTGGACTTGACCGCGGCCTCGACGGCGTCCCTGATGTCCTTGCGGTTGCCCAGGGGGGCGTCGCCGACGCGCGCACCGGCCGCGCTCACGACCGGGTAGGAGTAGTTGCCGTCGGGGCGCTTCTGCTTGCCGCCGATGTAGAGCTTCGGCGTGCGGTCGATTGGGGCGAAAGCCGCAGCGGCCTCCAACCCGCCACCTAGTCCGGCCTCGAGGTCCGAGGCCGACGCGGGCGGCACGAGGTCCGCGCTCGCGTAGCGAGCCAACCTAGCCTCGTACTTGGGCTTGAGGTACTCGAACATCCCCTCCCTACCGCCCTCGCGCCCGAAGCCGCTCTCGCGGTAGCCGCCGAAGCCGGCGGCCGCGTCGAACTGGTTGGTGCAGTTGACCCACACGACGCCCGCCTTGAGCTTTGGCGCCACGTCAAGCGCCAGGTTGACGTTCTCCGTCCACACGCTCGCGGCGAGGCCGTAGCGCGTGTCGTTGGCCAACTCGACGGCCTCGGCCGGGGTGCGGAACGTGAGGCTGACGATCACCGGCCCGAAGATCTCCTCCTGGGCGATGACGGCGGCCGGCGAGACCTCGGTGAAGAGGGTCGGCGGGTAGTACCAGCCGTCCTTGGGGGCGCTCCAGCTCGGCTGGTAGCACCGCGCGCCTTCGGCTCGGCCCTGGTCGACGAGGCGCTCGATCTTGGAGAGCTGGACGGGCGCGATGATCGCGCCGATGTCGATACCCTTGTCGAGCGACGGCCCCTCGCGCAACGTCTCCATGCGGGCGATGAGCTTGGCCTCGATGCGCTTGGCGACGCTCTCCTGGACGAGGAGGCGGCTGCCAGCACAGCAGACCTGGCCCTGGTTGAACCAGATGGCGTCCACGACGCCCTCGACGGCGCTGTCGAGGTCGGCGTCCTCGAAGACGATGAACGGCGACTTGCCGCCGAGTTCCAGCGATAGCTTGATGCCGCGCCCGGCCGTCGCGCGGCGGATGATGCGCCCCACTTCGGTCGAGCCCGTGAACGCGACCTTGTCGATACCGTCGGCGTCGACGAGCGCGGCGCCCGTGCGCCCATCGCCCGTCACGACGTTGAAGACGCCGGCAGGCAGGCCGACCTCGTTCGCGAGCTCCGCGAAGAGCAGCGCCGTGAGAGGCGTGAACTCGGCCGGCTTCAACACGACGGTGTTGCCGGCCGCGAGGGCGGGGGCCACCTTCCAAGCGAGCATGAGGAGCGGGAAGTTCCAGGGGATGATCTGCGCGCAGACTCCGACGCCCTCATGATCAGGGAACTCCCGATCGAGGAGCTGCGCCCAGCCGGCGTGGTGGTAGAAGTGGCGCGCCACCAGGGGCACGTCGAGGTCGCGGGTCTCGCGGATGGGCTTGCCGTTGTCGAGCGACTCGAGGACCGCGAGGAGCCGCGCATGCTTCTGCACGTGGCGGGCGAGAGCGTATAGGTAGCGGGCCCGGCCGGGGCCGCCGAGGTCGCGCCAGGCCGGCAGCGCCGCCCTGGCCGCCTTGACGGCCTTCGCGACGTCGCGCTCGTCGCCCTGCGCGACCTGGGCCAGTTCCTTGCCGTCGCCCGGATGATGAGTGGCGAACGTCTCGCCCGTGGACGGCTTGACGAAGCGCCCGCCGATGAAGTGACCGAGGCGCCTACCGTGACGCTCCAGCCAGGCGTTGGCGACGTCCGCCGCCTCGGGAGCCGGACCGTAGTCCATCGTCTCGAAGATCTCCTTCACGCTCATCTCTCAAAGACTCCTTAAGTCGGCAGGCGTGCCTGTCGCACGGCCGGATCCGCGCGGACGGGCGGCCCAGGCCATCAGCCGAGCGGGTGGCGGTACGTGGCGGAGTAGCGGCCGGTCACATGGTGCTCTAGCTGGCGCTCGATGTCGGCCAGCAGCGAGCTGGCGCCGATCCTGAAGAGGTCCGGCTCGAGCCAGCGGCGCCCCAACTCCTCCTTAATGAGGATGAGCCACGCTAGGGCGTCCTTGGCGGTGCGCAGCCCGCCGGCCGGCTTGAAACCGACTGCGACGCCCGTCCGCTCCGAGTACTCGCGGATGGCGCGCGCCATGACGAGGCTGACGGGTAGGGTGGCGTTGACGGGTTCCTTGCCGGTCGACGTCTTGATGAAGTCGGAGCCGGCCATCATGGCTACGAGGCTCGCGCGGTAGACGTTGCGGAGGGTGCCGAGCTCGCCAGTGGCGAGGATGGCCTTCATGTGCGCCGGGCCGCACGCCTGCCTGAACAGTCGCAGCTCCTCGTAGAGCGCCTCCCAGTCGTGCGTGAGGGCGTGGCGGCGCGAGATGACGATGTCGATCTCGGCGGCGCCGGCCGCGACGGAGCGGCGGATCTCCTCGATGCGCGTCTCGAGGGGTGAGAGACCGGCCGGGAAGCCCGTGGAGACGGCCGCGACGGGCACGCCGGAGTTGCCGAGCGCGGCGACGGCGGCCGGCACCATGTCGTGATAGACGCACACGGCACCCGTGGTGATGCGCAAGTCGCCGACACCGAGCGCGTCCAGCAGGTCCTGGCGCACGGGGTGCATGGCCTTGGCGCAGAGGCGCCGCACGCGACCCGGAGTGTCGTCGCCCGCCAGCGTCGTCAGGTCGATGAGCGTGACGGCCTTGAGGAGCCACGCGGCCTGCCAGTCCTTCTTGACGCTGCGGCGCGTGGTGAGGGTCGCGGCGCGGCGCTCGACGGCGCTGAGGTTGACGCGCACGCTCTCGACCCAGTCGAGCTCGAGGGCCGTGCCCTCGTTGCGCGGCAGGGGCGAGTCGTGACCTACGGCCCGCTCGAGCCTTGGTTCTACGTCACGCGAGATGGTCATGCCTTCTCTCCTATGGGCGGAGCATACACTGGCGTCTGGGTCGGACTTTGCGCTGGTGCCATCCGCGAGCCGCCCCATGGAGGCGAACCATGAAGCTCACCGACTTCCCGCGCCGCCGCTACACGGCGGGCGCCACGCCCCTCGAACCGCTCCCGCGACTGAGCGCCCACCTGGGCGGGCCGAACCTCTGGATCAAGCGCGACGACCTCCTGGGTCTCGCTGGCGGCGGGAACAAGACGCGCAAGCTCGAGTTCCTCGTCGCCGACGCCATCGAGAAGGGCGCCGACACGCTCGTCACCACCGGCGCCGTGCAGTCGAACCACTGCCGCCTGACGCTCGCCGCGGCCGTGAAGGAGGGACTGGCCTGCCGCCTGGTCCTCGAGGAGCGCGTCGCGAACAGCTACTCCGCCGAGGCCAGCGGCAACAACTTCCTCTTCGGCCTCCTCGGCGTTGAGGCCGTCACCGTCGTGCCTGCCGGCACCGACCTCATGGCCAGGATGACCGAGGTGGCCGCTGACCTGGCGGCGCAGGGGCGGTCGGCCTACGTCATCCCCGGCGGCGGCTCGAACACCCTCGGCGCGCTCGGCTACGTGAGCTGTGCGCAGGAGCTCATGCAGCAGGCGTTCGAGACGGGCTTGCGCATCGACCACCTCGTGACGGCCAGCGGCAGCGGCGGCACGCACGCCGGCGTCGTGGCCGGCCTGACGGGAACGAGCGCCGGCGTGCCGGTCACGGGCATCAGCGTGCGCGCGGCCAAGGCACCGCAGGAGGAGAAGATCCTCGGCCTCGCGCGGGCGACGGCGGAGCTGGCCGGCTCGCGCTTCCTGCCCACGTCGGACGACGTCGTCGTACTCGACGACTACGTTGGCGAAGGCTACTCGCTGCCTACCGACGGCATGATCGAGGCCGTCAAGCTCTTCGCGCGGCTTGATGGCGTACTCCTCGACCCCGTGTACACGGGCAAGGCTGCGGCCGGACTCATCGACCTGGTGCGGAGCGGCGCCTTCGGGCGCCACGACAACGTCGTCTTCCTGCACACGGGCGGCAGCCCGGCGCTCTACGCCTACCAGGACGTCCTGGCCGGTTGATGGGCGCGCGGCGTGTCATCGGCGTCATGGGCGGGCTCGGGCCGGCCGCCACGGTGGACTTCTACGCCAAGCTGGTCGCCGCCACTCCCGCGGCGCGCGACCAGGATCACCTCCACGTGCTCATCGACGCCGACCCGACCACGCCGAACCGCAACGAGGCCATAGCCGGCACGGGTCCGAGCCCGGAGCCGCAGTTGATCGGCATGGCGACGCGCCTCGCGGCCGCCGGGGCCGAGGCGCTCTTCATGGTCTGCAACGCCGCGCACGCGTACGCGCCGGCCGTCCGCGCGGCGGTGGGAGTGCCGCTCGTGAGCATCATCGAGGAGACCGCGGCGGCGGCCATGGCCGCCGCGCCGGGGCTCCGGCGTGTGGGCGTGCTCGCGGCCGCCGGCGCACAGGACGCGCGACTCTACGCCACCGAGTTCGCCCGCCACGGCGTGGCCACGCTCGAGCCTCGGGGCGAGCTCCGCGAGCGCTTCATGGCGCTCCTGTATCGCATCAAGGGCGGCGACGCCGGCCCCGAGGTGCGCTCGGGCATGCGCGCCATCGCCTGCGAACTCGTCGCTCAGGGCGCTGAGGTCGTGGTGGCCGGCTGCACCGAGGTGCCGCTCGTGCTGACCCAGGCCGAGCTCGGTCCGACCCCGCTCGTCTCCTCCACGGACGCCCTCGTGGCCGCCGCCGTCGCCATAGGGACCGGCGCCCGGCCACTCTGACCGGCCGGGCCACCCCAGCCGGACCGGGCCACCCCGGCCGGGTGACCCGGTTCCCTCAACGGATCATGAGCCTCGACCGTCTGGACACCGTGCTAAGCTTCCCCCCGCGAAGGCAGCAGCGAGGGACCGCATACGGGTTGGCCCGCGGGTCGAGCTGAGCCTCGAACACCACTTTCGGAGGCGATAAGTGAAGCGACTCATCTCAACTACGATCGCGTTCGTCCTGGCCGTCACGCTCTTCTCGGGCATGGCAGCTGCGCAGGGCGACATCCCGAGCAAACTCGTGCTTGGCATGGTCCCGAGCCGCGAGGCCGACGCCATCGTCGACAGCCTCGACCCGATCGCCGCCATGCTGTCCGAGCGTCTCGTCATCCCTGTCGAGACGTTCGTCTCGACGAACTTCGTCGGCCTAGTCGAAGCAGTCGGCACGGGCCGCGTCGACATCGGCCTGTTCGGGCCAGCCGCGCTCGTCCAGGCGGTAGACAACTACGGCGCCGAGGTCATCCTCGCCTCCGTCCGTCAGGGCGCGACGTCGTACCGCGCGCAGTTCAACGTGCGCTGCGACAGCGGGATCACGACCTTCGAACAGCTGCGCGGCAAGACGATCGCGTTCGTCGACCCCGGCTCCGCCTCGGGCTACCAGTTCCCGTTCGTGACCCTCAAGAACACGTACGGCATCGACCCGAACACGGAGATGACCGCCATCTTCGCCGGCTCGCACGACGCCGCGGCCCTCGCCGTCTACAACGGTGACGTCGACGTGTCCGTCACGTTCGGTGGCTCCCCCGGCTCCGACGGCCGCGAGACCATCGAGGGCGACTACCCCGACGTCAAGGACGTCGTCTGCATCCTCGGCTATTCCGACTACATCCCCAACGACGGCGCCGTCGTCCGCAAGGGCCTCGACCCGCAGCTCGTCGAGCAGATCACCCAGGCGCTCATCGACATCGCCAACACGCCGGAAGGCAAGGCGTTGACCAGCACCCTCTTCAACGTCACCGAGTTCGCTCGCGTCGACGCTTCCGCATACGACATCGTGCGCGAGGTCTCCAAGACCTTCCAGCGCTGAGCTTCGGAGACCTCGGGGCGCATGCCCCGAGGAACGGGCGGCCGGGATATAGACCCGGCCGCCCGTTTCCGTGTAGCGTTGGGGCCTCGTGGGACAACAAGACGGACAACCTGTGGGGCAACCGGCGGCGGGGCAAGCGGCTGGTGGGCAAGCCGCGGCGCGGCAAGCGTCCGCCAGACACATCGCGTTCGAGAACGTCGAGGTCGTCTACAAGACCGGCCTAAAGGCGCTCAAGGGTGTCACCATCGACATCCCGCGAGGGCAGTTCGTCGTGGTGGTCGGCCTGTCGGGCGCGGGCAAGTCGACCCTGATCCGCACGGTCAACAACCTGGTGGTGCCATCGTCGGGGCGCGTCGTGGTGAACGACGTCGACGTTACGCACGCCCGCGGCTCCGCTCTCAGGGCGGCGCGGTCGGACATCGGCATGATCTTCCAGACCTTTAACCTCGTGAAGCGCTCGAGCGTCATCCGCAACGTGCTCTCCGGCCGCCTCGGCGACCTGCCTGCCTGGCGCGGCGTGCTGAGCGCCTTCCCGAAGGCCGACCAGGCCTACTCGCACGACTGCCTCGCCCGCGTAGGCATCCCGGAGAAGGCCTACGTGCGGGCCGACGCCCTCTCCGGCGGGCAGCAGCAGCGGGTCGGCATCGCAAGGGCCCTCGCCCAACGCCCGAGCGTGATGCTGGCCGACGAGCCCGTCGCCAGCCTCGACCCACCCACGTCGCACGCCGTGATGTCCGACCTCAAGCGCATCGCGCGCGAAGACGGCATCACCACGATGGTCAACCTTCACTTCATCGACATGGCCCGCGACTACGCCGATCGCATCATCGGCATGCGCGACGGCGTCGTCGTCTTCGACGGCACGCCTACGGAGGCGACGGACGCCGCCTTCGAGGAGATCTACGGTCGCCCCATCGACGACAAGGACCTGCGCGGTGCCTGACCAGGCGGTCGCGCTGCCGCGCGCCACGGGTCGCGTCAAGTCGTTGGTGACGCTCGCGCTGGTGGTCGCCCTCTTCGTCTTCGCCTTCGGCCAGACCAAGTTCAACCTCGGGGCGCTCTTCACGGGCGCCTCCGACTTCTTCCGGTTCTTCGGCCGCATGGCCCCGGACTTAACGGCCCTGCCGCAGATATGGCCGCCGCTGCTGCAGACCATCCAGATCGCCTACGTCGCTACGATCATCGGGGCCATCATCGCGATCCCGCTGGTGTTCCTCGCGTCGGCCAACACGGCCTTCGACCCCGTGAGCATGTGGATAGCCCGCACGCTCCTGACGGTGCTGCGCAGCATCCCCGACCTCCTGTGGGCCGCCCTCTTCGTGGCCGTGCTTGGTCTGGGCGCACTCCCAGGGGTCGTCGCGCTCACCCTCTTCTCCGTCGGCGTGCTCGCCAAGCTCGGCTCCGAGACCGTCGAGTCCATCGACCCGGGGCCGCTGGAGGCGCTGAAAGCCGTCGGCGCCGGCCGCAACCGGACGATCCTCTTCGCCGTCGTCCCACAGATCGCCGCGACCATGGTCTCCTACATGCTCTACGTGTTCGAGATCAACGTGCGCGCCAGCGTCGTCATCGGCTTCGTCGGCGCCGGCGGCATCGGGGTGCTGCTCCAGACCTACATGAACTTCTTCGACTACCCTGGCCTCGGCACCCTCATCCTCGTCATCTTCATCGTCGTACTCGCCATAGACGGGCTCAGCGTCTGGGCCCGCTCGCGGCTCATCTAGCGCGCCATGGACACCACTCGCCCCGTCCCCACCGTGGTACCGCCCGCGCCGGCGCATGTGCGCCGGAACCGCACGCTGCTCATAGGCGGCGTCCTCCTCCTCGTGGCCCTGTTCGTCCTGGCCATCGCCACCATGAGCCTGCCCACCTGGGCGCGCGTCGCCACCGGGCTGCAGCGCAACGCACTACCGCTCCTGCGCGGCCTCGTGCGGCCGGAGACCGCGGTCTTCAAGCTGGCGTGGAACTCGATGGTGGTCACGTTCTTCATGGCCATCCTCGGCACGGCGCTCGGCGCCTTGCTCGCCTTCCCGCTGTCGTTCCTCGCGGCCGGCAACCTGCTCGGCGGGACGCGCTGGGCGCTGCCGGGCAAGGCCTTGCTGGTCGCCGTACGCACGTTCCCGGAGATCGTCCTCGCCGTCATCTTCGTGGCCGCGGCCGGCCCCGGCCCCACGGCCGGCATCATGGCGATGGGCATCCACTCCATCGGCTACCTCGGCAAGGTCTTCTCCGACGTGATCGAGGGGATCGACCAGGGACCCATGGAGGCCATCCGCGCCGCCGGTGGCAACCAACTCCATACGTTCCTCTTCGCCGTCGTGCCCCAGGTGCTGCCAGAGTTCGCCTCCAACGTGCTGTAC
Source organism: Deinococcaceae bacterium (assembly GCA_040255585.1). Classification (GTDB taxonomy): domain Bacteria; phylum Deinococcota; class Deinococci; order Deinococcales; family Trueperaceae; genus JAAYYF01. The sequence goes on from JBDZVI010000025.1 coordinate 24,122, forward strand.
CGGTTCGAGATCAACCTGCGCTCCGCCGCCGTCCTCGGCATGGTCGGCGCGGGCGGCATCGGCCTCCCGCTCATCCAGCGCCTGCAGTTCCGCCGCTGGGCCGAGGTGTCGATGTTCCTCATCGTCATCGTCGTGTTCATCGTCGTG
>JBDZVI010000025.1:24368-36028 GCA_040255585.1 Deinococcaceae bacterium
GAGGCGCCCCCTCGTGTGACCCGGAGCAGCGCGCGGCGGCGCGGCGTGCGATGATCGCGCCATGAGCGACTACCCACCAGCCATCCGCGCGCGCCTGCTCGACGCGGCGGCAGAGGTGCTCCTGGCTACCGTCACGGCCGACCGCACCGGCGTGATCGCCTACTACCGCGAGGTGATGGCCGCTGGCCGCTACCTCTACGACGCCCAACGCAAGTACGCGCACAACGCTCTCATCTCCGACCTCTTCGATCACACGTCCTCGGAGGGCGAGCGCGAGGGTGACGACGAGCCGCTCACCAAGGAACGGTTGCTCGCGCGCCTGGCACAGGTCGGCGAGGCGCTCCACGACGACGAGGAGGCTGCCGAGTTCAAGACGTTCCTCTTCGAACTGGCGGAGCGCGTCGCCAAGGCGTCCGGCGGGTTCTGGGGCAGCATCAGCGACGACGAGGCGGCGTTCCTGGCGGAGCTGAGGCGCCTGCTCAAGATGCAAGGCTGACCGCCGTGAAGGCTCGCTGGGTCTGGGGCCTGGCGCTCGGTTGCTTCGTGCTGGCCGCCGGCACGGGCGCCTACTACCGCTTCAAGCTCGTCTACGCGCTGCCCGGCGTGCTCGAGTACGTCAGGCACGCCCATTCCCACCTGATGTTCTTCTCGTGGGTGACGCCCGTCCTCATCCTGCTCGTCGGCGCCTACCTCGCCGGCAGGGGCCTGCGGCCCCGCCTCTTCGGCTTCACGGCCGCGTTGGCCGCCTTCAGCGGGCTGGCGACCTACGTCCCGTTCCTGAAGAGCGGCTACCACCTCATGGTGGTCGGTTCGAAGGCCCTACCGATCTCGATGATGGTCTCCGGTGCCAACGGCATCGCCTGGTACCTCTTCGTGGCCGTCTACCTGGTCGCCACGTGGCGCGTGAGGCGCGGGCCGGTGCTGCGGCTGCTCGACGGCGCCGTGGCCATGATCGTCGTCAGCACGGTCGCCATCGCCGCCCTCGCCTACCTCGGCATGAGCGGACAGGTCGCGCGGCCCATGATGCTCGCGCTGGTGGACTGGTTCCTGACCTGCTTCGCGGACGGTTGGTTCGGTCTCGCCGTCCTGGGCCTGGCGGCCAGGCACGCGCCTTCCGCGCGGCTGAGCCGATCCCCCGTCGGCCTGTTGACCTGGTCGCTCGTGGCCGCCATCGCCGTGCGCAGCGCCGCCCGTTTCGCCACCGACGGTCTCGGCTGGCAGTGGCCTGCCGGCTTCGACGCCGTCGCGAGCGCCCTCGCGGCGCTCGCCTGGCTGCTGCTCGTTCGGGGCGCCTGGCCGGTCGACGCCAAGGCTGGGCTGAGCGGCAGCACCCTATGGCTGAGGCAGCTCGCCCTCGCGCTGCTGGCGCTCAAGGGCACGGTCGAGTTGGCCGGCGCGCTGCCCCCGGTGCGCGCGGAACTCATGGCCGCGCCTTTCCACGTCCTCTTCTTGCATGCGTTCCTGCTCGGAGCGGTGAGCTTCTCGCTTCTGTACGGGGCCCGCACGACCATCGGCCCCGGCGCCTTCAAGGGCGCCGGGGCCTTCGTCGTCGCAGTCGGCGGCATGGTCGGGGCGCTAATCACGCTGACACCGGTCTGGCCAAGCGCGCTGTCCGGTCCGTGGGTGCTCTACGCCACGGCGCTAACGAGCCTCGGACCCCTGCTCGTCGCCCTGCAGGCGCTGGTCAGGCTCGGCCCTTGGTGGCGACCCACAACCACACGACCGTGAGCAGCAGCGCCAGGGTCATGGCGGACAGCGCCGTCGGCACGACCTGTACGCCGCCCGCATGAACGACGGCGCCGATGACGGGCGAGCTTAGGGCCGGTCCGAGGTTGGCGGCGGCCACCACGACGGGCGTGACCTGCTCGGCGCGCTGCGGGAAGACCTCGGTGAGCCACGCCAAAGCGGTCGGGAAGATGGGCGCGAGGCTCAACCCGACGAGCACGAACGCGATGGGCGCGCTCTCGACGCGGTGCGCGGCCACCATGAAGACGAGGGTGGCGACGGTCGCGCCCAGCACGAAGTGGTGCGTCCGGATGCGGGCGGACAACGGTGCGGCCAGTAGGCGCCCTGCCGTGATGGCCAGCCAGTAGAGCGAAGTGAAGGCCGCAGCGCGCGTGCCGAAACTGGGCGTGAGGTACTCCGTCTCCCACGACGTGACCCCTACCTCGGCGGAGACGTAGAAGACGTAGAGGAGCACGAACGCGGCCAGGCTGCCCCATGCCACGGGAGCGGCGCCACGTTCTGGTGGCGCCGCTCCAGGCACGCTGAGCCGGGTGAACCAGGGCAGCAAGAGGATCGCCACGAGGGCGGCCGCGGCGAAGGCCCAGCCGTAATGGGGCTCCGTTACCGTGACGAGGAGCGGACCGACGACGGCGCCAACGCCGAAGGCCGCGTTGATGATGTTGAGAGCCGGCGCCGCCGTCGGGCGGAACGCGACCGCGATGAGCAGGTTGCCAGTCACGTTGAGCAGCCCGGCCCCGATACCGGCCAGCACGGCGCCGCCGAGCACGGCCAGCCACACGGGGGCGACGGCGACCACGCCGACGCCGAGGGCGAGCGCGACGCAGGCGGCGAGGAGCACGCGGCGGTAGCCGAGGGCCCGCAGGAAGAAGCCCGAGAGGACGATGCCTGCGAAGGCCCCAAGGAACTGGGCGCTCACAACGATGCTCACCTGCTCGAGGCCGATGCCGAAGCGCTCGCGGAGGAGCGGGAAGGCCGGGCCATAGAGCGCCTGCACCGCCCCGATGAGGAAGAAGGCCGCGATGGCGGCCCAGAGTACGGCCCTGCGAGTGACGGGCTTGCCGGTGAGTGGCTTGAGTGCCGCGGGCTGGCTCGACATGTCCAGCGAGGTTACCGCGCCGGAGAACGCCCCGCCCGCCTTCCGATGATGCCGGGGCGGGCGGGTATACTTACCCCTCGGTTACTCCCGGAGGCACCTCGTGGTGAACGGCATCCAACAGATAAACGAACTGCGCGAGAAGTACCTGCGCTTCTTCCAGGCGCGCGGCCACCTGATCCACCCGTCCGCCTCGCTCAAGAGCGACGACCCCACCCTCATGTTCACGAGCGCGGGCATGGTGCAGTTCAAGCCGTACTTCCTCGGCGCCACGCCCAAGTTCGCGGGCGTCGATGGCACGTGGCACCGCGTGACCACGGCGCAGAAGTGCCTGCGCATCAACGATATCGAGAACGTCGGGCGCACGCTCCGCCACCACTCGTTCTTCGAGATGATGGGCAACTTCTCGTTCGGCGACTACTTCAAGGCCGAGGCGGCCGCCTGGGCGTGGGAGTTCGCGACCTCGAGCGAGTACCTCGGCCTCGACCCGGAGCGGCTGTACGTCACCGTGTACCAGGACGACGACGAGGCGTTCCGCATCTGGAACGAGCAGGTCGGCGTGCCGGCCGAGCGCATCTCGCGCTGGGGCGAGGACGACAACTTCTGGCCCGCCAACGCCGTGAGCAAGGGCCCGAACGGTCCGTGCGGACCATGCTCCGAGATCTTCTACGACCGCGGCCCCGACTTCGGTACGGTAGGCGAGTCCGGGCCGAACACGGGCTCGGGCGACCGCTACATAGAGTTCTGGAACCTGGTGTTCACGCAGTTCGACCGGCGCGACGGCGGCCACCTGGAACCCCTGCCCCAGAAGAACATCGACACGGGCTTGGGCTTCGAGCGCCTAGCCGCGGTCATGACCGGGCTAGAGGACGCCTACGCCACCGAGCTCTTCCAGCCGACCATCCGCCGCGTCGCGGCCCTCTCGGGCGTGCCGTACGAGGGCAAGGCGTCGGTCTCGCACCGCGTCATCGCCGATCACCTACGCGCCGTGACGTTCGCCATCACCGACGGCGTGCTCCCGGCGAACGACGGCGCGGGCTACGTCGTGAAGATGCTCGTGCGCCGCGCCTCGCGCCACGCTTGGCTGCTCGGCTTGCGTGAGCCCGTCCTGCACTCGCTCGTCGACCAGGTCGTCGAGGCGATGGGCGAGCCGTACCCGGAGCTGAAGGATGGCGCCGAGCGTGTCAAGGGCATAATCCACGCCGAGGAGGACCAGTTCCTGCGAACGCTCGAGGCTGGCATCCACCGCGTCGGCGTGCTCCTGGACGAACTGCGCGGTTCCGTCCTGCCCGGCGACGTGGCGTTCGACCTCTGGCAGACGTACGGCTTCCCCCTCGACCTGACGAGCGAGATGGCGGCCGAGCGGGGCGTCGAGGTGGACGCCGAAGGTTACAAGGCGGCGCGCGAGCACGCACGCGAGCTGTCGCGCGGCGGCACCGTGGGGCGCGAGCTCTTCGCCGCGACGTCCGACGCGCTCGGCAAGGTGGCCGGGCGGATCGGCGAGACGGAGTTCCTGGGTTACCACGAGACGGAGAGCGAGGCCATGGTCGCCGCGCTCGTCACGCCGGGCGACGCCGCAGAGGAGACCGACGCGCTGCGCGAAGGCGCCACCGGCACGGTGATCCTGGACCGCACGCCCTTCTACCCCGAGGGCGGCGGGCAGGTCGGCGACGCCGGGGTGCTCGAGTGGGAGGGTGGCAAGGCCGTCGTGAGCGGCACGAGCAAGTCGCGCCACGGCCTTACGCTGCACCACGCCCGCGTCGTGCGCGGGACCCTGACGCGCGGTCAGCGCGTCGTGGCGCGCGTGGACCCGGCGCGGCGCGAGACGGAGAAACACCACTCCGCCACGCACCTCCTGCATGCCGCGCTGCGCAGCGTGCTCGGCTCGCACGTCGCGCAGGCCGGCTCGCTCGTCGCGGCCGACAGGCTGCGCTTCGACTTCTCGCACCCGCATGCCGTGAGCCCGAGCGAGCAGCGCCGGGTCGAGGAGCTGGCGAACCAGTGGATCCAGGCGGACGTGCCCGTAGAGTGGCGCGTGGTGCCCATCGCGGAGGCCCGTGCCGCGGGGGCCATGATGCTCTTCGGCGAGAAGTACGGCGAGAACGTGCGCATGGTGAGCATTGGCGCGCCGTCTCACGCTGTGTCGCGCGAGCTGTGCGGCGGCACGCACGTCACGAGGACGGGCCAGATCGGCCCGTTCGTCATCGTCGCCGAGGAGGCGGTGTCGTCCGGCGTGCGGCGCATCGAAGCGCGAGTAGGCGCGTCGGCGTTGCGCTACCTCCAGGAACTCCGCGACACCCAGGGACGCCTCGCGGCGCACCTGGGCGGGCGCCCGGCCGAGCTGGAAGAGCGCCTCGCCAAGCTCCAAGCGGACCACAAGGAAGCGCTCAAGGAGGCCGCGCGCCTGCGCGACCGCCTTGCGGCGGCCCAGACGAACGCGAGCGCCTCTGCCGGCGAGACGCGAGAGGCCGGGGGTTACCGTTACCTGACGGCGCTGCTCGACGGGCTCGACGCCAACGCGCTGCGCAACGCCGCCGACTCGCTCCTCACGAAGAGCGGAGCCGACGTGGTGGCGGTCGCCTCGGGCAACGCGCTCGTCGTGAAGGTCTCCAAGGCGGCGCAGGAACGGGGGGCCAACGCCGGCCGCATCGCGCGGGCCGCCGCGACGAGCGTGGGCGGGAGCGGCGGCGGCCGCCCCGACATGGCACAGGCCGGCGTGAAGGACGCCGGCAGGTTGGGCGAGGCACTGGCCGCCGTCGGCCCTGCGTTGGCCGAGGGCGTCTCAACGAGCGGTCCTACGAGCAGCTCGCCCGGCGCCTGAGCCGCCGGCGACGCCAAGCATGCGGAACCCAGCACCGTTCACCGGCTCCCCGCCGCCTCTACCATCCGGGACGGCTTTCCCGAGGCTGATCGCTTGCGACATGGACGGTACGCTGCTCGGGCCCGACGGCACGGTGAGCGAGCGCACGGTCTCGGCGCTTCGACAGGCCACCGCGCGTGGCGCCAACGTCGTTCTCGCCACGGGGAGGCCGCTGCGCACTTCCGTGCCAATCGCCATGGAACTCGGTGTCGTCGATACCGTCGTGGCGTACAACGGCGCCGCCATGCTCTGGCGCGATGAGTTCAAGCTCGTTCGAGAGCTCGGCGTCGGCGCCGCGGCCGAGGCGCTGGCGAGGATGCGCGCGTTCGCTCCCGAAGCGAGCCTTGGTCTCGAGACTGCGGACGGTTGGTTCCTCGAGCCAGCTTCCGGGGTCGACGCCGAGCGACCCGTCGGCAACGTCGCCCACCTCTACCGCGGCGGCCCGCCACTGGCCGTCGGGCCGCTGGAGCGGTTCTTCGACCAACGGATCATCAAGTTGAACGTAGTGCACGAGGTCCTGCACCCATCGCGCCTGGCGGCCGAGTTGGCGGGGCTCGAGCTCACCGGGATGTGGAGCCTCCCCTTCCTGCTGGAGGTCCAGGACCGGCAGGTCGACAAGAGCCTCGCGTTGGCGTGGGTCTGCGGCGAGCTGGGCGTGTCGCCTGCCGAGGTGGCCGCGTTCGGCGACCAGAACAACGACCGCGGCATGCTCGCGTGGGCGGGCGTCGGCGTGGCGATGGGCAACGCCGAGCAGGAGGCGTCGGAAGTGGCCGACGTGCTCGGGCCGCCCAACTCGGAGGACGGGTTGGCGCAGGTCGTGGAGAGTTGGCTGCGTGGCTGAGGCCGCGGGACAGCCACCCGCGGACCCGCCGTCCGCGCCCGACCGCCCCGCCAGTCGCCAGGGCGGTCGGCTGCCGACCGGCGCCAAGCTGCTCGCCCTCGACGTCGGCGACGCACGCATCGGCGTCGCCGCCGGCACTGTCGGCTCGCTCCTCGCCTTCGGCCGCGGCGCGCTAGGCCGCCAGGGAACACGCAAGGACGTCCCAGCCGTGTTGGCGTTGGTCGAGAAGGAGGGGGCGGCGGCCATCGTGGTCGGCATCCCCGTGAGGCTCGACGGCAGCGAGTCGCCCCAGACGGAGCGCGTGCGGCGGTTCGCCGCCGCCCTGGCCGAGGCCGGAGCAGACGTGGTCTTCGAGGACGAGCGCCTAACCACGCGCATCGCGCAGAGACAGGTCAGCGACTCCGACCTACCGCGGTCGCGCAGGCAGGAGAAGGGGCTCCTGGACGAGGCCGCCGCCGTCCAGATCCTCGAGTCGTACCTAAGGCGCCTTGGCGGCCCCGTCGGAGGACCAGAGTGAGCGACGCCGGAGCCGCCGGAACCCCCCCGGAGTCCGCGCGACCGCGGAAACGCCGCGGCCGTGGCCTGATGCTTGGGTTGTTGGTCGTGATAGTGCTCGTGGCGCTCGGGCTGAGTGCCGTACGCTTCGTCCTCTCGCCCGTGAGCGCCACGACCGCCACCATGGAGTTCGAGGTCCTGCCCGGCTGGGGCGGCGCCCGGATAGCCGACGCCCTCGAGCAGGCCGGCCTCGTGCGTTCCGCGCTGGCGTTCGAACTACTCCTGCGCTTCACCGACCTCGACCGCAAGATGGGCGAGGGGCTCTACGACCTGGCGCCGGCCATGAGCAGCCGCGAGATCGCCGCGACACTGGCGGCGGGCGGGCGGCCGCGCACGGTACGCATCGTGATCCCCGAAGGCTGGCGCGCGGAAGCCATCGTGGCCCGGCTGGCCGCCAACGGGCTCGGAGACGAACTGGAGTTGGCCGCGTTGGTCCGCTCGCCGGGCGAGTTGGCCCCCCCTGGGCTTCCGGAGGGCGCCACGCTCGAGGGCTACCTCTTCCCCGCCAGTTACGACCTGCCGGTGCGCACGAGCGCGTCGCAGGCCCTCGCCGCCCTGGTGAGCCGTTTCGAGGACGAGTTGTCTGGTGAGGTCGTCGCGAAGCTCGCCGACAGCGGTCTGCGGGTCCACGACTGGGTGACGCTGGCCAGCATGGTCCAGGCCGAGGCGGCGTCGGCCGAGGAGATGCCCGTCATCGCCGGGGTCTTCCGCAACCGGCTGGACGACGGCATGCCGCTGCAGTCAGACCCTACCGTGGCGTACGGGCTCGGGAAGGCCCTACCGGAGCTGGACGCGCTCGCAGGTGACCTGCGTAAGGACACCCCCTGGAACACGTACACCCAGCCGAGCCTTCCGGCGGGCCCGATCGGCAACCCTGGGCACGACGCCCTGCTGGCCGTGCTCGAGCCGCAGCGCCTGGACCCCGACGGCGTGCCGTACCTCTACTTCCTACACGGGACGGACGGCGGCGTGCCTGTCTTCCGCCCCAACACGAGCCTGCAGGCCCACAACCGCGACGTAGACCGCTACTTGCGTAACTCCGGGCGCTAAGGGGTCCCTCCGGAAGGCGTCGTCCTGCTACGCACCGTCCTGCTACGCACCGTCCTGCGGCGCACCCTCCTCCGGCGCCGGCTTGGGGGCCGCGGTCGCTGTAGGCCCCTCCTGGGCGGTCGGCGTAGGATTCGGGCTTCCAGGGGCGTCCCCCAGCGTGTCCTTGTACCGTCCTGCCCGCTTCAGGGCATCGGCCAGCAGGTACTCGATCTGCGCGTTGAGGCTGCGCAGGTCGTCGGCTGCCCACTTCTCCAGGGCGGCGTGCACCTTCTGGTCGAGCCGCAGGAGGAAGCGGTGCTTGTCGGCCATCTCGCTAAGCCGACCTCACCTGCCAGGCCGCAGGTGGCCGGCGAGGTACGTGGCGATGACCTGGACGAGCGTCTTCGAGATCTGCGCGCCTGGGCCCGGGAGCGGCATGCCCAGCGCGGGTCCCCTGGTCTCGACGAGGTTGTGCGTCAGGTCAGGGAACAGGAAGAGGTCAGCCCGCTGCGCTGCTGCCGCGATGGCCCCTCCATCTCCCACGGCGATCTGGATGTCCTTCTCCCCTTGCACCACCGCGACGGGCGCGCTCACGCGCGCCGCCAGCGCGGCCGGGTCCTCGGCGAACTCGCTGCGCAGCAGCCCGGCGGCGTTGGCGAAGAGCGGGACGAGCGGGTTGGCCTGCAGCTCCGGAGTGAGCTCGAGGCCGACGCCGGTCGACGCGCGGACAGCCGCTACGAGCTCGTCAACCTGGGCCGCCAGCCCGGCCAACTGCTCTTGGGTCGCCCCGGCTTCGGCGTTGCGAGCCAGGATCTGCTCCTTCAAGACCACGTCGAGGGGCCTGCCGGGGCTGGCGAGCAGCACCACGGCCGCCGGCGAGACGTAACCCTCTGCTACCGCGTACAGGGCGACGAGCCCGCCCTCCGAGTGCCCCATGACGCCGAGGCGCTCCGCGTCGACCCCCGGCTGGTCGGTCAGGAAGGCGAACCAGTCGGCCAGGTTCTGCGCGTAGGTAGCGATGGTGACGGCGTTCCCGTCGCCGGTCGACGGCGCAATCCCGAGCTTGGAAGCGCGCAGCACTCCGTAGCCGCGGCAGGCGAGCGCGTAGGCGAGTTGCTTGTAGCCGCTGTTGAGGAGCACCGGCGGGGTGTTGCCGTCGAGGTCGACGGGGCCCGAACCGGGGAGCAGGACGAGCGTCGGCGCCGGTCGGCCTCCGTGGGCGGCGGACAGCGGCAGCGTGAGCTTGCCTACCAGCTCGGCCCCCGTGCTGACGATGTCTACGTCACGCTCGACGAGGCACGCGGCCTGTTCCGAGAGGAGGGCGGCGAGCGCCTCCTGCTGCGCGGCGAGCGTCGCGGCGCCGGTCGGCTGCTCGGCACCCGCGGCGGAGGTCGCGGCGGCGGCCGCGGCAGTGGCCGCGTCCTGCGCGCCTCCCGATCGCCGCTCGAAGCGCGCAGAGCCGGGGTCGGACGTCAGCACCAGGATGTCGCCGGCCTCGTCCAGGTAGGCGACGAGGGTGGCCGTCTGCGGGCCGACGCTCATGCTGGCGTCGACACGCCGAGCTTCGATGTCGGCGCCCCCGTACCTGACGGTCGCCGCCACGGGTGCCGCGACGGTCATGCGACCCAGGACGACTGCCTGAGGCACGATGACGTCGACCTCTAGGCCTCCACCGCTGGCCACGGCCCGGTCGACGATGAACTGCATACCGTCTAGGAAGTTGTTATCCATGACGTAGACGTCGCCGGGTAAGGGCAGGCTCAGCTGCTGCTTCTGGCCGGCCTGCTCGATCGTGAAGGCGGCGGCGTCGGACGCGAAGGCCACCTCGATCGAGATCGCCACGCCCTGGAACGTGCCTGCCAGCACGTAGCTGCGCGCGGCGCCGTTCTCGGCGGTGACGAGGTGGTCCGCGAGGTCGAAGGCGCCCGGCACCTGGAGGTGCGAGCGCGCCTCGCCGCCCGTGGCTCCCTCCACGGCCCTCGTGAGCGCGACGCCGAACTCCCCGACCACGGCGCCGCCGACGGACAGGTCGTAGGCGACGGGGGCGGGCTCACCAGCGCCAACGATGTCTTGAGCCGTCGCGATGGGGGCGAAGGAGGCCAAGAGGCCAGCGAGGCCTGCCAGGAACTTGGTGCGCAGCGCCGGCCGGTGGGGCGTCAACGTCGATCCGCGGCTCATCTCCACTGCTCCTAACCGCCGTACAGCGTGCCGGCGTTCACGACGGGCGAGACGGACTGCTCGCTCGTAAGCGCGACCATGAGGTTGTTGGCCATGGCCGCGCGCTTGTCGGAATCGAGTTCGACGACGCCGCGCTCCGAGAGACCGGTGAGCGCGTCCTCGACCATGCCGACGGCCGCCTCGACGATCAGGCGCCTGGCGGAGACGACGGCCTGCGCCTGCTGCCTGCGCAGCATGGCCTGCGCGATCTCCGGGGCGTACGCGAGGTGGGTGAGGCGCGCCTCGATGACGTCGACGCCCGCGACCTGCAGGCGCTCCTCGAGTTCCAGCCGCAGCGCGTTGGCCAGTTCCTCCGGGTTCTCCCTCAGAGACGGGCGGTCCTCGCCGGCCGAGTCGTACGGGTAGCGCGTGGCGAGGCCGCGCAGTGCCGTCTCGGCCTGGATGGCCACGAACTGCTCATAGTCGTCGACGTCGAAGACCGCCTTGGCCGACTCCGCCACCCGCCACACGACGACTGCTGCGATCTCGACCGGGTTGCCGTCGGCGTCGTTCACCTTGATGCGCTCGCTAGTGAAGTTGCGCACGCGCAGGCTCACGTTCTTCTTGACGGTGAAGGGGTTCACGTACCAGAAGCCGGACCGGCGGACGGAGCCCGCGTACGAACCGAAGAACGTGAGGACGCGCGCCTGGTTGGGCTGGACGGCCACGAGGCCGTTCGCCGCGAAGACCCCACCTAGCGCGAGCAGGATCCCGAGCACAACCAGGTACCACGCCTCCTGGTACGCGCCGAGCACGATCAGGGCGCCACCGCCCAGGATGGCGACCAGCGTGAGGGCGAACCCTACGAATCCGTTGACGACCTTGGCTTCCTTCTCTACTACCTGGTTCACTCTGCCTCCGTCCATGAGTCTCGTCTCTACTATCATGATGATATCATATTGATAGCGAGTCGGATCAGGCCGGCGCGCGACCGATGGCACTAGCCTACGGGCCTCATCGAGCGGTCGCTTCGGCGGTCAGCTATACGCTGGTCGACGGGAGCGGCGGCATCCGCCGTGCTGTTCTAGGGCGTGTTCGCACCATGGTGTGTGCTGCTTCTGATGGGTAGGCAGGGTGGTGGGGGCCGGGTAGTGCGGGGCCGGTTGGTGGCGTCTTCGTGAGCACCGCGTTCGCCGCTGACTGACTACAGGGTGCGGGCTTCTCCCTAATAAGGTACCTGAGTGCAGTCTAGGCGCTCGGGTCGAGCGTTGCGCTTCTCGCCCTCGGGGTCGGGGGGTCGAGGGTTGGGGGTCGAGGGTTGGGAGTCGGGGGTCTTCTTGGGAAATGAGTACTCGTGCAACTAGGCGATTGCGCAACTG
>JBDZVI010000026.1:0-35951 GCA_040255585.1 Deinococcaceae bacterium
TGGCGTTCATCCAGGTTGACGAGCACGGGCAGAACACCATCGTCGTCTCGCCGGGAGCGAACCACGACTTGAGCGTTGCCGACCTGAGCGCAGGCGAGGCGGGTGCGTCGCTCGCGACCGCGACCGTCCTCATGCTGCAGTTGGAGATCCCGCTCGACGTCGTCCTGGCCGCCGCGGCCGCGGGTCGGCGGGCCGGCGCGCTCGTCATGCTCAACCTCGCCCCTGCAAGGCGGCTAGAACCGAGTCAACTGGCCGACGTGAGCTTGCTGCTCGTGAACGAGCATGAGGCTGCCATCCAACTGGGGGCCGATGCGGAAGGGAAGACGCCCGAGGAGTGGGCCGTCGCCCTCTGCCGGTTCGTGCCAAGCGCCGTTGTCACCCTGGGTGGCGACGGGGCCGTGTGGGCCTGCCGAGCAGGCTCGGCCGACGCAGACGGAAGTCGTGCTGTGAGTGGGGACGGGGGAGCTAGCTCCCGGTCGGGAGGCGTATCACATGGTCGTGTGCCCGCGTTCGAGGTGACCGTGATCGACACGACGGCGGCGGGGGACGCCTTCGCCGGGGCGCTCGCTTACTGGCTGGCGCAGGCCGGGCTCCTGGCCGGGAGGGTCGGCGGCGTGTCTGAGACCGGCGGTTCTGCTCCGCCCGGCGTTCCGTCGGGCGCGACGCACTTGGCGGAGCGCAGCGACGAGCACCCTCTTGCGGTAGCCGTGAGGTTCGCCAACGCCGCCGGCGCCCTGGCCGCTACCCGCCCTGGTGCGCAGCCCTCGCTACCGACCCTGGCAGATGTGACCGACATGCTTTGGAGAAGGCCCCTGGAGTGAGGGCTCTTGAGTGAAGGCCTGAAGTGAGAGGCCTGGCTTGCGGGCCGCGAGGACCGGGTGCCGCGGTACCGGTAGAGCCTAGAGCCGCCCGAAGCGCTCCCAGGCCGCCTTCTCCAGCGCCTCGCGGTGCCCCGGGTGCGCTATGCCGATGAGCGCGCGCGCCCGCTGCCGCAGGTTCTTGCCGTGCAGCGAGGCGGCGCCGTGCTCGGTGACGACGTAGTTGACGTGCGCGCGTGTCGTCACGACCCCGGCGCCCTGCTTGAGGTAGGGCACGATCCGGCTCTCCCCGCGCGAGGTGACGGACGGCAGCGCGATGATCGGCTTGCCGCGCTCGGACAGGGAGGCGCCGCGGATGAAGTCCATCTGGCCGCCCACTCCCGAGTACTGGAAGGTGCCCAGCGAGTCGGCGCAGACCTGCCCGGTCAGGTCGATCTCGAGGGCCGAGTTAACGGCCGTGACCTTCGGGTTGCGGCGGATGACGGCCGTGTCGTTCGTGTAGGCGACGTCGAGCAGCAGCACCGACGGGTTGTCGTCGATGAAGTCGTAGAGCCTGCGCGAGCCCATGACGAAGCTCGCCACCACCTTGCCCGGGTGGTTGCGCTTAAGCGCGCCGGTGACCACGCCGCGCTCGACGAGGTCGACGATCCCGTCGGAGAACATCTCAGTGTGGACCCCCAGGTCGTGGTGGTCGGTGAGCGCGGCGAGGACGGCCTCTGGGATGGCGCCGATGCCGAGCTGGAGCGTCGCACCGTCCTCCACCAGGCTGGCGACGAAGCCGCCGATCGTGCGTTCCAGCTCGCCGGTCTTGGCCTGGCTGACCTCGAAGATGGGCGCCGCCTCCTCGACGGCCAGGTCGATGTCGTCGACGTGGATGAGCCCGTCCCCGTGGCTGCGCGGCATCGCGGAGTTGACCTGGGCGACGACCGTGCGCGCCGACTGCGCGGCGGCGCGCGAGGCGTCGACTGAGACGCCGAGCGAGCAGAAGCCGTGCTTGTCGGGTGGCGAGACGCTGATGAGGGCCACGTCGAGCGGCATGGCCCGGTTGCGGAAGAGCGCCGGCACCTCGCTGAGGAAGACGGGCACGTAGTCGGCCTGGCCGCGGGCGACAGCGTCGCGCACGTTCTTGCCGACGAAGAGGGCGTTGACCCTGAAGGAGCCCGCCATCTCGGGCGCCGCGTACGGTGCCGGTCCCTCCGTGTGGAGCTGGACGATCTCGACGTCCCTCAGCTCGGCGGCCCGCGCCGTCAGGGCCGCGATCAGCGCCTGCGGCGCCGCGGCGACGCTATGGATGAACACGCGGTCGCCCGAGCGGACGACGCCAACGGCCTCCGCGGCGGAGACGCGCCTCATGCCGCGGTCACGCCTTGTCGCGGTTGCCGCGCTGCTGGAGGAGGAGCGAGCCGCCCACGAGGACGATCGAGGCGAGGATCATCAGGGTCGAGATGGCGTTGATCTCCGGGGGCACGCGCTGCTTGAGCATCCCGTAGACGAAGAGCGGCAGCGTGGTCGTGCCGACGCCGGAGTTGAAGAACGTGATGACGAAGTCGTCGAGCGAGAGCGTGAACGCCAGCAGGGCGCCGGCCATCACGCCGGGCAGCAGGTTGGGGAAGGTGATGCGCCAGAACGTCTGCCAATGGTTGGCGCCGAGGTCGCGGCCCGCCTCCTCCAGGCGCGGGTCCATGCCGGCCAACCGCGCGCGCACCACGATAGTCACGTAGCTGATGTTGAACGCCACGTGCGCTATCACGATGGTCCCGAAGCCCGACACGAGGCGCACGCCGAACAGCCGCTGGACCGTCTCGAAGACGATGTTGAAGAAGACGGCGAGCGCGATGCCCTGGGTGATGTCCGGGATGACTACAGGCAGATAGAAGAGCGTGTCGAGCGTCTTGCGGCCCCAGAAGCGGCCGCGCGCGATCGCGAGCGAGAGCATCGTGCCGAGGGCGCTGCTGATCACGGTCGCCACGGTCGCCACCAGGAGCGAGTTGCGCAGCGCCTTGAGGAGGAGCTCCGTCTGGAAGCGCGCCGCCTCCGTGCCGGCCGAGATGGTGCCGTGGAGGATGTTCTCGTACCAGCGGGTCGTGAAGCCGCGCCAGACGCTCACGGAGTTGCCGTCGTTGAACGAGAACACGACGAGCACGATGATCGGCACCCAGAGGAACAGGTAGACGACGAACGGGCTGAGCCACATCCCGAAGCGGCCGGTGCGGCGCACGGCCATGTCGCGCCGCACCTTGCGGGCGACCGTCTTCTGGTCCGGGGCGGGCCGCGGCTGGACCATCACTCCTCCCGCTGCCCCCAGCGCGTGTAGACGAGGACGCTGATGAACACCATGGCCAGCAGAACCATGGAGATGGCGCTGCCGAGGGGCACGTTGCCGCGCCCGCCGAACTGCCCCTGGATCAGGTTGCCGATCATCAGGCCGCGCGTTCCGCCCATCAGGTCGGGCGTTACGTACGCGCCGATGGCCGGGATGAACACGAGGATGGAGCCGGCGATGACGCCCGGCAGCGTGAGTGGGAAGATGATGCGCCAGAACGCCGTCCAGTCGTTGGCGCCGAGGTCGTTGGCGGCTTCGACGTAGCGGCGGTCGAGCGCCTCAACGGACGCGTAGATGGGCAGGATCATGAACGGCAGGTAGCCGTACACTAGGCCGACCATGACGGCCGCGGGCGTGAAGAGCATCTGCAGGGGCGCGGTGATGACCCCGAGGCTCTGGAAGAGACCGTTGAGGAGGCCGTCGCGCTGCATGATCGTGATGAGCGCGTAGGTGCGCACGAGGAAGTTCGTCCAGAACGGCAGCATGACGAGGAAGAGCAAGAACATGCGAGTGGCGGGTAAGCGGCGCCGGCTGATGAAGAACGCGAGGGGGTAGCCGAGAACGAGGCTGATGACGGTGGCCATGAGCGCCACCCCGACGGAACGCCACAGCACGGGCCCGAACACCGTGAACGTGCGCTCGTACTGCGCGAGGGTGGCGGGCGACACGGGTTGCCCGCCCGGGCCGCGCGACATGAACGACGAGAACGCCACGAACACGAGCGGCAGCAGGAAGAAGACCACGAGCCAGAACGTGGCCGGCAACGCCATGCCAAAGGCTCTAGCCCTGTCGCCCCTGACCTTGCCGCGCGTCATGCTAGACCGCCGCCTGGGCGGCGCTTGGCGCGTCGCGCTCGTCGGTGCCTCGCTGCGAGCATCGGAGACGAGCATACCGCAGGAGCCGACTCCTGGAGATGGCCCTGCCGGGCCGCGGAGCGCCGCGCAGCTTGGTGCCGAACCGGTCGGGTCGGTCTGCTTGAGTGGCCGTGGTTCGAACCCGCGGCGTTCCCCCGCATCAGGCGCCCACCAGCGCCGCTGGCACCACCCAGACGCCGTCGCGACGGCGGTAGGAGGTCAGGCCGGTATTGACGCCCTTTCTCGCTTTCTACTATCCCATTTTCTCGCTTCGTACTATACCTTTTGCACATGCTTCGGCGCCGGCTCACAAGGTGGCGGTGACGCGGAGCGGGGCCTGCCGAAGGGCGTGAGCCCGAACTTCAACGCCCCACCTATCGTTTGAAAACCCGAGCGCCTACATTCGTCCACGAGGCGGGCGGCCGCGTGGCTAGCGCGGTGGCAAGGAGGCGGATGAGGTCGAGGACACAGGCGAGGTATGCACCCTGGCCGTGATCGGCTACCGCGACCCGTGATGCCGAGCGCTCGCCTTGCCAACGGACGCTTCGGAGCTCAGACGCGACATCTCCACCAGCGCCCAGACGAGAGCGCCCAGCGGCAGAACGGCGCCGGCCAGCATGAGCCATACCGGTAGCCCGCCCGTCTGCCCGAGCGCCACACGCACGCTGCCGAAGAGGATGGCGGCGAACAGGCCGGTGCAAGCGAGGTTCATGGCCCTAGCGAAGCGCGCCATCACCCGACCGGCGGCTTCGGCGTTGACCTCGGTGACCTTGAAGGGCACGTTCCAGAACCGCGGCGGGAAGTACTTCATGGCGTAGAGGACGCCATACAGACCCACCATCACCGCCGCAAGCCCCCACAGGGACGCGCGGGGGCCGAAGGAGTCCGGCGTTCCGGAGGCGTCGAAGTGCGTCGGCACGCGCTCCGGCAACCCCGGCCACGAGACGATGAGGAACGCCAGGGCCACTGCGACGACCAGCGCGGCGAGGATCTCGAGCGCGAGGTCGAGGCCTGCCGGGGGAGTCCGGAGTCCGGCTGTGACGAGCTTCGCTTCCTCGCGGGAGACCTGCATGCCCCAGACTATCCGACATCGGGCGGCCGATCGGTCGGTCGCGCGCCACCGATGTAACCGCGAGAAGATCGACCACCGTAATCGGTACCGCGGGTGGCGGCGCACGCGTAAGCCCCTTGCGGAGCGCTCCGCGCGTCCCGCCGTGCGAACCCAGCGCCTATACGTCCTGAGCGCGCCTTTGTCAAGCCCAACGAAACCGCGTCCTGCACGATATCTGTGCGTTGCGTCACGCCGGGGCTTCCTGAACGCGTGCTACACTTCCGTCAAACGGGCAAGAAGGAGCGTGAGAAACTTCAAGACAACCCTAAAGTGTGAGTGAGACCGAATGAGCCATCTGCTGATGGTCTCGGGAGGCGAACGCTCTCGCGTAAAGGTTGTGGAGAAGCTCTTCCGGTCAGGGACCGTAATAACCCTTCCCTAACCGTTTCAGTTTCCCCCTTTTACGGGCTCACATACCTCAACAGGCGTTGTTGAAGCGACGTTATGAGAGGCAAAGAAGTACTAGAGTTCACCGTAGCCAGTACACAGTTGCGGCATGGTCACGGCGTCTACGACGTCGTCAGGCTCGCCAACGGCTACCCAACGGACCGCTACGTCCACTGCATCAACCCGGAGGCGGTCGCCGAGCAGCTCGAACGGTTCCCGGAAGGGCAGTTCGTGGCTACCACCTACGTGGACGGCATGGAGAAGGTCATCGGCATGGCGACAACCATGCGCACGGCTCGCACGCCCGACGAGCCGGCGCTCCCCTGGTACGACGTCATCGGTTCCTTCGGCCTTCGCAACCACGACCCGGAAGGGGAGTGGCTGTACGGCGTCGAGATCGCCGTCCATCCCGACTACCAGCGCAGGGGCGTAGCCACCGCCCTCTACAAGGCCAGGCTCGCCCTCGTCGAGCAGCTCGGCCTGCGCGGCTGGTACGCGGGTGGCATGCTCATGGGCTACGACCGCTACCGCGAGACGTTCACCCCCAAGGAGTACGCTCAGCGCGTGATCGCCGGCGATCTCGACGACCCGACCGTCACCATGCAGCTCCACCAGGGGTTGGAAGGCCGCGCCATCATCGAGGACTACTACCCCGAGTGGCGCGCCGGCAACACGGCCGTCCTCCTCGTGCACGAGCCGAAGCGCGCGCCCAGGCGCCCGGGGGGCCCGAACGCCCCCAAGCTGCGCCCTTCGACCCGCGACGCGCGGATGCTTCAGGAACCCGCCAGCTGACTTTAAGGACGGCCGATGAGCCACATCGGGCGCAAGGCGCCCCACAACGATCTGCCGAGCGAGCACGACGTCGACGTGTACGACGTGCTCGTCATCGGCGCCGGCGCGGCCGGCCTGGCGGCCGCCCAGGCCTTGCTCGAGCGCCGCTCCGACCTCGAAGTCAAGGTCCTCGAGGGGCGCGAGCGCCTGGGCGGCCGCATGCACACTGACAGGCGCTTCGCCGGCTTCCCCATCGAGCTCGGCGCCGAGTTCATCCACGGTGAGCGTGCGACCACGTGGCGCTACGTTGAGCGCCTAGGCCTGGAGACCGTCCACTGGGAGAAGCTGGACGACTCCTGGGTGCGCCTCGCCGACGGGCGGCGCCTCACCATGCGCCAGGCGCGCGCGGAGGACCCGGCCCTCGAGGTCACGCGCTCGTGGCACCTGCCGCCGCTGAGTGCGCGCAAGCACGAGTCGTTCGACGCTTACCTGCGCCGCAGCGGCTTCGACCCCGTGCGGCTCGACTACGTGCGGCGCGCCTACGCCAACGCCGCCGGCGAGAGCCTCCGCTTCCTCGACGCGGCCGCCGCCCTCGAAGGGATAGCCGGGCTGGGGCTGGACGGCACGGAAGACCACCGCATCGTGGAGGGCTACGGGGCCATCGTCGAGGCGCTCGCGCTCGGACCGGAGTTCTACACGGGCACCGTCGTCACGCGCATCGAGTGGGGCCCCGGACGCGTCGTCGTCCATGACAACGAGGGGCACGTCTACCGCTCGCGCATGGCCATCGTCACCCTGCCGGTCGGGGTGTTGCAGGCGGGCAGCGTCGAGTTCGACCCGCCGCTACCAGACGCGAAGGAGCAGGCGCTGGCCGGCCTCGGCATGGGCCCCGTTGTCAAGCTCGTCTACCGCTTCGCCGAGCCGGTCACGCCGGAGGAGATCACCGCCGTCTACGCTGCCGGCAACCCGCCCATGTGGTGGTCGCCCTCAGCCGGGCACCCGACCACGGAGGCAGTCGTCTGGACGGCGTTCGTGACGGGCGACGGCGCCGTGGAACTCATGCGGCTCGGCGAGGACGACGCGCTGGAGCGCGGCCTCGACGCGCTGCGGCGCGAGCTCGGCAGGCCCGGCCTGCGGGCCCAGGACGCGTTCGTCGTGGACTGGACCTCCGACCCGTTCGCCCGCGGCGGCTACTCGCACGTGAGGCCCGGTCACCACGGCGCCCGCGAACTCCTCGCGGCCCCGACCCCACCCCTCTTCTGGGCCGGCGAGGCCACCGCCCCGGAGGCGCGCGCCGCCACCGTGCACGGCGCCATCCTCAGCGGTGAGCGCGCGGCCGCCGAGGTACTCGTCGCCGTATCATCGATGGCAGTAGACCTAGCCTCTTGATCTTGGACAGCCGTACCGGCAGGCCGTACGTAAGAAGGAGTCGACATGGCACCAGAAGCCGTCAACACCAACCCATCCGGGACGCACCTCGCGCCCGTCTGGTCGCGCCTCACGCAACTGCGCCCCGTGCGCGGCCAGGGCGCTTACCTCTACGATGAGGCCGGCACGGCCTACCTCGACTTCACGTCCGGCATCGGCGTCGCCAACACCGGCCACGCCCACCCGCGCGTGGTGGAGGCCATCCAGCGACAGGCCGCAGAGCTCCTCTTCGCGCAGGTGAACATCGTGCTGAGCCCCGCCCTCGAGCGCCTCGCCGACGCCCTCGCCACCGTCGTGCACCCGCGACTGGGCTCGTTCTTCTTCAGCAACAGCGGCGCCGAGGCCGTGGAGGCCGCCGTCAAGCTCGCCCGCCACGCCACGGGCCGGCCCAACGTGGTCGTGTTCCAGGGGAGTTTCCACGGCCGCACCGGCCAGGCGATGGCCCTCACGACCTCGAAGACCGTCTACCGCCACCGCTACCAGCCGCTCCCGGCCGGCGTCGTCGTCGCGCCTTTCCCGTACGCCTACCGCTACGGCTGGGACGACGACACGACCGTCGACTTCTGCCTACGCGAGCTCGAGCTCATCCTCAAGAGCCAGACGGCGCCAGACGAGACGGCCGCGTTCGTCATAGAGCCCGTGCTCGGCGAGGGCGGCTACGTGCCGGCCCCCAAGCGCTTCCTCGAAGGGCTGAGGCGTCTCGCCGACGAGCACGGCATCGTGCTCGTGTTCGACGAGGTGCAGACGGGCTTCGGGCGCACGGGCAAGTTCTTCGCCTACGAGCACCACGGTGTCGTCCCGGACGTGGTGATCCTCGCCAAAGGGCTCGGCAGCGGTCTCCCCATCTCGGGCATCGCCGCTCGCCCCGAACTGACCGCCAAGTGGGAGAAGGGCACCCACGGCGGCACGTACGGGGGCGGCAGCACCGTGCCATTGGCCGCCGCGCGCGCCACGATCGACGCGATGATCGCCGAGGACCTGCCCGGCAACGCGGCCCGGATGGGCGAGAGGCTCGTCGACGGGTTGCGCGAGCTCCAGCGCCGGCACCCCGTCATCGGCGACGTGCGCGGGCTCGGCCTGATGATCGGCGTGGAGTTCGCAGGCGAGGCCGGCGTCGCGAAGCTCGTCCAGCAGGCTTGCCTGGACGAGCGCCTCCTGCTCCTCACGTGCGGGGTCAACGACCAGGTCGTGCGCTGGATCCCGCCGCTCGTCGTCGGCGAGAACGAGATCGACGCCGCGCTGGCCACCTTCGGCCGCGCCCTCGCGGCCGCCGGAGCAGAGGCCGCCCCGCTGGCCGTCGCCGGCTCGGCCCCGCGCGCCGGGGAGCGCGGATGAGCGGCATCAAGCTCGTCGGCCCGGTCCCCGGGCCCAAGAGCCTAGCCATGGCGGCCCGCCGCGACGCGGCAGGCGCCCGCGGCGCCTCGCGCCTGACCGACCTTGCCGTGGTCGGCGGTCACGGCCCGTACGTGATCGACGCGGACGGCAACCGGCTTCTCGACTTCGCGGGCGGCATCGGTGTCCTGGCCGTCGGTCACACGCCCGAGGGCGTGGTCAGCGCCATGCAGGACCAGGCTGAGCGCCTCATCCACCTCTGCGCCATCGTCGGCACGTACGAGCCGTACGTGCGCGTCCTCGAGACCCTCTGCGAGCTGGCCCCCGGCGACTTCCCCAAGAAGGCCGTGCTCATGAACAGCGGCGCCGAGGCGCTCGAGACGGCCGTCAACGTCGCGCGCGCCTACACGGGCCGGCAGGCTGTCGTCGTGTTCGAGGGCGCCTACCACGGGCGCACGAACCTCACGCTCGGCATGACGAGCAAGTACGCGCTCTTCAAGAAGGGCTTCGGGCCGTTCGCGCCCGAGATCTACCGCCTGCCGTTCCCCGATCTCTACCGTCGGCCCGCCGGCATGACGGAGGACGCCTTCCTCGACATGGCCATCGCCGCGCTCGACAAGGCCATGGTCGCGCAGGTCGACCCGGCCGCCATCGCCGCCTTCGTAATCGAGCCGGTGCAGGGCGAGGCGGGCTTCCTGCCCGTACCGGCGCGCTTCCTGCGCCGGCTGAGGGAACTCGCCGACCGGCACGGCATCGTGCTCGTCGCCGACGAGGTGCAGTCGGGCCTGGCCCGCACTGGCAAGCTGTGGGCGGTCGAGCACTCGGGCGTCGTGCCCGACCTCGTCACGACGGCCAAGTCGCTCGCTGCCGGCATGCCGCTCTCCGCGGTCGTCGGCCGCGCAGAGATGATGGACGCGCCGCACCCCGGCGGCCTTGGCGGCACCTACTCGGGCAACCCGCTCGCCTGCGCGGCGGCGCTCGAGGCCCTCGCCATGCTGAGCAGCGAGGCCTTCCTGACGCGCGCCGTGCAGGTGGGTGAGCGGCTGCGCGGCGGCCTCGAGCGGATCGCCGCCGAGCAGGCGACGGTCGGCGAGGTGCGCGGCCTCGGCCCGATGCTCGCCATGGAGTTCGTGAAGGACCGCGTCACGAAGGAGCCGTTCCCTGAGCTCGTGCTCGACGTCACGAAGCAGGCGCTGAAACGCGGCCTCATCGTCATCCGGGCCGGCCTCTACTCGAACTGCATCCGCCTCCTGCCGCCACTCAACATGACGGACGCGGAAGTCGACGAGGGCCTCGCCGTCCTGCGCGAGGCGGTGGCCGCTGCCGTGGCGCTGCACGTGCCGGTGGCCGAGCCGGTCGCCTAACGCGATGACGACCGACCGTTTCCCACTCAAGCAGCTCATCGGGGGTGAGTGGGTCGCCGCCGCCTCCGGCGGGACGTGGGACCTGATCGACCCCGGCAGCGAACGCGTCGTGCAGCGCGTGCCGTTCGGTGGTGCCGCCGACGCGCGGGCCGGGGTGGACGCCGCCGCCGCCGCGTACCCGGCCTGGGCCGCGAAGACAGCGTACGAGCGCGCCGAGGTCCTGGAGCGCGCCGCCGCCTGGATCAGGGTGAACGTCGACGACCTCGCGCCCATCACGACCGAGGAGTCCGGCAAGCCCCTGGGCGACGCGCGCGGCGAGTGGCTTTCGGCGACGGGCTACCTGACGTGGTTCGCGGGCGAGGGCATCCGCGCCTACGGGCGCACCGTGCCCGCCAGGGTGGCGGGTCGGCGCATCAGCGTCCTGCCGCAGCCCCTTGGGGTCGTCGCCACCATCACGGCCTGGAACTTCCCCGTCTACAACATCGTGAGGACCTGGGCGGCCGCGCTCGCCGCCGGCAACACGGTGGTCGGCCGGCCGTCGGAGTTCACGCCGCGCTCGGCCATGCTCCTCGCCCAGGCCTTGCAGGAGGGCGGGGCGCCGGCCGGCGTCGTGAACGTCGTCAACGGCGACCCGGAGGCCATGGGCCAGGCCTTCCTCGACGACGCGCGCGTGCGCAAGATCGCCTTCACCGGCAGCCCGCGCGTCGGCAGGCTCCTCATGGACGGCGCCTCGCGCACCCTGACGCGCCTCGCCCTCGAGCTCGGCGGCAACGCGCCCGTCATCGTTTTCCCCGACGTGCCGGACCTGGGCCGCGTCGCGGCGCTCGCCGCGCGCTTCAAAGCCCGCAACGCCGGGCAGGTCTGCATCGCGCCGCAGCGCTACTTCGTGCACGCGAGCGTGGCCGAGGAGTTCACGGCGCGCGTCGTCGACGCCATGCGCGACCTCAAGGTCGGGCACGGGCTCGAGGACGGCGTGCAGGTCGGGCCGCTCATCAACGCCAGACAGTTGGGCAGGGTCGAGGAGCTCGTCGCTTCCGCCGCCGCCGACGGGGCCCGCGTGGCGCTTGGCGGGGCGAGGCTCCAGCGCTCCGGCTACTTCTACGCGCCGACGGTCGTCACGGACGTGACGCCCGGCAGCCGGCTGTACGAGGAGGAGATCTTCGGGCCGGTGCTGCCCATCACGACGTTCACAACCGCTTCCGAGGTGCTCGCGCTCGCCAACGCCACGGAGTACGGGCTGGCCGCCTACCTCTTCACCGCCGACCTCAATACGGCCATCGCCATGGCCGAGCGGCTGGAGTTCGGCATGGTCGGCGTGAACGACTGGATGCCCGTCAGCCCGGAGGCGCCCTTCGGCGGGGTCAAGGGGAGCGGCATCGGGCGCGAGACGGGCTCGGAGGGCATCCAGGAGTACATGGAGCAGAAGGCGGTGTTCATAGGAGGCGTCGAACTGCCCTAGGGTCAGGCGTCCGCGTCTACGTGGCGTGGTTCGGTCCGACCCGGTTCCGGTTTGCCGGAGACTCCCTTCCAGAGTGAGCCACCGCGAGCGTAGAGTGTGACGAGCAGTAGGCCACCGTGTCTCCGCCTGATCCGACCTCATCATCACAGCCCGACCCCATCGCGCAGTCCGTTTCCGCGGGCGAGGACGTTCGCGTGCCTGGCGCCGTCGGCGGGGCTCGTGAGGGTGCGTTGGTCGGCAGCGCGGCCGTGGCCGTTCGAGGCACAGGCGAGACCGCGCCAGGCTCGGTGGCTGAAGGTGGGGTCACGTCTGCTCCAAGCGCGGCCCCCCTCGTTCGTCGCACGATGCGCCTCTCAGTCGTCGAGGGCAGCCTCACGCAGGTCCTGCTCAACTGGACGACGGGCAGCGTCCTCGTCGGGTACCTGCTGCACCTCGGCGCCACGCCGACGCAGATAGCCCTGGCGGGCAGCATGCCGCTCCTCGCGCAGGTGGCGAGCCCATTCGGCGCCTGGGTAGCCGAGGTCATCGGCAGGCGCAAGGTCGTCGCTGCGACCCTGGCGGCCATCGGCAGGGCGAGCTGGATCATCGCGGCCCTTCTGCCCACTCTGGCCGTGCCGGACGCGGCCCGCCCCGCCCTGCTAGTCGCCCTCGTCTTCTTCGCCATGACCTTCCAGGCCGCCACCGCGACGGTGTGGACGGCGTGGATGGGCGACGTCGTGCCGGAGGAGCGGCGCGGCAGCTACTTCGGCATGCGCGCCGGCGTCCTCGGCGTGGTCGGCATGGCCGCCAACTTGGCCGCTGGCGCGTTCCTCGACCGGGTGGCGGCCCCGCTCTCCTTCCAGGTCGTCATGGGCGTGGCGATCCTCTCCTCGCTCATCGCCGTCGTCCTCCTCCTTTTCCACTACGACCCGCCGACTGAGCGCCGCGCGGTGGGGCTCGGCGAGCTGTTCCGAGTGCCCCTCGCGGACAAGAACTTCCGGCGTTTCCTCATGTTCGCGATCTACTGGCAGTTCGCCGTGATGCTCGGCGGACCGTTCGTGGTGCCGTACTGGCTCGAGGACCTGCACATGACGTTCACGCAGATCGCCTACTGGAGCACCATCAACGCCGTCACCGCGCTCCTGAGCACGTCGCAGTGGGGTCGTGTGGCCGACCGCATCGGCAACAAGCCGGTCCTCGCCGTCGGGACGTTCCTCGCCGGTGCGCTCCTGCCGACGACCTGGATCCTCGCAGGGTTGACGGGCGACCTGACCTACATCTGGCTCTCCGCCTTCTTCGACGCCATCGCTTGGGGCGCCATCGGCCCGTCCGTTTTCAGCCTGGCGCTCGGTGCCGCCCCGAGGTCGCGCCGCGTGATGTTCATCGCCATGTACTCGCTCGTGCAAGGGGTGGCCGGCTTCGTGGGCGGCGCGCTCGCCGGTCCGCTCCTCGGTTTCCTGCAAGGCCTCTCGGCTCCGGGCTGGCTGCCGGCGTGGTCTGGATATCACAGCCTGTTCGTGGTGACCGGCGTCGGACGGATGCTCGCGTGGATCTTCGTGCGCCGCGTGGCGGAGCCACGCGCTTGGCGCACCCGCGACCTCCTCCGCGCCGGACGTCCGGTCGGGGCGCACGGCGCCGGCAGGAGAAGGCCGTAGTCGTCGGACTCCGTACGCGGCGGCACCGGGGTAGGGCCGGGGGCGAACGGGTTTGGCGTTCTCAGGCCATGTCCGCGCCGGTGGCCCGCTGTGTACCTGCCGTTTCCGGCCGAGGCTTGACTAGCGCCGGTCCTCGCCATAACCTGCTTACGTAAGGACTTTGCAAAACCGGCTTTAGGAGGCGGGGTGGAACTCAGGAGCGTGCAACACGACACCGTGCGCGAGCACAACCGCCTGGCGGTGCTCGAAGCGCTCCTCGCGCGCCGGGTGGCCGCGCGCTCCGAACTCTCCCGCGCCACCCGTCTCAGCGTCCCCACCGTCACCACCATCGGCCAGGAACTCGTGGCGCTCGGCATTGTCGACGAGGGCGGGGTCGGTCCTTCTGGCGGCGGCCGCCCGGCGCGGCTCCTACGCCTGGTGCCTTCGGCACGGAACGTCCTGTCCGTCGACCTCTCCGGCGGTCGCGTGCGCGCCGCGCGCATCGACCTGTCCGGCGAGCTCTTCGAGCTCGAGCCCGGCCCAAGCCTCGCCCCCGGCCTGGAAGGCGAACTCGCCGGCTGGCTCCGCGCCGCCGTCGCGGAGGCCGCCGCCGCCGGCACCCCGTACGCCTGGTTGGCCGTCGCCATCCCCGGTGTCATCGGTCAGGACGGCTCTAGCGTTCGCCTCGCGCCTAGCCTCGGCTGGCACGAGTTCGACGCCGGCGACCTCCTCCGCAAGGCCAGCGGGTTGCGCGTGCTGCTCGAGAACGACGTCAACGCACTCGCCATCGGCGAGCTGCACCATGGCGTCGGTCAGGGCCACAAGGACGTCGTCTACCTCACCATCACTGGCGGCGTCGGCGCCGGCATCGTGCTTGGCGGCCAGCTCTACCGCGGTTCCCACCGGGCGGCGGGGGAAGTCGGCTACAGCCTCCTCCCCGGCCTGCCCGAAGAGGGTCTCGAACTCGGCGCACCGGGCCCGCTCGAGAGGCACCTGCTCAGCATCGTCGCCGACGTCGTCGTGAACGGCGAACTCGATCTGGAGGCGCCTGAGCGCGCCGCCGCCTTCGACCGCCTTGCCGCGGGCGTGAGGCTCGTCCTACACAACCTGGCCTGCGTCTTCGACCCCGAGCTCGTCGTAGTGGCGTGGGCCGCGGATCCCGAAGGTCGCCTGGCGGACGAGCTCGCGCGCCGGTGGTCGTTGCCCCAGGCCACCTCGATAAGGGCCGGTTCGCTCGGACCGATCGCGGCGCTGCACGGTCTGGGCCAGCTCGCCCTCGAGCGCCTGAAGTCCGAGGTCGCGAGCCTAGAGCAGCACGTTGGGAGCCAATCATGAGCTACCGTCACCTCCGCGTCATCGACATGCACGTGCACTTCCCCATCGCCAACACGCTGGGCCTGCCGCCAGACCCCAAGCAGCAGCACCCGCTCCTACAGGCGTACGCGCGGGAGCGCGGGGAGCGCATGGCGCGCGAGTGGAACACTGAACCGACCGAGCCGGCCGCGCGCACCGACGCGGAGGTCGACGCCTACCTGGCGCGCTGGGTCGGCGAGGTGGAGCGCTACGGCCTGCGCAAGGTCGTGTTCGTGAGCGCCAACACCAACGACCGCCTCGCTGACATCGTGGCCCGTCACCCCGACAAGTTCATCGGCTTCGCCCACCACGCGCTGCGGCCCGGCGCCGCCGCGGAGTTGAGACGCGCCGTGGACGAGCTCGGCCTGCGCGGCTACAAGCTGCTAGGGCCACGCACCGAGTACCCCTTCGAGGCGCCCGAACTGCGTGGCGTCTGGGAGTTCCTCGCCGAGAAGCGCCTGCCCGCCCTCATCCACTTCGGCTTCCTCGGCAGGGGAGGCGGCATCGTGCAGCACCCACGCATGAGCCCCCTGTCGCTCTTCGAGGTAGCCCGCGACTTCCCGGAGATCCCGTTCCTCATCCCGCACTTCGGCGCCGGTTACTTCGACGACCTCCTCGCGCTGTGCTGGAGCCTCCCGAACATCTACATAGACACCTCGGGCTCCAACCAGTGGATGCGCTGGATGCCCTACCCGCTCACGCTCGAGGACCTGTACCGCAAGGCGCTCGAGACGGTAGGCGCGGAGCGCATCGTCTTCGGCTCCGACTCCAGCCTCTTCCCGCGCGGCTTCTCCGAGCGCTACCTCCTCGACCAGGTGCGCGCCTGTTACACGCTCGGCGTGAGCGAGGCGGAAGTCGAGCTGATCTTCGGCGGCAACGCCGCCCGCCTCCTGCACCTGCCGGAGCAGCAGACGGGAGCAGCCGAATGAGCTGGCACCCCGCCTACCGCAAGCAGGTGCTCGAGCCGGACTTCCAGCACGCCGCAGCGCACCTCTCGCACCACTTCATCGACGCCATGACGGCCCACCTCGACACGGTCATGCGCCTCCCCGCCTACTCGGCGCCGGAGCAGCAGGCGGCCGGCGCCCGAGTGCGGGCCGCGCTGGTCGCGCAGCACGAGCTGCCGGCCCCGGAGCAGGGCGACGACGTGCCCGACTACTACTTCGCGCTCCAGCGCCGCCTGGAGGGCGAGTTGGGCGAGGCCGTCGGCCTCATCCGCGTCGGCCTGAGCCGCAACGACCTCGACATGACGGTCTACAAGATGGCCGGCCGGGAGGAGCTCCTCGATGTCGGCGAGCGACTCGTCGCCCTACGGGGTCTGATCCTCGCGAAGGCCGCCAAGCACGTCGAGACCGTCCTCATCGCCCAGACCCACCACCAGCCCGGCCAGCCGACCACCGTGGCCCACTACCTCGGCGCCGTCGAGGACCAGCTGGCCCGCGACTCGCGGCGCGCGGCCGAGGCCTACGCCCGGATGAACACGTGCCCGCTCGGGGCCGCCGCGCTCGCCGGTAGCAGCCATCCGCTAGAGCGCGGTTTCACCGCGGCCAGCCTCGGCTTCGACGCTCCGGTGGCCAACACGTACGACGCCGTCGCCTCCGCCGACTGGGAGTTCGACATCGTGAGCGTGGCGCAGTCGATCTCGCTCGGGTTGGGTCGGTTCGTTAACGATCTCTTGTCCTGGGCAGCATCCGGCTGGTACCGCCTGGAAGATAGTCTGGTCCAAGGGTCGTCGATCATGCCTCAGAAACGTAACCCGGTCTCCCTCGAGCATGCCCGCACCCGCTTGTCGCGGGTCCTGGGCTCGGCCGGCATGGTCACGTACTCCCACCACAACATCCCCTTCACGGACCTCAACGACTTCGGTCCGGACATCCAGGGCGCGCTCGGCACGCAGCACCGCCAGTTGGTCGGCGCCCTCACCCTGCTCGCGGCGTGCCTCGAGCAAGGCGACTTCGACGAGCGCGGGCTCGCCGAGGCCGCGCTGCGCACGGACACGACCGCGACGGAGCTCGCCGACGTGCTCGCGCGCGACCATGGACTCACCTTCCCCCACGCCCATCAGGTGGTCGCCACCTTGGTGAGGCGTTTCAGCACGGAAGGGCGGCTCTTGACCTCGGCCGCCCCCGCCGACGTGGAGGCAGCCGGCGGTCCGCCGGTCTCCGCCGAGGCGCTCGCCGCCGCAGTGGACCCGAGCGGGTTCGTGCGGCGCCGCGCCGGCTACGGCATGCCGGCACCTGAGGTCATGACGAATGCGCTCGCTCGGGCGACGGAACGGCTGGAAGCCGACCGTCTGGCCCTGCGGGAACGGTCCGAGGCGCTCGCCCTCGCCACAGCGCGACTGCGCGGAACCGGAAAGGAGCTTGTCGAAGCATGAAGCGTTTCCTAATCCTATTGGCCGTGATGGTGGGGGTCAGCATCGGTGCTGCCCAGACCACCATCACCTACTGGCAGTACGACTACGCCACCCGCGTCGATGCGATGAACCAACTCATCGCCCAGTTCGAAGCCGCCAACCCCGACATCAAGGTCGTGCAGGAGACCTTCCCGTACGACGGCTACCCGGCGCAGGTCGCGGCTTCCATCCCGGCCGGTCAGGGCCCTGACGTCGCCCAGCTCTTCTACGGCTGGCTCCCCACGTGGGCGCGCGGCGGTTACGTCGTTCCGCTCCCCGACCAGTACTTCGACGCCGCCGAGCTCGACGCGAACTTCGCGCCCCTCGTCCAGGCCGCGAAGGTCGATGGCACGTGGTACGGCCTGCCCACCGCGGTCCGCAGCCTCGCGCTCTTCTACAACGCCGACATGCTCGCCGCCGCCGGCTACGACGCTCCGCCCGCCACGTGGGATGAGTTCGTCGAGATCGCCCAGGCCCTCACGGTCAAGGAAGGCAACCGCCTCGTCCAGGTCGGCTACGGCTTCGCCCCGAACGGCCAGGACCACCACCTCGTGCGCGAGGTCCTCGTGCGCCAGTTCGGCGGCGCGCCGTACTCCGACGACTACAGCACCGTCACGTACGCCGACCAGGCCGGCATCGACGCCCTCACCTTCTACACCGACTGGGTCACGAAGTACGGCTTCGCCGTGCCAGAGTTCGTCCCCGGCAACAACGGCTACCGCGACGGCTTCCGCCAGCTCGAGAACATCGCCATGATCGTCGACGGCTCGTTCGCCATCGGCGACGTCCAGAAGGTCACGTTCAACTGGGGCGTCACCGAGCTGCCCGTGCGCGCCGAGAACGGCGTCCAGTCCAACTTCGGCTCGTTCTTCATGAACGCGCTCACGCCGAACGCTACCAAGGACCCCGCCAAGCTCGAGGCCGCCTCCAGGTTCCTGAAGTTCGTCACGAGCGACGACGCCATGAAGCTGTGGCTCAGCGTCGTTGGCGAGCTGCCCGCCAGCCGTAGCCTCATCGCCGACCCGGCCCTCGCCGCCGACCCCGTCTACGGACCGTTCGTGCGCGCCCTCGATTACGCGCACGCCACCGTGTTCGTCGACGAGACCGGCCAGCGCGACACCATGGTCGACGCCATCAACGAGGTCGTCCTCCAGGGCACCTCTCCGGCCGACGCCCTCAAGGCCGCCGCCGCCGAAGAGCAGCTCCTGCTCGACGCCAACCGCTAAGACCGTGATGGGTTCGGTCGACCTACATGGTCGACCGAACCCACCCACGCACCGAAGCACTCAGCGAAGCTCGCCGCGGGTCGGCCCGTTCGCGTCCGACCTGTACACTCATGCCAATCGCTATCTTCATGCACGCTGCTAGACCAGCGCCGGCGACAACGCCGCCTGCAAGGCTAGCGCTCTAACCGGCTTAAGGAGGAGCCATGAGGAGTTCACAAGGGACGCCGCGTCGCCGGAAGCTCTCGCTCACCACGCGAGAGGCTCTTTGGGCGTACGCGTTCCTGCTCGTCCCCCTGGCCTTCTTCCTGTTCTTCAGGTTGTGGCCGGCCGTCCAATCTTTGAAGCTGTCCTTCTTCACCTGGCACGTCGACCCGGAGCAGCGCACCTTCATCGGGCTGCAGTACTACCGGGAGATGTATGCCAACTTCGCCGCCAAGGGCGACCTCTACAAGGCCCTGAGGAACATGCTCTACTACTTCCTCCTCGTGGTCTTCGGGCAGGTCGGCATCGGTCTCTTCAGCGCCGTACTTCTCAACTCCATCAACTGGTTCAAGGGTCTGTTCCGCGCCATCTACTTCGCCCCGTACATCACGCCGGCCGCGGCAGTCGCATGGGTGTGGGGCTGGATGTACTCCGTCAACTTCGGCATCTTCAACAAGCTCCTCGGCGACTGGAGCGACTTCGTCACGAGCATCGGGCTGCCGTGGCTGGCCATCGACCCGCAGCCGTTCCTCACGAGCCCGAGGCAGGCGCTGATCGCGGTGGCCGCGGTCGTCATCTGGCAGCAGCTCGGCTTCCAGGTCGTCATCTTCCTGGCCGGCCTACAGGGGATCCCGCGGCCCATGCAGGAGGCCGCCTCCATCGACGGCGCCAACGGCTGGCAGCGGTTCTGGTACGTGACCTTCCCGCTGCTCAACCCGGTCCTCGTGTTCTCGCTGATCATCTCTACCATCTCGACACTGCAGATGTTCGACCAGGTGCAGAACATCAACTTCACCGACCAGGGCGGGCCGCTCGGTAGCACGCTGACCATCGCCCTCTACATGTACGAGCAGGCGTTCCAGAAGTTCCGCATCGGCTACGCAGCCGCTATCACGGTCCTCCTCTTCGCCATCATCCTCGTCATCACCCTCGTCCAGCTCAAGGTCACCCAAAGGAAGGTCGAGTACTGATGGCCACCAGCGCGCAGCGCATCCGGCCGACCCGCCGTCGGCCCAGCTTCCACCTCGGCCGCTTCCTCGCGTACATCCTCCTGGCCGTCGGCAGCGTCGTCATGGCGTTCCCGTTCGTATGGATGATCCTCTCGGCGTTCAAGCCGTTGAAAGAGATCTTCAGGTTCAACTTCTGGCCGAAGGTCTGGACGCTCGCCAACTTCCAAGACGTGCTCCTGCACACGCAGTTCCCGCGTTGGTTCCTCAACAGCCTCATCGTGGCCGGGATCTCGACCGTATCCGTGCTCTTCTTCGCGTCGCTCGTCGGCTACACGCTCACGCGCCTGCGCTTCCCGGGGCGCAATCTCATCTTCATCCTGATCCTCAGCACGCTGATGATCCCGACCGAGATGCTCGTGATCCCCTGGTACGTCATGTCGACCGAGTACGGCTGGGTCAACACGTTCTGGGGCATCGCGTTCCCTGGGCTCATCCCGGCGTTCGGCGTGTTCCTGATGCGGCAGTTCTTCGAGACGCTGCCGCGCGACCTCTTCGACGCCGGCCGTGTCGACGGCGTGAGCGAGTTCGGACTCTTCTGGCGGGTCGGGCTGCCGCTCGTCGGGCCCGGCCTCGCCGCGCTCGGCATCTTCAACTTCGTCGGCAACTGGAACGCCTACCTGTGGCCGCTCATCGTGGCGAAGTCGCCTTCCATGCGCACGATCCCCGTTGGAGTCGCGTTCTTCTCGGGCGAGGCGGGCACGGAGTGGAACCTCATCATGGCCGCGGCGGCCCTCGCCATCATCCCGGTCCTGCTCGTGTTCTTCATCTTCCAGCGCCAGATCATCGAAGGCGTGGTGCTCACCGGGGTGAAGGGTTGAGCGACTCCCCGGACTGTAGTGCCTGGGGGGCGGGGCGAGGCCCCGACTCCCCACGCATCGTCGTGGTCGGCAACGCCAACGTCGACGTCCTGATGGGCGACATCGCGCCCTGGCCGACGCCCGGCTGCGAGGTCGTGATCGACCGGTACGAATGGCGCGTCGGCGGGGCCGCCGGCAACACGGGGTTGGCCCTAGCCGCCATGGGCGTGCGCGAGGGCGTCGACTCTGAGGTCATCGCCCACGTCGGGGAAGACTTCCTCGGCGGCTGGCTGGAGGGCGCCATGGCCGGGGCCGCGCGACTCACGCGCGTGCCCCATCCCACCGCCCTGACGGTCGGCCTCACCCACCCGGACGGTCAGCGCACCTTCGTCTCCTACCTCGGCCACCTGGTCACGCTGCCGGAGGAGCGCATCGACGCGGCCCTCGATTCGGCGCGGCCGGGCGACCTGCTCCTTCTCTGCGGTTACTTCCTTCTGCCGGAGCTGCGCGCCCAGGCGCCCGGCATCCTGCGGCGCGCACGCGGACGCGGCATGCTCACCATGATCGACACGGGCTGGCCCGACGAGGGCTGGACCCCCGCCGTCCGCGCCGAGGTGGCCGCCCTGCTGCCGTACCTCAGCGCCTTCCTGCCCAACCGCGATGAGCTTCTGGGCGTTACGGGTGGGCGCGTTACCGACGCTGCCGATGCCGCCGCCGCCGTGCTCGACATGGGCGCGGAACGCGTCGTCGTGAAGTGCGGGCCGTCCGGCGCGCTCATGGCGAGCGCGGGTGAGCAAGCGACCTACCCGGCGCCGAGCGTTTACGTCCAGGATACGGTCGGCGCGGGCGACACCTTCAACGCAGGCCTCCTGGCCGGCCTCGCGCGCGGCATGAGCTGGGCGGACGCGCTCGCCCCTGCCGTGAGCGCGTCTGCCCTCGCCATCGGCAGCCAGCCGCGGCGCTACCCGAGCTGGCCCGAAGTGGCCGCGGACGCCACGGCTTCCTCTGTCACCGTGTCCCGCCACCCGCTCTCGGTGACCAAGTAGCGCACCGGGAAGTCGCGCTCGTCATGCGGCACGTCCGGCACGACGAGCGCGTCTAGCGCCACGCCGACGACCACCGCGTCCGGCCGCAACAGCGGCAGCAGGGCGTCGTAGTACCCCTTGCCGTAACCCAACCGATGGCCGCGGCCGTCGAAGGCGAGGCCGGGCACCAGGACGAGGTCCACGTCGCGCGGGTCGACCGGCGGTGAATCGGACTTCGGTTCCAGTTGACCGAAGCGATGACGCTCCCACGCGTTCGGCTCGTTAACGTCGGCGACCGCGTGCAGGGTCAGGTGCGCTCTCGGCGCCTCGTGGGTTCGTGGCCAGACGAAGCGCTTGCCTTGGTTGCCGGTCGCGCCGCTCGCCAGGGCGCTCAGGTCGAGTTCTGAGCCGAACGCGCGGTAGCAGGCCACCGTTCTGGCGGCCTGGTACGCGGCGGAGGCTCGGACGGCCGCTGTCACCGCCGCGCTCTTCTCCGCCGCGCCGTGGCGCATGAGTCCGGCGCGCTCGGCGCGTGCCCAGCTGCGCAGGCTGGCCTTGGCCGCTCGAGCCACCGCCGCGTTCCGATCCTCCGTGCTCTCGTTCGTTTCGCTCACCGCATGTGAGTCTAGCGCCGCGGCGCCTGTCGCCCCTTGCGTCCCTCGCCTCGGGTCACCCGGGTGTAGCGCTGCGCCCTCGCGGCACCGGATACTGGTGCATGCCAAAGACCCTCACCAGCACCGTCCACCATCTCGTAGGCCTGCGCTTCGTCGGCGAGACGCCCGAGGGCCAGCGCGTGATGATAGACAACGAGAAGCGGGCCCGCACCGGCATGAGCCCGATGCAGCTCCTGCTCAACGCCACGGCCGCATGCGCCGCCATGGACGTCGTGATCATGCTCGACAAGCGCAAGCTTCCCATCAACGCGTACCGCATCGAACTGACCGGCGAGCGGCCTGATGCCGTGCCGGCGCCGTTCGAGCGCATCGTCGCCAAGCACGTGTTCGACGTCCCCGGCCTCGACGCGGCCACGGCCGAGCGGTTCGTCAAGCTCGCTACGGAGAAGTACTGCTCCGTCGGCTTGAGCCTCAAGGCCGAGATCGTGTACGAGGTGGAGCTCGTTGGTGAGGGTGGGGCGAGCTAGCGCGTCGCCCTCGCCATGCCGGGCACTTGGAGCCCGGCCCGCAACGCTCGGCCCGGCTTACGCACCCTTCAGCGCCCGCATGAGCTGCCGAACCGCGCCGAGGTGGTAGGCGCTGTGCGCGAGGACGGCGAACGCCAGGCCGGCGCTGTCGCCGTCCCAACTCTCCAGGCTCCTGGCGGCGGCTTTCACCTCTTGGTACGCCGCGAACAGGGCGGCGACGCGCTCTTGCCACTCGCTCTCCGTGACCGTGCTCGTCGCCCAACTCGCCGCCCAGGCGCCCGGAGTGGTCTTGTCGCCGTCCGGCAGCAGGTAGCGGATCGAGTTCGTGAGGTAGTAGGTCGTGTGGACGACCTGGGCGGCCACCGTCGTGGCGCCCGGGAAGGCTGGTCTGGACGCCTCGGCGGCGCTCAGGCTCGCCAACGTGTGGTGCCAGCTGCCGTCGCGGTCGAGCGCCACCGTGCCGCTCGCGCCAGCCGGCGGACCCTCGAAGAACTCCGAGAAGACGAACTCGAAGTTGCTGAGGAACACCTCGATGCTCAGTCCCATGTTCACGCCTCTCTTCCTGGGTAGCCGTTCGACCCCGTGCGGGTCGTAGGCGGCTTGGTCACGCTTGCAGCGGTCCGCGCCCCGGCTCTGGCCCGGGTCCGGAAGCGCCCGACACCGCTGCGGCGAAACCGGTCTGCAAGCCCATCAGGTACGAGAGCTTGACCATGAACTCGACCGTGTCGTTGTCGTGCGACGCCACGACTTCGGCGATGAACTCGGCGGTGCCGTCCGGCA
Organism: Deinococcaceae bacterium; assembly: GCA_040255585.1. Classification (GTDB taxonomy): domain Bacteria; phylum Deinococcota; class Deinococci; order Deinococcales; family Trueperaceae; genus JAAYYF01. The sequence goes on from JBDZVI010000026.1 coordinate 23,389, forward strand.
AAGCCACCGCGTCGATCTGTTCCGAGTGCTTCTCGCGCATCTCCTTGAGGAAGCGCTCGATGAGCTCCTTGTTCATGGTCGCGTGGCTCCATCCGTGGTGCGGCGGCTCGGTTGGCTCGAGGCTCGATCCGCCGTGCGGCCTGGCGCCTCACCGGTCTCCGCCGCATGCGCGCCGAACAGCTCCTCGTCGGCTAGGAGGTCCGCCAGGAGGTCCGCCAACCACGCCACGACGGCCTCGCCGCTCGCAGAGTTGGTGGCTAGCGCCACGCGGTGGACGTCGCAGATGCGCAGCAAGGCGGAGATGTCGGGCTCGTGCGGCTGGGCCGTCAGGGGATCGCGGAAGAAGATGACGGCGAGCACCTCGTCCTGTGCGATGCGGGCCCCGACCTGGAGGTCGCCGCCGAGCGGTCCGGACGCCAGGCGTTCGATGGTGAGGCCCGTCCTGTCCATCAGGACCTTGCCCGTCGTGCCCGTGGCGATCAGCGGGAAGCGCCCGAGTACCTCGGCGTGCCCGGCTACGAACTCCGCGAGCTCGGCCTTCTTCTGGTCGTGCGCGATGAGTGCCACGGACTTCATGGCCTCAAGTGTAGGGCCTCCGGGGGTGAGGATGCGTCTCAGCCGCGGCTCCGCGCCGCACGCGTCCACACGGCGCAGGTTTAGCATGGAGCTGTGGAACTTGCCATGGCGGTCGCGGCGGCCCTCACGATCGTGGCGATCCTGAGCACCCGGCTCTCGCACCGCTTCGGAGTGCCCGCCCTCGTCCTGTTCGTCGGCATCGGCATGTTCGCCGGTTCGAGCGGCCCGTTGGGCATCCAGTTCAACGACATCGAGCTGAGCTACCACGTCGGAACCATCGCCCTCGCCCTGATCCTCTTCTACGGCGGCCTGGACACGCGCATGACCATGTTCAAGGCGGCCATCGTGCCCGCCTCGGTACTCGCCACCGTCGGCACGGTGCTCACCATGCTCTTCGTCGGCCTGAGCGCCTACGCACTCACCAGCCTCGACCTGCTGACCAGCATGCTGCTCGGCGCGGTCGTGTCGAGCACCGACGCGGCGGCCACGTTCTCCATGCTCAAGGGCCGCGGCCTCCCTAAGCGACTGCGCGGCACCCTGGAGACCGAGTCTGGCACGAACGATCCGGCCGCGGTCCTGCTAACTTACTCGCTCGCCGAGGCCATCACGCGCGGTGGAGCCGTCAACTACCTTGCGCTGGTCGGAGACATCGTCCTCGAGCTGGCGATCGGCGTCGCGCTCGGCGTCGCGTTCGGTTGGCTCCTCAAGCGCCTCATCAACAAGGCGGCGCTCGGCAACATCGGCCTGTACCCAATGCTGGCGCTGTCCGGCGCACTCCTCGCGTTCGCGTTGACGGGCCTCCTGCACGGCAACGGTTATATGGCCATCTACCTCGTCGGCCTAATATTGAGCCACAACCGCCTCTCGCACCGGCTCGCCATCGTCAACTTCATGGACGGCACCGCGTGGGGAGCGCAACTCGTCATGTTCCTCCTGATGGGCCTGCTCGTGAACCCGGACCAGCTACCCGCCATCATCGGAGTAGCCCTGCTCATCACCGCGGCTTGCATGCTCATCGCCCGCCCCGTGGCCGTCGGGGTTTCTCTCTGGCTCGTGCGAATGGTCACGCGTGGACGCATCGCGTTCGGGATCCGCGAGCAGCTCCTCATCACTTGGGCCGGTCTCAAGGGCGCGGTGCCGATCATCCTTGCCATGGTGCCGCTCCTGGACCGTGTGCCTGGCGCCGACGACATCTTCAACGTCGTGTTCGTGGTGGTGATCGTGGGGACGCTCCTGCAGGGCTTCACCATCTCGCCGTTGGCCAAGGCGCTCGGGCTCTCGAAGGACGAACCGCCACCGGCGCTGCTGCGGCTCGAGCTCGGCGGCGACGCGCCGGACGGCGCCGCCGTGGTGGACGTCTACCTTGCAGAGGACAACCGCGCCATCGGCAAGCGCATAGACGAGCTCTCGTTGCCGCCCTCGGTAGTGATAGCCGCAGTGCTGCGGGGCAAGCAGATGGTGACACCGCGCGGCAGCACGGTGTTCAGGAACGGCGACCACGTCTACCTGATCGGTTCGCGCATGCATACCGAGTCCATCCCCACGGCGTTCGGACGCAAGTGGCACGGGGTGGGGGCGTCGCCTCGCACAGCTAACGCCGGCGCCGATCCCCAGTCGGTCCACTCCACGTCCGCCGAACTCGGATCGGCAGGACCCTTACCGGACGGCGGCTCAGGCTCCGCGTTCCCTGGGGCCGCGGAAGGTCACGACGGTTCCGGCTCGAGCTTGGGCTAGCCCGGCCAGATCGCGCCTCGCCACCGCGCCGAGGACCGGGTAGCCGCCGGTGCGGCCGCGGTCGGCCAGCAGGACGAGCGGCCTGCCGTCCGGCGGCAGTTGGACGGTGCCAAGCGGCATGCCGCGCGACGCCTCGGCGCCGGTCACCCCAAGGTCCAGGGCGTCGCCGCCGCCCAACGGCTCGAGGCGTACGCCCATCCGGCTCCGCTCGCCGACGACGAAGGTCCGGCTGAGCAGCCGTGCGAAACCAGCGGCGCCTCCGTGCGCCCCAGGGTAGAGGTGGAGGCCGAGCTCGACAGGGTAGTGGCCTAGGGCCGCCCCCGGCGCCCGCGCCGCCGGCGGTGCCGGTCGCGCCGCGCGCGTCAGCACGTCGCCTGGCCGCAGCCACCTCCCGAACCCCCCGACGCGGCCGCGCACGTCCGTGCTCCCTCCCTCGGCGAGCAGCGGGTGCCCGGCGTGGCCGCCGAGCGGCGCGAGGCCGCCCGCCACACTGAGGATGGGCACGCCGGCGCGCTGGCGTTTACCTGCCGCTGCCGGCCGCAGGGTCAGCTCCTCCCCCGCGCGCCACTCGAACGGCACCCCGGGCGCCAGCTCCCGACCATGTATCGCGGCCGTCGCCGCCCCTCCGAACGCTGCCAGCGTGGCGCGCTCGGCGCGCAGCGTCGCGTGCGGGACCGGGAACTCGATGCTCGCTTGCTCGAGCGGAGCGCCGACGGCGAGGTGCAGCGCGAGCAGGAGCCGCTGGTCAAGAGCTCCTGCTTCCGCGAGACCGTAGTGGCCGACCCCGACACGCGGCCGGCCCTGGAGCGACGCCGACCCGGGCCACACTTCGAGCACGGTGACGAGGGGGTCGGGCTCGACGGCACGGTCGGCCCGGTCGGGCTCGACCAGCCGGTCGGCGCCGGCGGGCCGTTCTCGTGCCGGGACTCCCGCGACGTGCGGCAGGTCCGTGCCGCCCGGATAGACCGGCTGGTCGAGCGTGGCCGGCGCGCCGCGGCCCTCCTCAACGGCCACGAACCGCACCTCGTCACCCGCGCGCAACACCGTCGGCTCCGCCCGTTCGGGCATGAAGAGCGGGAAGGGCGTCGTACCGAGCACCCACCACCCCCCGGGTCCCGCATGAGGGTAGATGCCGGCCTGGGCACCCGCCATCGCCACCGCGCCCGCGGGCACGTCGGGTCGCGGGCGGTCGCGCCTGGGCGTCCGTAGGCGCTGGTCAAGACCGTGCAGGTAGGGGAAGCCCGGCGTGAAGCCGACGTAGGCGACCGTGTACTTCCCGGCGGCGTGCAGCGCCGCGATGTCGGCCCAGGCCATGCCGAGGCGGTCCGCCAGCGCCGCGGCGTCCGCTTTCGCCCCGTAGGCGACCGGGATCTCGAAGGCGCGTGGCATGCGGCAGGCGGCGGGGGCGTCCAGGGCTTCTTGCGCCAGCGCTAGGAGACGGGCTCGCGAGAGCGCCGTCCTGCCCTCGACCAAGATGTCCTGATAACCGGGCACCACATCGAAAGCTCCGCGCGGCAGGGCCGAGCGCAACGCCTCGGCCACGGCGCCGATACGCCTCGAGAGCTCCGGAGATGGCTGGTCGTCGAAGACGAGGTAACTGGCGCCCGGCCCGACGGTCTCCAGGTGCATGCCTGCGCCGGTCAGGCCGGGGCTGCCACGGTGAACCCGGCGCCGACGAGCCGGTCGCGCACGGCGGCGGCGATGGTGACCGCGCCGGGCGTGTCGGAGTGCACGCAGACCGTGTCGACCGTTAGCGCGATGGCCGTCCCGTCGATGGTGGAGAACTCCCGGCCCTGCGCCAAGGCGAGCGCCTGGTCCGCCGCCAAGCCGGCATCCGTCAGCACGGCGCCGCTGCGCCGCCGCGGCACTAGGAGGCCGCTTTCGAGGTAAGCCCGATCGGCGAAGCCTTCGAGGAGGTGCGGGTGGCCGCCGGAGGCGAGCGCGGCCGCCGCGGCCGACGAGGCGGGCACGACGAGGTGCAGCCCGTCGCTCACCAACGTGAGGGCCGTGGCCAAGGCCCGCGCGAGGCCCGGGTCGACCGCGACGGCCTCGTAGAGGGCGCCGTGCGGCTTGACATGCTTCACAGCCACGCCCTGGGCGGCCGCGATCCCCACGAGCGCGCCGACTTGGTAAAGGACGTCGTCTATCACGCGCTCGGGCGGGAGCATGAGCGGCACGCGGCCGAAGCCCCGCAGGTCCGGGTACGAGGGGTGCGCCCCGACGGTCACCCCGGCCGCGGCGCACAGGCCGACGGTCTCACGCATGATCGTCGGGTCGCCCGCGTGGAAGCCGCAGGCCACGTTGGCCGAGGAGACGTGGCGGAGCAGGCTCGCGTCGTCGCCCGGACCGAGCCAGACGCCGAAGCCTTCGCCGAGGTCGGCGTTGAGGTCGATCGTCATGGGGTCATGCTACCCCCCGGCCCCGGCCGGAGCAGCCGGCCGCGGCGCGCCGCCGGGTACAGCCCACGGCAACGACAGTCGAAGCTCAGGCCCAGTCGCTAAGGTAGACGAGCGCGGCCGACGACCAGGCCTGCGGCCTGCACGCCACCGGGTAGGGCACTGGCGGCGAGTCGGAGCGCTCGTAGCCGGCCACCAGCTCAGGCGGCCGCAGGTCGGGCTGGCTGGCCGCGAGGTCGAAGAGCGCGTCGCGCAGCGTCGAAGCGTGCTGGGTGAACCCGTAGCGGCGCAGGCCCGCGGCGATCAGCGCGGTGTCGTGCGGCCACACGGAGCCGTTGTGATAGCTCAGCGGGTTGTAACGCACCTCGCCCGTGCCGAGTGTTCGTATGCCCCAGCCGGAGAAGAGCGCGTCCGACATGAGGGTGGCCGCGAGCGTCGGCGCGAACGCTTTCGGGACGATCCCGGTCCATAGGAGCTGGCCTGCGTCGGACGCCAGGACCTCGAGCGGGCGCTTGTCGTGGTCGAGGGCCAGGGCGTAGGTACGGAGGCTCGGCAGCCAGAACGCCTCGTGGAAACGCTCCTTCAGCTCCTTCGCGCGCGCCACGCGGCGCTCCGCAGCTTCGTCCTCCCCAAGGGCGGCCAGGCACTCGGCGGCGGCCAGCAGCGCGGCGTAGGCGTAGCCTTGGACCTCGGCCACGGCGACCGCGCCGCGCGCCAGCGTGCCGTCGGCATGGCTCAGGGCGTCGTTGGAGTCCTTCCACGACTGCACGCTCAGGCCCTTGCCGCCTTCGGCGCCCGCGAACTCTACGAAGCCGTCGCCGTCGGGGTCCGCGTCGGAGGCCAGCCAGCGCAGGGCGGCCTCGAGGTTGGGCCGGAGCTCGCGGAGCAGGCCAAGGTCGCCGTCGCGCCTGTACGTCTCGTGCAGCAACACCATGAAGAGGAGCGTCGCGTCGATGCTCCCGTAGTAGCGCCCGAACGGCACCTTTCCCGTGCGCGCGAGCTCCCCCTGCCTGACCTCGTGCAGGATCTTGCCGGGCGCCTCGGAGCGCTCGGGGTCGTGCACGCGGCCCTGGAGGGCGGCGAGGTAGCGCAGGGTGCCGCGCGCCACGTCCGGGCGCCGGTCGAGGAGCATCAGCGCCGTGAGGAGGGAGTCGCGACCGAAGGCGGTCACGAACCACGGCACGCCGGCCGCCGCCACGGGGCCGTGCTCGGAGAAGAGCATGAGGGCCCTGAGGTCGAGCGCGGCGCGGCGCAAGACGGCGGCATGCCGACCGGCGGAAGGCCCGTCGCTCGTCAGCAGCGGGCGGAAGGACCCTAGCCAGTTCTTGTAGGAGATCCCCGGGGGCGCCGCCCCGCGCTGGCCCGCCTCGAGCGGGTCCGCCGCCACCGGGTCCGTTTCAAGCGGGTCCCGGATGAGCGCTTCCACGGCCAGCTCGACGCTCTCGCCTGGCCGAAGGTCGAGCGCGTACGTGGCAGCCGAGACGCTCACCTCGTTGGGCGCCGGCGAGAAGGTCAGCGTCAGCCCCTGCCCGAGCCCGTCGCTCGCCACGTGGTCGAAGCTCACGGACGCGCCGCCCGGCGCCCCACTCACTGTTCCGCCCTCGAACTTGACCGGACGCTCGTGCCAACCGCGCGCCTGGAAGAGGTCGGCGAAGTCGGCCTCGAAAGCGAGGGTCAGCACCACGGACTGCCGCGTCAGCGAGGTGTTGGTGATCGAGAGGGAGTCGCGCAGGGCCGCCGCGGCGATGTCGAGCCGCCGCGTGATGGCCACGACCTGCGTCGGCCCGGCCATCACGGCCACGTGCTGGCGGCACTGGTCCGGCCGCGGGGAGTCGTCGAGGAGGAGCTGGGCTTCGCGGGCGTCGGTGGACTCGTCCCACCCGACACTCCACGCGTAGCGCGACAGGTAGCGCGTGTCGCGGCTGTAGAGCCCGTGCTCGCCGCCTTGCACCGCCGCCGCCTCGTTGGCCACGAGGAACGTGTAGTTCTCCTTCAGCACGAGGTTGCGGCCGAACTGGTTGGGCGCGATCTCCGTGACGGTCACTCCTTGCCTCCTCCGTACGAGACGCCCTCCATGAAGTAGCGCTGGAACACGACGAACAAGACTATGACAGGCAGCGCGCTCAGGATGGCCCCGGCCAGGATGAGCCCCCAGTCTCCCGAGTTGCCGTAGACGCTGCGGAACGTGAGCAGGCCGATGGGGAGCGTCTTGACGTCCTCCGGCGTGGTGAGGATGACGAGGGGCCAGAAGAAGTCGTTCCATGCCCCCTGGAACGAAAGGATGACGAGCGCGCCGATGGCTGGGCGCGCCATCGGCAGCACGACCCGCGAGAAACGCGACCAGTAGCTGGCGCCGTCGATCATGGCCGACTCCTCGACCTCGCGCGGGAGCGATTCGAAGAACTGCTTCATGATGAAGACCGGCCCCGCGTTGAGCGCGGTGACGAAGAGGAGGCCCGGCAGGCCGTTGAGGAGCGTCGACTGGCCCCAGAGCGATGCCAACCCCCAGATGCCGTCGCGCAGCACCAGATAGTTGCTGACGAACAGGACCTGGGTTGGCACCATCTGCGCGAACAGCACGAGGAGGAACACGAGGTTCCGTCCAGGGAAACGCAGGCGTGCGAGCGCGTAGCCCGCCGTCGTGGCGATGGCCAGGGTGATCAGTACCCGGAAGAAGGCGTACACGAACGTGTTGGACGTCCAGCGCAGGAAGAGGCTCTGGCCCGTCGTGACGCTGCGCGCCTCGGTGAACACGCGGCGGTAGTTGCCGAGCAGGTAGCCGAGCGCTCCGGGCGCGATCGAGTCGTACGAAGCCACGAGGCCGAGGCGTTCCAGCCGCGTGGGCGGGAGCGTCGAGCCGACGAAGCGCTGCTCGCGGGAGGGCGACTGGGCGTCGAGGGGCAGGCGGTCGATGGTCGGTCCCTCTCCCGGGTAGGTGACCTGCACTCGGTAGGTGACGAGTTGGCCGCCGTCGGCCGGCTCCCTCCCCACCTCGGTAACGTCGCCGACCTCGGCGTAATCGGCCGCGTACGTGATCCTCTGCACGGCACCCAGCCCGCCGCCCGGCCGCCTGCGCGGCACGCTCACGCTCGGAGCTTGCGCCTCCAGCCCGTCGGGCGCGAAGTAGGTGAGCTCGAAGGTCACTGTAGAACCGGGTGCGAAGCCGCCCCAGAGTGGCGCGCCGGCGCCCTGTCTGCCGAGGCTCGCCGCCGCCGCCCAGTTGGCGGGGGAGAGTTGTGGGCCCAGCAGCTTCGGCGGGTAGGCCAGCGGGTCCGTCTTGACGCTCGACAGCGCGGCGAAGAGTAGGGGCCCGAGGAACAGGATGGAGAAGATGAGCATCACCAGGTAGGCGATCGCGGCGCGTGACCACCGCCTGCGCGCCTCCCAGCGCTCGCGGGCCAGGATGGCGGCGCCCGCCGCGGCGGACGAGACGCTCATCTGTCGCCCTCCGCGCGCAGCACCGTGCGCTGGAGCAGCACGATGACGAGGGTGAGCGCGGCGAGGAACATCGCCGCAGCCGACGCGAAGCCGACCTCCGGCAGCTGGGCGCCCGGGAACATGCGGTTGTAGACGAAGTAGGCGAGGGTGATGACGCTCTGCAACGGCACGGCGCTACCGAAGATGGCGACCTGATCGAACATCTGCAACGTGCCTATGAGCCCGAGCGACACGACGAGGAAGATGACCGGCTGCAGCGACGGGACGGTGATGTAGAAGAACTGCTGCGCCGGGTTGGCCCCGTCGAGCGCCGCCGCCTCGTAGTACGAGCGAGGCACGTCCTGGAGGGCGGCCAGGAACATGAGCATGAACGTCGGGATGGTCGTGAAAGTGTTCTGCACCATGATGGCCACGAGCGGGAGCGGCGCCCTGAGGAAGAACGGCGCCCCGTTCGGTACCTCCTGGCGCGTCTGCAGCCAGTTGATGGCGACCGCGTCGGTCCCTCTCGGCGCCAGGTAGCCAAGGAGGCCGAGGCCGATGGTCGCGGCGGCGGCCACGAGCAGGGAGACTACGAGCAGGGCAGGGTCGAACGCGGCGACCGTGCGTGTGGAGGCTCCCCCTGCCGCGCCGCGCCAGCGGCGGCGCTCGAGCACCACTTGGATGACCTGGACGACGATGGCGACGAGGACGAACAGCCCGATGGCGGGGGCGTTCCTGGCGACCGCCGTGAGGAGGTAGTTGATGCCCCCGAGGCGCTGGAAGAGCCAGAGGAAGATCAGCGTGATGACGACGCTGCTCGTGACCGCGGGCATGTAGAAGGCGGAGCGGAAGAACGTCATGCCGCGCACGCGGCGGTTGAGCGCGCTGGCCGTCACGAGCGCTCCCGCCGTCTGCACCGCGGTCACGACGGCCGCGAAGACGAGCGAGTTCCGCAGCGCGTACAGGAAGTTGTCGTCCTTGAAGAGCGCGCGGTAGTTCTCGAGCCCCACCCACTTCGGGGCGTTGAAGAGATCGTAGTCGGTGAAAGAGAAGTAGACGGCACGGGCGCTGGCGTAGACGAAGAAGATGGCCAACACCACGAGGAACGGAGATAGGAACAGGAGCGCAGGCAGTAGCTCGCGACCGCTTCTCGGCATGGCGCTTGCCTCCATGAGTGGCTTGGGTTCCGGGACCCGAGAACCTGTGGCCGGCTGCCCGGGTGGCGCGCTAGTGCTGGGAGGCGCCCGCTGGACGCCTCCCTAACCGACCGTATCGCTTGGTGCCCTGTCCCGGCGCTGCTTGGGTCGAGCGTCGGGACAGGGCAGCCGCAGGGGCCTTAGGGCGCGCCTTAAGGCGCGGCGCGCTGCAGGATGGCGGTGAGTTCGCCCTGGGCCTGGCTGAGCGCGGCCTGGCTGCCGGAGGCGCCGGTCATGACCGCCGTCAGGGCGTTGTTGATGGGCCCCATGTAGTCGGTGCCTACGGTGCCGAACTGGAACCCGTAGACGTCGCCGTGCGAGGCGCCCTCGAAGACGACCTTGTTGGCCTGCGCCTCGGCGGAGTCCTCGCTGAAGTACGGGTTGTCGGCCAGCTCCTTGCGGCTGGGGATGGCGAGGCCCTGCTCGAGGATGAACTGCTGCGCCGCGGGGCTCGTGAGCGCCTCCAGGACCTTCACGGCGGCGTCTTGCACCTTGCTGTCGGCGTTGACGGCCCAGGCGACCGTGTAGAGGTAGTTGCCGCTCCGACCCGTCGTCGGCGACTTCGGCAAGAAGGTCGCGCCGTACTGCAGGTTGGGAGCGTTGTCGCGCAGGAAGCCCAGGATCCAGGCCCCTTCGATCGCGACGGCGGCCTGCTCGCGCGCGAGGCAGTCGCCAGGCCAGCCTGCGCCGAGGTCGGCGGGCTGGGCGGCCGCGCCGCTCGTCACGAGGCCCGTGTAGAAGTCGAACGCCTCGGCGAACGCCGGGGAAGTGAGGTCGACGCCGCCGTCGGCCGTGAACGTCGTCCAGCCGTTGGCGAAGGCGAACGCGCCGAGGCGCGCCGTGTCGGCCGCGATGCAGGCGCCGTACACGCCGGGATCCAGCGTGGCGACCTTGGCGAGCTTGTCGGCGAAGGTGTTCCAGTCGTCGTCGGCGTTCGGGTACGCCACGCCGGCGGCGTCGAACAGGTCCTTGTTGTAGAAGACGGCGAGGGTGTTGAAGTCCTTGGCGATGCCGTAGACGTGACCGTCCTTCGAGAAGACCGCGTTCAACGTGTCGATGAACGCGCTCGTGTCGACGCGGTCCTCGAGCGCGAGGAGCTTGCCCGTGGCGATGAAGCCGGGCGCCGTCTCGCCGGGCACGTAGAAGACGTCGCCGGCGGTGCCGGCCGAGAGCGAGTTGACGAGGACCGTGTTGTAGTCGGTCTCGATGGGCTCGTAGTTGATGGTGATGCCTTGGGCGGCCAGGTTGGCCCCGATGACCTCGTCGATGAGGCGTTGGACGATGGCCGGATCCTGTCCGCCGTAGCCCTGCACCCGCACGATGGTCTGGGCGCTTGCCGTACCGATGGCGGCGAGCAGGGCCACCATCGCGGCTGTGATGAGTCGTCTCATGTTTCCTCCTAGGCGTTCCTTGTCGGCGTCGTGGGCCTGGGCCCTAGACGTCCGCGTGACCGGTGAGGGTGGATGCGGTTTGGCGACCTAGAGCGCTTGCCGCCGCTGGTTCTTCAGGCGCTCACCTCCTTCTTCGCGCCGTCGTCCCCCGAGCCATGAGCTGCACGGGGACGGTCTCGGACCGGATGGGCGCACCGTTCAGGCCCTCCTGCAGGAGGGTGACGGCGGTGGCGGTTATGTGGGCGATGTCCTGGCGGACCGAGGTGAGGCCTTCCGGGATCCTGAGCGCGTCGGCCACCTCGGGCAGGTCGTCGAAACCGACTACGGAGACGTCGAGGGGAACGGTCAGCCCCAAGTCCTCGAGGGCTGCGATGGCGCCAAGGGCCATCTCGTCTGAGGCGGCGAAGACGGCCGTGCAGGCGCAACCGCTCTCGAACGCGCGGCGCACGGCCCGGTAGCCGCCCAGGGTGGTGAAGCCGCCGTCGAGCAGCCAGTCGCGCCGGGGGCCGATGCCGGCCTCGTCGAGCGCTTGGAGGTAGCCGCCGTAGCGGTCCTGGAAGGCCTGGTGGCCCATGAGGCCGCCGAGGTGAAGGATCTCGCGGTGGCCGAGCGCCAGGAGGTGGCGGGTGGCCTGCAGGCCGCCGTCGTGGTCGTCGGGCGCCACCCACCTCACCCCGGGAGCGCGGCCCACCAGGACGAAGGGCACGCCTTGGTCGCGGAGATAGGCGAGGCGCGGATCGTCCTCGTGGGCGCCGTGCAGGATCACGCCGTTCGGCAGCCACTCCGGGAGGCCGTCTCGGCCGGCGGGCACCTCCTCGAAGCGGTAGCCGTCCTGCTGCAACCGCGCGATCAGGTGCTCGAGGAAGAGCATGAAGAAGGGGGTGAGGCGGCGCGTGCCGCTCGCGAGGCTGAGGCCGACCCGCAGCGGCGCCTTGCTGAGCGCCCGCGCGACGTGGTCGGGGCGGAAGGCGAGCGCGCGGATGCTGGCGCGCACGCGCTCGCGCGTCGCCTGGCTCACCCCCGCGCGACTGTTCAGTACCCGCGAGACCGTGCCGATGCTGACGCCCGCATGCTCGGCGACCTGCTGGATGGTGGCGCGCTCGCTCACTTCAAGCTCCTGACGGGTCCGCGTGCCTGTCGGCTCGCCTCGCGCTCGCACGGTTGATGGCCCCTCGCGCCGCTGGTGCGCCCCTCGGTCGCCGATCCTCCGTAAGCGCTTACGTACTCGCTTTGAAGAGAGGATAGGGGCAGGACCGGTTTCTGTCAACGACAACCGTATGTGTTCGAACGATCGATGGATCGCGCAACCAGCGTCGAGCCCACGACTACTTTCGTAAGCGCTTACGGAAAGTAAGGCCGAGCGAGTCGAGCGGAGCGCAGGAGGCGCGCCGGCGGGGGTGACGCGCGCGTCCGTGGGGAGCGCCCGAGGACGATGAGGGTGCGACCGCCGCGTTCTTCGAGCTTCGCTGCCGGTAACGCGGCGGGGCAGGTGGCCGCCCGGCAGAGCCGCTGCCGGCTCGCGCGCCCTCGCGCGTACGGTTTTCGGTGAGGCCTTTCGGTGAGGCCGTCCTCGGATCTTTCGGTGATCGACTAGGGGGGTGTTGACACGCCGCGCCCTGGAGATGTACTCTAACTTTTGCCGCTCGAAAGACCGGCGCGAACATTGACAGGCGAATAGAAGGCAAGACATCAGGGCTCGGACGGGCTCGTTGTTCCGTCAGGAACACGAAAACGTACGGGCCGCGAATCGGGTTTTTTCGAAAACTTGAATCGCGTGTCTGCTCATACACATCAATGAAAGAAATGGGTCAAGTTACTAAGGGCACACGGTGGATGCCTTGGCAGTCGAACCG
>JBDZVI010000027.1:0-4952 GCA_040255585.1 Deinococcaceae bacterium
CCGCGTTGGAGGTGGAGGGGCTCGGGGGAGCCTCCGGCTACCACGACGCGAACATCTCGGCCCGCGGCGGGCTCAGGTACCTGCGCTACGCCGGTGCGACCGTCACCGACGTGCCCCTGGCGATGACCGAGGCCACGACCGCGGCGCTCGCGGCCTCCCTGTTGCTCTTCGCCACCGGGCGCACTGGCCTGACGGGGCCCTCGCTCGCGACCCTCGTCGCGCGTCTCGACTCCGCCCTGCCCGTGCTGCACGACATCAAGGCCGTGGCAGACACCCTCGCTCATGCCCTCACGGTAGGCGACCTGACCACGATGGCCTGGTGCGTGGGCGAGCAGCAACGCCTGAAGCAGCGCCTGCCCGGCGACTTCGTTGACTCGGACGTGCTGACTCTGACGGCGCGCGTGGCTGCCACGGGCGCCAGCGCGCAGGTACCGGGAGGCAAGATCGGCGGCTACCTGCTCGTGTGCTGCCCGGACGGCCAGCAGGCGAAGGTGCGGGCCGCGCTCGCCGACTTGCGGGAGGTCCCGCTCGTGCTGAGCAGGGAGGGCAGCCGGGTCGTCCGGTTCTGACCACCAGGGCACCTCGCCCGCCGCGCCGCGCCGGCCGACGGGGCCGGGTCGGCGCCGCACGGCCTCACGACGGACAAACGACTGGGGCGTGTTCGTTCTAGGTTGTGCGGTGTGATATGTAGTTTTGGGGGATGGTTCGTGTTGGTTGGCGCGTGTTGCTGGCGCAGCGTGACAGTCTGGTAGTTGATGATCTCCGTAGGTCTTGAGCGGTATCTTGTGCGTCTCCCTAGTGAGATGCCCGAGTACGGTCTAGGCGGTCGGATCAAGCGTTGCGCTTTTCGCTCTCGGGGTCGGGGGGTCGGGGTCCTTCTCGAGAACTGGGTACTCGTGCAACCAGGTGATTGCGCAACTGCCTGGTTGCATATCGTGTCGTTTTTCGTCCTAGACCTGCCATGGTCACCGCGTGGGGGAGGTTGGTGGTTCGTCCTCGATGGTGTCTCGGTCGTGCGTGACGTCTGACGCCGTGCCGTCAAGAGTGAACAGACCCTAGTAGCTCACGCGCTCGAGCCGCACCCGCAACTCGGTGTCGCCTGCCATGAACGCCCCCTCGGCGCCGACGCGCTGGCCGAGCAGCGCTTGCGCGACCGGCGCCGTGAACGCTACCAGGCCCTCGAGCGGGTCGGCCTCGTCGACCCCGACCACGGTGAACTCGGCGGTGCGCCCGGCCTGGAGGCCGCTGAGGTAGCGGACCGTCACCGTCGCGCCGACGCCCGCCTCGTCGCGGTCGGGCGGTGGGCCCACGACCTGGGCGGTGGCGACGCGGCCGAGGAGGAGCTCCAACTCCTCCTCGGCCGCGGCCAGCTTGCGCCTGCCGTCCGGTGTGGGCTCAGAGGCCATGAGGACCTCGAGCTCATGCCTGCGTTCGTCGCGCTCATGTTCCAGCGCCGCCAGCCCTGCCGGGGTGACGAGGTTCGGGACGCCGTCCGGCAGTGGCGCGCGGTGGGTTACCACCACGTCCTCGCCGGAGGCGTCCTCCTTGACGAACGCCCTGCTCACTGCCCCAAGCTGGCGATGAGGGAGTCGATCTGCTCCTGCAGGTCCACCAGCGCCGCGCGAACCTCCTCGCGGCGTTCGGCCGAGGCGGCCAGCTCGTCCTCCTGCGCCGTGAGGTCGTCGACGTAGCGGCGGTACAAGGTCGAGTTGCGATCCAACTGGGCCATGTTCTGGCGGACGCGCGACTGCTCGGCGTCGATCTCCTTGGCACGGTTCGCGATGGCGTCGCTCTCACGCTGCAGCGTGGCGTACTGGCCTTTGAGGTCCGCGAGCTGCTCGAGCTTGGCCCGGTCGGTGGCGCTAAGCTCGGCGTTCTGGAGGTAGTAGACGAGGGTGTCCGTCGACGTGCCGCTCACGCCCATGGTGCGCAGGTCGGTACGCTCGAACACGACCTCGAGCAGACAAGCTTCCGAGCCGTCGTCGCAGCCCAGCTGCGATGGCACGTCGGCGCTGGTGCCTCCGTTGACGGAGACGCCGAAGCGGTAGCTCGTGTCGGTCAGTAGCGGGGCGGGCCGCGGCGAGACCACGTCGAAGCCCGACAGGCGCGGGAGCTCGACGACGAGGAAGCGCGCGTCGTCAGTGCGCGTGTCGATGGTGACCGTCGTCGTGCGGCGCGTGCGGACCGTGCTCTCGAACATGCCGTTGACGAGGCGGATGGCCGTCACCTGCTCCTGGCTCTGGCCGCCGACCACGTTGAGCGCGAGCTCGAGGTCGACGGCGTAGCTGAGGATGCGGGAGTCGCCCGGGATGACGTCGGCCATCTGGGCGGTGCCGGCGAAGCCGCCGGCGTCGAAGAGGGTGACGGTGCCGGCCGCAAGGTGCAGCCCGGTGTCGTTGGTGAGACGCACGGCGCGCAGCGGGTTGCCGGCGAGGGTCGATTCCGAGTAGATCGCGAGTTGCTCGGCACTCACGTCCGTCAGGACGATCGGCACCATCGCGGACTCGTACGGTCCGACGGTGACGGGTTGCGAAACGTCGTAGCTGAACGTGGCGCCGCCGCGGCTTGTGGTCGCCATGGCCTCCACGCCGGCGCCTCCGAGCTGTGGCGCCGAAGCCGCCATCGCGGGTGCCGGCATCGCGTACATGCGCGCGGCCGACAGGTCGGCCATCTCCGCTGCCATGCCGTAGGAGCCGGAGTCCGCGCTCGGCGCGAGGCCGGCGGCGAGCTCGGTCCGGACGCGCGGGCGCGCCAGGTAGATGGGCTCGTACAGGTCGGTGATGAAGGAGATGGGCTGTCCGGCGACGAAGCTCATCTGGACGTCGTCGAGGCGTGTGTTGGTCGGGTTGTCGACGATCGCCCAGCCCTGGAGGGTCGCCTTGCCGTCGTCGCCGAGGACCAAGCGGTAGGTGCTCTTCCAGACGGGCATCTCGCGCAGGTAGGCGATACGGACCTGGCGCTCGCCAGTGCCCTCGAACGAGAGGCTGACCGTGGCGGTCTCCTCGCCGGAGTAGGTGGACAGGGCGGTGAGCGCGGCGTCGAGCTGCGCCTTGAGCGCCTCGTCCTCGAAGCGCACCTCGTCGAACTCGTCGAGGGCAACGCGCGCCACACCGGAGGCGGTAGCCAGCGTCACGAACGTCCTCGGCGCCTGTTCCGCCGCCTGGACGCGTTCGGTGCCGACGATGGTGCCCTTGATCGTCCGACCGCCGACGAGCTCGACGACCTCGCCGCGCGCCTGGGCCAGCACGCCCTCGAGAGTGAGGTTCTGCGACACGTCGACGCGGTAACCGTCAAGCACGCGCTCGAGCGGATCGCGCGCCGAGTAGCGCACGGGCTTGATGGCGCCGCCGCCGAAGTCCTGCAGCACCAGGCTCTGGAGCATGTCATCCATCTCCTCGCGCGGAACCTGCAGGTTCATGACCTGGTTGCCTACGACGGTGCCACTGTGCTCGAAGTAGCCGACGCCGTTGGTGAAGAGGACGACGCGGGTCACCGGCAGGTCTGCCTGGTCGGTGCCCTGCGCGGACGCGAGAGCGGTCATCATTACCCCCAGTGCCATGGCGGACAGGAGCCGTAGGCTCCGGGCGGGACGCTTAGTAGCCATGGTCGGATGCTAGCGCACGCTTGGCCCGCTTTCGGTTGAGATTCCGTCAACCGTCCGCTCCTCCGCCGCTCATCCTCGTCACACCTTCGGAGCGGCGCGCTCCCCACCCACGTACACCGCCAGGGGCTCAAGCCCCGGCGAGAAGAGCGCGAAGTCGGCGTCCTTGCCGACCTCGAGGCTGCCCTTATGCTCGGCCGCGCCGACCGCCCTGGCCGGGTTGAGCGAAGCCATGCGCACGACCTCCACCAGCGGCAGGTCGACCTCAAAGTGCATGACCTGGAGCATGCGGTCGAGGAGGGTAGTGCTACCGGCGAACGCTGTGAGGTCCTTCAGCATCGCCACGCCGCCGCTGACGACGATGTCGAGACTGCCCAGCTTCAGCTCGGTCCCCTCGGGCATGCCGGCGCCGTGCGTTGCGTCGCTGACGATGCAGAGGCGCTCAGGCCCGATGGCCTTGTACGCGAGGCGCAGGAGCGTCGTCGGGAGGTGGCGGTGGTCGGCTATCACCTCGACCGTCAGGCCGTCGAACGCGAGCGAGGCCTCGAGCAGGCCCGGCTTGCGCCATGGGCCCTCCCGCACGGTCGTCGACTGGGCGCTGAACAGGTGGATTACGTGCGTGAGACCGCGCTCCATGGCGGCCGCGAGGTGCTCGTCTCGCGCGCTCGAGTGGCCGGCGGCCGGCACGATGCCGAGCGCGCGTAGTCTCGAGGCCAGTTCCAACGCCCCCGGCAGCTCCGGCGCGAAGCTCATCAGCCTGATAGCGTCCGCGTAGGCCAGGAGCTCGTCTACCGTGCCGTCGTCCGGGTTCCGGATGTGCGCCGGGTCCTGGGCGCCGGACTGCGCAAGCGCGAAGTAGGGACCTTCCACGTGCATGCCGAGTACCTGAGCGTGCGCGGGCGCTTCGCCTCCGCGCGCCGCCCCGCCGGCCTGCGCGCCCAGCCACTTGCGCCCCTGCGCCAGCGCGGCAGTGAGCTCGGGGATGCTGGCGGTCAACGTCGTCGGCAGGACGCTGGTGACGCCGCGGCCCAGTTGCGTCGCGAGCACCGTTCCCCACGCCGCGTCGTCCGCCTCGTTGAACAGGTGACCGCCGGCGCCGTGCGTGTGGATGTCGACCAGGCCGGGTAGGACGTAAGCGCCGCGCGCGTCCACCGTCCGCGCGTCCAACTGGTCGCCTGTCAACTCCGACTCGGGCGCTATGCCCGCGATGACGCCGTCCGCTACGAGCAGGACCGTGTCCGGCGCCAGGCGGTCGGGGAGGACGAGGGTGCCGCCACGGACCAGGAGGCGTTCGCGGGCTCTCGGCGGGCGCGCTCCAGCGTCCGTGCCAGAGCGTGTGTCCGCGCCGTGG
>JBDZVI010000027.1:5052-24749 GCA_040255585.1 Deinococcaceae bacterium
CGCGCCGTGGTCGTGGCCTGGCCGTGCGCCGTTCCGCGCGAGCGGACTCACCTGGCTGCCGCTCGTAGGGTGATCATGTAAGACATCTCGCCGTCCCCTCCACGTCTGGAATCCGTCAGGGAGCCATCGTACGTCGTGGCCTGGCGGTCCAGCGAGTCGAAGGAGAGGGTGAAGAGCGCGTCGTCTTCCTCCGCGCCACCTGCGGGCACCACGCGCGCGGAGCCGGTCAGGCGTGGTGGCGGGATCGAGGCGGGACCGAGCCGATAGTCGTGAAAGCGGCTGGTCCACACGTGGCCGTAGATCGGGAGGGGCGCTGCGCCAGGTAGGTCGGGCAGGAAGGTGCCCTGGAACTCGTACGAGCTGTGCTCGGAGTCCGAGCGCATGGCGGTTGCCGTCACGTTCAAGGTGGCACGGGTGAGCTCGGCGAGGGGCAGGGCGGTGTCGCCCGGCTCTTCGCTAAGAGAGACGACGTGGACGCGCCCGTCCGCGCCGACCGCTGTCAGGAGGCCGTTGCGCTCGTCGACCGTCAGGGTCCGCTGTGCATGCCAGAACCAGTCGGGGGGCGCGCCGACCTCCGCCAGGGTCCGGCTCCCGCCGGCGAGTAGGTCGAGGGAGTGGACGCGGCCCCTCGTGTCCTGCCAGACGATCGCGTCGGCGCCCCTGGCGAAGCGGACGGGCGTGATGTGCTTGACGCCGAGGTTCCGCCACGTCGGGGACTCCTCGTGCAGGTCGAGGACTCGGAGGGTCTCGTTGCAGTCCTCGCCGAGGAACCAGCGGCCGTCGGCACTGCCCTCGCCGACGCCCCCGGAGCGACAGATGCCGAGGCCGAAGCTGCGCAGGCGCGCCGGGTCGCTCGTGTCGAGCACGTATACCGTCCCGCCGCGCACCTCCCAGAAGCTCAGGAACCGGCCGCCGGAGCTGCGGCGGACGCCGTCGTTGGCGGGCGGAACGCTCAGGCTGCCGCCGTACTCGCCGCTCGCCAGGTCCCACCAGTGGACCTGGCGCTGCACCTCACCGGGCGGGAAGACCGCGAACAGGCTCCCGGACCCGACGGTTAGGAGCTCGGGCTCGCCGGCCGGCAGGTCGAACTTCCGTTGGCTCGTGGTGCCGTCGGCGAGCGAGACGGCCGTGGCGGTCGCCGTCATGCCGGACCTCGTCACGGTCACGAGCGAGTCGAGCAGCTCGTCGTACGGCGACGAGCGGAACGTGCGGTATGGCCCCGGGTCGGCCTCGACCCACCCGATATCGTCCGAGCGCTCGTACAGCCACAGGTTGGCGGTCTCGTCGCTCAGGAGGAGGCGTCTGCTCGCCTGATCGAGCACGGCGCGCTCCACGGCGTAGCCGAGCCCGGTGATCGAGAGCTCCCACTCGCCGTTCACCACGCGCGGGTCGTCCGGGAACGAGACCGGCACGGGGCGCTCGGTCCGGCAGGCGGTTGCGAGCACCGCTACCGCGACCAGCGGGAGGGCCAGCGCGGCGAACCGCCTCGGCGCGGCCGCGCCGGTCGACGTGGATGAGTTGAGTCCGCTTCTAAAGCTGAACGCTCCCGGTCCCCCCGTGGTCTCCATACCCACGATTGTGGCAGCGCGGCGCGCGGTGGTGCGGACAGGCGACGGCGTTGTACTAGAACGGCGCGGCCGCGCGACTCCGGTCACGCGGAGGTGACTGAGGAACCTGTCGCGCCTACCGCTCAGTCGGTCCGGCCCACCGCGGCGGCGAGTTTCTCGTGCTGCCGCCCGTCCGGCGCGAAGTTCGTCGGCGCCAGCCAGCGGCGGTAGGCGTGGGCGAGGCCATGCCAGTCGCGATCGAGCATGGCGAACCAGGCCGTGTCGCGGTTCTCGCCCTTCACGACCATGTGCTGCTCGAAGACGCCCTCGTAGCGGTAGCCGAACCGCAGCGCCGCCCGCCGGCTCGGGGCGTTGCGCGCGTCGCACTTCCACTCGAAGCGGCGGTACCCGAGCGTGCGGAAGACGTAGTCGGCCATCAGGTAGATGGCCTCGGTCGCCAGACGCGTGCGCGCGCTTCGCGGGCCCCAGTAGATGGAGCCGACCTCGACGACGCCGTGCGCTGGCGTGATGCGTAACAGCGCCTGGCGCCCCTCGCATCGGCCCGTGGCCCGGTCAACGAGCGCGAAGAAGAGCGGGTCGGTCGAAGCTTCGGCCGCCTCGAACCACCGGCGCAAGCCGGCCTCGTCGGGGCGGTCCTCGAAGAGGTAGCGGAACCGCTCCGCCTCGTCTGGTCCGCTCACGGCTTCGAGAAGCGAGTCGAAGTGAGCGTCCGCCGAGAGGGGTTCGAGCCTGGCGTAAGCGCCTTCCAACGTCACGCGTTCGGGCAGTGGACGGGGGAGATCCGGTATGGGGAGCATGGCAGATGCTGACGCAGCCCGGCCCGGCGGTCAAGGGCCGGCGGCCTGTGGACACGAGGCCGTGCTGGGGCGCACCGCCGGTTCCGAAGCCGCCCCCGCCCGGTTGGTAGAGTGCCGACATGCAAGATGACCCGGCGCCGCTCAACGTCGTGGACCTGCGCGTGCGCTTGGCGGGTGTCAACGTCCTGGACGATGTCACGTTCCGACTTGAAGCAGGCGACGTGGCGCTCCTCGTCGGCCCCAACGGTGCCGGCAAGAGCACGTTGCTGCGCGCCGTCATCGGCCTCCTGCCGAGCAACGGCGAGATCGAGATCTTCGGGCGGCCGAACCGCAGCATGAGCGCGCGCTCGAAGTTCGTCTTCTCGCCCGACGACCCAGCGCTGTACGAGGACCTCACCCTCCGTGAGCACGCCCGTCTCAACGCCATCCTGTACGGCCGGCCCGACTCCGACGCCCGCGCGCTGGAGTGGTTGGGCGCGTTCGGCCTGGAGGCGCGCCTCGACGAGTACCCCGGCACGCACTCGCGCGGCATGCGACAGAAGCTCGCGCTCTCGCTCGCGCTCGGGTTGGAGCTGCCCCTTACCATCCTCGACGAGCCGTTCAACGGCCTCGACATCGCCTCGCAGGAGCTCCTCGCCGCCGGGCTGCAGGCTCGTGGCGCCGCCGGGGGCGCCGTGTTGCTCACTGGGCACCAGCGCGACCTGGAGAGCGTGCTCGAGGCGCGCCGACTCGAGCTCGTCGACGGCGCCTTGCGCGCGTGACGGCCGGGGTCACGTTCCTCAGGCGGCGCACGGTGGGCCGCGCCTTGCGGGCCTATCGCGAGTGGGTCGGCCGGGCGGTCGGCTGGTGGACGATCGTCTACATGATCGCTTGGATCGTCGTCTTCGTGATCGCCGGTCTCGAGACGCTCACGCCGCTCGCCACACCCGTCTCGGGCGCGCGACCGTACTTGGTCGCGGCCTTCGTCGTCCTGTTCGCGAGCGTGATCCTGGCCAGGCGGGTGCCGCCCGTCATCCTCGACCGCCGCGACCTGTTCCGCCTCGGACTCGCTCCCGTGTCGCCGTGGTCCGCGCTCCGGTGGCGCTTCGTGCTCAAGGTCGTCGGTGCCGCCGCCGTCGGCGTCTTCGTCGGTCTTCTGTGGACGGCCCTCGCGCCTGCGCTGTTCTGGCAAGCCACCCCGTTCGCCGCCCCCGTAGTCGGGTTGGTGCTGGTGGCGCGTTTCTGCGCCGCATGGCTCGTGTACGCCTACCGGGCCGCGGGCCTGCGCGCCTGGCACGTCGCACTGCTCGGCATCGTGCTGAGTATCGTCCCTTACGGGTTCGCCGACGCGCTCCTCGGCGCATCGCCGCTCGTACTCGTCGCGCCGCTCGTCCTCGTGGGTCTGGGCGTCGCGGCGGCCAGGGCGTCCCTCGCGGAGCAGTGGCCGCCGCGCTTCGCTTCGCAGAGCCTAGTGCTCACCCAGTTGCAAGCCATGCGCCTCATGCAACTGATGGCGGGGGTGGCCGGGTTCATCCGCCAAGCCGCGGCCGACGGCGGGGAGCGGCGGCGCCTGCTGGCAGCGCTGCATGACACACCGGGCGCCACCAGGCCGAACAGGTCGCTCCCGCTGCCGGCCGCCCAGTCGCCGGTGTGGCGGGCGTTCGCGTGGCGGGCGCTGACTCACCTCTGGCGCGCGCCATGGTGGCGGCAGCTCACGACGCTCGTGCTGGTGGCCCTAGCCGGCGGTCTCGCGGCGCTGGCCGGAGCCGGGGGCGGCGCCGCCGCGCCGGGTGTCGGCGTCGCGCCGGCTACCGCCGGCGGGCTGGCGGGCCTGTTCGGAGGGCCGCTGGCCGTGTTCGCGGCCGCGTACCTCGTGGCGCGCGCCGGGGCCGCGCTCCTCGGACCGGAGTTCGCCATCGGCGTCGCGCCCGTCGATCCGTACGCTCGCACGCTCGGCAGGGTCTTTCCTGCGGCGGCCGCGATCTTGTTCGCGCTGCTCGTAGCGAGCGGCTTCCTGGGCGACGCCGCCGGCGGCCTGTTCTCCGGTGTCGCGCTGGTCCTCACCGTCCTCCTGGTCGTAGAGAAGTACGGCTCGTGGAGCGGCAGTGGCGCTGCGCGCTGGGAGGCCCAGCTCGTGGCCGCCCTCCTCGCAGCCTTACCGGCTTTCGTACTGAGCGCTTTCGGTGTGCCGGACTGGACGTTCGGCACCCAGATCGGCCTGTTGCTCGTCGTCTCCCTCGTCGGGGTATGAGCTTAGGGGCGTCCGCCCAGGACGCCGCGGGTCGGCCGCGCGGCCTATTAAGGCTGGTTTAAGCGACCCCCTCCTAACATCGGTGCACGTTAAGGAGGAGACCGTGCGCATACGCACCTTCGTCTTGGTGGCCTTGGCTACGTGCCTGACCCTGGCCTTCGCCCAGCAGTTCAACGGCACGTTCGTCGACCAGGCCAACGGCATCAGCATCGCCTTCCAGCAGGGCCAGAACGGCGCTCTCAGCGGCGCCGTCATCACCGGCAACGGTCAGTTCCCTCTGCAGGGCCAGGCTGATGGGCAGTACGCGTACGGCGCCGTCCAGTCGCAGCAGGGCGTGCTCGGGTTCCAGGCGCAGGTCAGTCCGGACGGCTCGATGCTGCAGATCCAGTTCTACGAGATGGGACCGAACGGCCAGCCGGTCGGCCAAGGACAGGTGATGGTCCTGCAGCGCCAAGGCGCCGGCCAGACCGGTTTCCCGCCGCCACCTCCCGGCGCCGTGCCCGTGAACCCAGGCGCCGGGACCCAACCCGGCATGCCGACCCAGCCTGGCATGCCGACGCAGCCCGGGATGCCGACGCAACCTGGGATGCCGACGCAACCCGGTTTCGGCACACCGACGCAGCCGGGGTTCGGCACGCAGCCTGGTATGCCTACGCAGCCTGGCATGCCGACCCAGCCGGGGATGCCTACTCAGCCCGGTTTCGGCACTCAGCCCGGCATGCCGACCCAACCTGGCGCGCCAGGGCAACCCGGCTTCGGCGGGGCGCAGACGGGCGACATGACCGGCACGTACGTCGGCAACAACGGCGCCTTCGTCCTCTCTCTGCAGAGCGCGCAAGGCGGCTACGTCGGCTACATCCAGGACCAGGGGCAGCGTTACCAGTTCCAGGCGCACTACGACGACGACGGTTCGGTCCACGGTCAGGGCAACCAGTTCGAGTTCTGGGTCTATGAGGACGGCGGCTACACGATGCTCGACATCGGCGACACCTCCTACATGCTTCAGAAGACCTCCAACCAGCCCACGCCATGAACGCGTCCGCTCCCGACGCGTTCGCGCTCGCCGCTCTAGACGGTCGGCGCGGGGAAGCTGCCAGGCGAGGCCGCGGCGCTGCCCTTGGGCCGAGGAAGGAGGCTCGGATGCTCGTCTCCATATCGCGGAGCGTGCTGGTGCTGCTCTGCTTGGCAACGGTCGGGGTCGGCGCCGCCCAGTACTACCCGTATGGCTACCCGTACTGGTTCGGGTACGACCCCACCATGGGCGGGATGTACGGCGGAACGCCCTACGACCCCTCCATGGGGACCATGTACGGCAACCAGTACGACCCCACCATGGGCGGCATGTACAACGGGGCGCTCGATCCCATGGCGCAGATGGACCTGATCGGCCGCCAGATCCAGGCGCGGCTCGACGAGTACAACAAGTACTTCATAGACCTTTACCGGAAGACCACCGGCGACATGACCTCACCGGACTCCTACGCTCTCCAGATGGGCCAGGCGATCCACTGCCAGCAGTACCCGCTCGACTGCCAGCTCGCCTATCAGGGTTCGAAGGCGGCCCAAGCCAGCCAGCAGGCCAGCTTCGACGCTTGGATGGCGGGGGTGAAGGACCGGGACGCCGCGAACGATGCGGCCATGGCCGCGTGGTGGCAGCAACAGCAGTCGCAGGAGGCCGGGGTCGCCGACTTCAACCGCACGGTCATCCGCGAAGAGGATCAGTACACGAACCCGGACACCGGCGTCACCTACGACCTGCCATACGCACCGAGCCAGACCACCTATTACCAGACGCCGACGGGGCTGCCGCTCGTCTTCGACCCAGCCTTCAACGTCTGGTACCAGATCAACCCTGACGGGAGCAGGACGCCCTACTACGGCGCGCCGTAGTTGACGCCTGGTTTGACCAGATGGGCGAGCGTCGCGGGCTGGGGGGCCAGCCCCGTCTCTTGCTCCAACGTCTGGATGAAGCGCTCCAGGGTCCGCTGCGCGTCGCGGCGACGCCCAAGCCGCATGAGGTGGCCGAGAAGCGCCTGCACGGCCTCCTCATGCAGCGGCTCGAGTTCGAGTAGCCGCTTCAGGTAGCGGACGGCGTCCTCCAGGAGGCCAGCGCCGTCCACCTCGCCATCGGCCCTCGCCGCGCTGGCTTCGGCGCCGGCTAACAGGGCGTCCACGACGCGCTCCTGCAAGTGGAGGCGCTCCTGGGCAACGGGGTCGAGGTCGACTCCGGGCGCGAGCGGCCCTTGGTACAGGTCGCTGACCGAGGCGACGTCGCCCCTTGCCAACGCCGCCTCGAGTTCGGCATGATCCGACTCGAAGTGGGTGAGGCCACTCTCCAGCAGGTAGGTGGTCACCCCCCACGGCTCCAGAAGCTTGCGCAGCATGTTGAGCTGGACGCCCAGGTTGTTGCGTTGCTTCTTCTGGTCCGTGTCCGGCCACATCCCCTCCCCGATCGCCTCCCTGCCGTAGCCGAGAGCCAACAGCGTGATCAGCTCGCGTTGCCGGTCGGTAAGCGTCACCGGATCGCCAAGGCGCTCCACGCTCACCTCGCCAAGGACCCTTACCGCCAGCGGCGGTACCTCGGCCAGCCGTAAGCGCACGGCCTCGACCCAGCCGGATGCCAGCACATCGGGGAGGGGGTACGGTCGCGCTAGTTCCGGTCGGTCCTCCGGCAGCGCCGTCACCGGGATGCCTGTGTAGACGAGCATCTCGTCGCGGACAGTGCTCAGCTCCAAGAGGGTTTCGAGTGCCTCGCGCGAGCGTTCGACCAGGTAGGCCGCCGCGTGCCAGTGGAGGCTGAACTCGCGGTAGGCGTACGCGTCGCGCGTCTCCTCGAGCAGCGCTCGCGCTCGCACGAGGTCGCCGCGATGCTCGTAGACCCAGACGAGCTCGACTTTGGTGAACGGGCCGACCTCCAGAACTCCGAGAAGGTCGACGGCCGTGTCCAGGTCGCCGGCGCGCCGCAACGCACGCAGCCATAGCGCGCTGACGCGTTCGCATAGTTCGAACCGCTCCCATTTACGCGCACCGGCCAGCAGGGCCGGGAAGGCGGTGAGGTCGCCCTCGAAGTAGGCGAGCATGGAGCGGACCACGAACGCCCCGTAGTCGCGGGCCTTCGTGGCCGCGAGTCGCGTGGCCGCGAGCGCACTGGCCTCGTCCCCGACGAACGCGTGGGCGACGGCCAGGTTCTGATTGAACGTCACGAACGCGCCGTCGTCCAGATCAGGCGTGGAGGCGAGCTCGCGGACCAGGGCCAGCAGCTCGTGCGGGTCGCCGTGGAGTTCCCACAAGGTGCTGGCGAGGTTGGCCCTCGTGATCAACTCCATGACCGTTCGCTGCCTACCCGGCTCTACCTCTTGGAGCTTGGCCAACCCGGCCCTGAAGGTGCGTTCCGCCTCCGGATAGTCGCCGCGCGCGAAGGCGACCAACCCCAGCGCCCTCAGGATCGAGCCCGCCTCTTGAGGGGCCAGCTCTGCCAGGAGTCGGTTGGCGACGGCACTGAACTCCGCGGCCTGCTCGAAGCGTTTGACTCCACCGAGACCGTAGAGCGCCTGGCTGGCGATGAGCGACCTGAGCTGCGGTGTTAGCGCGCCGCTCGTAGTGAGTTCTCTCGCGTCCGGCAAGGCTTCGTCGAAGCGTCCGAGCGCCAGGCGCGCGAGCGTGACCTGCGCGCGCCGCGCAGGTTCCGGGCTGGGCGGGACGAGCGTGTTCCATCTCAGGAACGCTTCCGGGGTGCCAAGCGCCACGGCGCCGTCTCCGGTCACGAGGAGCCCGCTCAGCCCCTCGAGGAAGTTCGCGGTCTCGAAGGCCGCGCCCCGTAAGGCCGGTTCTAGGCGGTGAGCCTGGTCGGCGAGGACCGCATGGACTTCCGAGGCGTGCGCGCCAAGGACGCTCTCGGATATGAGAGGGTGAAGCCTGTAGCCGTCCGTCAGGGTCTGGAGGAAGCCCGAGCGCGCGAGGTCGCCGGTCGCCGCGACGGCAGCCTGCTTAGGCAGGAAGTCGACGGTGGCGAGGAACATCAGCTCGTGCCAGGCGCGTTCGCTGACGCTCCGTTTGACGCCTTCCAACAGCGTGGCCTGCTGGGGGAGGTCGCCGGTGAGCGCCGCGAAGTGCAGCGGCAACGACCAGCCCTGGGTGAGGCGCCAGGCCTCTCGCCCCCGCTGGGAGTCTTCGAAGAGCTCGGCGGCTTCCGACTCCTCGAAGGCCAACTGCTCGCTGGTGAGGTGGAGGAGCCTCCCCTGCGTACGCAGCTTCGGCAGCTCGGGGTAGGGGAGTGGCCCACGGCTGGCGAGCACCACCAGGCCGGGGTGGTTCTGGAAGATCGGCGTCAGATCCTCGGTGCCCTGCAGGTCTTCGAGCACCAGGAGGGTCGGCCCGCGTCGTAACTCCTCGTCGATGACGCCCCACGGCGCGGTTGTCGGCAGCGCGAGCTGTTGGGCGAGCAGCGGGCGCGGGTCGCGCCCGGCTAATGACAACCACGCGACTCGCCAACCGTCGCTTTCGAGCTCTTCGGCCCACTGTCCGGCCAGGACGCTCTTGCCGTAGCCGTAAGGCGCCTCGAGCCATACCGTGAAGCCCGGCTCGTCAGGCAGGCGCTCCAGGAGTCTGCTGCGGCGCAGGTGGTAAGGGGTTGCCGTGGGCCGGACACTGAGCATTCTCGCTCCAGGCGGTTGGCGCTTGCGCTACTTGGTGTGGCCGAGTATAGCGGGCGCCCTCTAGGCTCACTGTGTCAGGACCGAACTGACGGTGCTCTTAAGTCAGTATTAAGCGGCGCGGCTGTAGCCTGCTCGACATGGAAGCGGAAGGGGCGGGTGCCACCGAAGTGTCGAACCACGCCGAGGAGGGTGACGTGTTACCTCCCGAGGCGCGGCTCGACCTGGCCTCCCTGAGCGGTGAGGCTCTCACCGAGTTGTGCGCGAGTCTCGAGCGCATGGTCACCAGCGGCTCCGCGCCGCTCGCCACGTACGGCGAGTTGGCGTTGGCGCAGGCGGAGGTGCGGCGCCGTGAGTCGGGCGCCTTCCCGCCCAACGAGGTCGGTCCGGCCTAGGCGGACGTCACTGCGTCCCCGTGTACCACAGCTCGTTCACTTGGAAGCCGACGTTCGCCGCCTGTTTCCGGTAGCGGGTGAAGACCAGGAAGCCAGAGTTGGGGTCGTAGTAGTTCTCGAGCATGTCTCCCCGGCCCTGGTACACGATGACGGCTCCGCCGTTCTGCACCCCGCCGAAGTACGTCTGCATGCCCGTGAACGGGTCCTGGTCGATGACCTGGCCGGGCTGGAGCCCACCGAGCACATCGGGCGCCACCCACAGGCCGTCCATGGCGGCGCTGCCGAAGGCGCGCGCCAGGGTCACTTGGTCGGGCGGCAGCCCCTGCGTGGTGGCTAGTTGGGAGACTTGGTAGCCGAGGAGCGCGCTGCCGAGGCGTTGGGTGAACGCGTAGCTTATGGCCATCGCCGAGCCGGGCAGCGGCGGCAGCCCGCCGCCACCCCCGAGTTCCGCGCGGCTCTGGCCCTGGTACACGAGCGTCAACCCGGGTGCTGCCCAGTCGGGCGCCGGTCGGCCGGCCCACGGCACCTGCAACTGCCGAACGCCGAGGAAGAGCTGGTGGCTGTAGCTGACGGCTCCCTGGTTCTGGAACACCACCGTCCCGTTCGGATCGGTGGCCATGACGCCCGGTTGGGCGTCCATCGTGCCGCCGAAGAGCAGCAGGCCGGTGGCGACATCGTAGGTGTTGCTCGAGTAACTCCCCTGTGCCAGCGTCGCGATGGAAACGGTGTCGTACTGGGCTCCGTTGATGACCCGCGGTCCGCGCCACACGCGTGTCGTGCCGTCCCAGCCGGTCTGGAGCGCCACCAGCCGCGCCGGCGCCACCCAGTACGTGCTCAGGGCGCTCTGGTCGCCGACCACCGCGTCGACGCCGCTCAGGGCGTAGACCCCGGCCTGCAGGTCGGTGTTGAGGTAGGAGCGCACGTCGCCGACGACACCCTCGGGGCTGGAGGACAGGATGTCGATCTGGATCAGGCCGACACCGCCGCCGCCGTACGTGCTCTCCACCCGGTTCCACTGGTTGTTCTGCCAGATCCAGCCGTTCGGGTCGGGTACCAGGCGGCTGCCCTGCAGGCTCGAGCCGCCCCCGTTCCACGTGAGTCGCGAACCTACTTGGAGGAACGCGGGCAGCTGGGCGAAAGCTATGGAACTCGGGAGAGCGAGGAGGGTGAAGACGAGACGCAGGACGAGCCGGTCAATGCGCGAGGGCCTGGCGATGCGACGCGCGGTGCGGGTCATGGCACATGCTAAGGGTTCTGGCGGCGTTGACCGGCGCAAGGCGCTCTGCTATCTTTATGCAACAGTTGCTGTCAAGATTGCGAGACTGCAACAGATAATGTCGGGTAGGGCAAGCCCACCCCGGGCGGTCGCGAGAGGACTGCATGATGAGCAGCAACGCCGGACCTACGCTTAGATTCCTCTGTCCGAACGGTCACCTAGGCTTCGCCCCGATCAAGGTGCCGAGCTTCGAGCTCGGTGTCGCGACTCGCCCGGACTTCATCCTGGCCGACTCCGGCTCGGACGACATCGGTCCGGTTCCGCTCGGGCTGGACACGTCCACCTCGCCGAAGGAGTGGCAACGACACGACCTCGAGCACATGCTGCTGGCGGCGCGCAAGCTCGGCGTGCCGATGCTCATAGGCTCGGCGGGAGACACCGGCACGAACAGCAGGGTGGACATGTACGTTGGCATGATCCGCGAGATCGCCGCCCAACACGGACTCGCGCCGTTCAAAGTCGGCTACTTCTACTCGGAGGTCCCGCGGAGCTACCTGCGGGCGAAGATGGGCAAGGGCGAGCGCGTCGAAGGCCTCGACGGGCGCGGCGACCTTACGACGCATGAACTCGAGGCGACCGACCGCATAGTGGCGGTGGCCGGCGTCCACCCCTACATGGAACTGCTGAGGCGCGGCGCGGACGTGATCATCGGTGGTCGCAGCTCGGACGCCGTGATCTTCGCCGCGCCCGCCATCCTCGCCGGTTACCCGGAGCCGCTCGCCTACTACCTCGGCAAGGTCCTCGAATGCGCGTCCTTCAACGCGGAGCCGTACGCCGGCAAGGAGAGCGTGATAGGGGAGATCAGCCACACCGACGTGAAGGTCACGGCCATGCACCCCGGCCAACGCTGCACGGTGGCTTCCGTCGCGGGGCACGCGATGTACGAGCGCTCCAACCCTTTCTACGAGCACGTGGCCGGCGGCATGCTCGATATGACGGACTGCCGCTACGAGCAGTACGACGAGCGCACCACGCGCGTGACCGGACCGCGGTTCGTGAAGGCCGACAAGGTGCGGGTCAAACTCGAAGGCTCCGGCAAGGTGGGCGAGCGCTACATGGGCTTCGCCGGCGTGCGGGACCCGTATACCATCGCGCGGATAGACGAGGTCATCGACTGGGCGAGGCAGCAGGTCAGGGAGCGGTTCGGTGAGCCGGAGACCGGGGGCTACGAGCTGCACTACCAGGTCTACGGCAGGGACGGCGTCATGGGCGAGATGGAACCCTTGCGGGACAGCCCGGGGCACGAGTTGGGGATCATGGTGTTCGGCGTGGCGCCGACGGCGGAGATGGCTGAGGAGGTCGCCCTCACCGGCACGCGCCAGATGTTCTATGCGCGGCTGCCGGACGTGAAGGGCACGGCGGGCGGGGTCGCCTTCCCGCTTGACGAGGTGACGCGCGTGAGCCCCGCGTACCGGTGGACGCTGAACCACACCGTGGCGGTCGACGATCCGCTCGAGTTGTTCGAGTTGCATTTGGCCGAGGCCGGCGTCGCGGCGGTAGGGTCAGGCGGTCGCTGATGGCAAGCAAGACGCTCTCGGAACTAGCGAAGACAATCCGTAGCAAGAACGCCGGTGTCGACCGGATAACGTTCGACATCATCTTCCGCGACCGCGAGAACTACGAACTCGTGAAGGAGAGTGGGGTCCTGGGTCGCGACTCGGTCGCGAGGCTCTACCGGATAGACCCGGCGCGTATAACCGACTTCGTGAACTACGACCCGGCCTTCGCCATCAAGTTCACCATCCTTCGCAACCGCCCGAGCGGCAGCGCCGGCGACTCGGACATCTTCGGCGCCCAGCAGTACGCGCCCCTGTTGGGCGTGGAAGTGCCGATCGATTGAGGGCCATGGCCAGGTTCTTCAGGTAGCTTGCGGGCGTCCACGGGTCGTGGCCGGGTAGGCTGTGTCGCATGAGTTCCGAGCAGCATGCGGACGGTCTGCGCGGCCGGCTCGACGAGGCCGCCTCACGCCTGACGCCGCAGGAACGCCGCCTCGCGGCCCACCTGGTGGAGCAGCAGGAACGTTGGGGATACCTGTCCAGCACGGAACTCGCCAAGGACCTTGGTGTGCATCGCTCCACCATCGTGCGGTTCGCACAGGGGCTTGGTTTCAAGGGTTTTCCTGAACTGCAGGAGCAGGCGCGGGCCGCCTACCTGAGCACTGTTTCGCTGCAGCGCGAGCTCGTCCTGAGCGACGTCGGCTCTCAAGAGAGCGACACGGTGCAGGCCGTCTACAGGCGCGAGTTGCAGAACCTGCAGCAGAGCTACCAGCACCTTGACCTGGCCGCGCTCGAGGCCACCGCCGGTCGTTTGGCAGGGGCCCGCAGGGTGTTGCTGTTCGGGCGGCGCTTCTCCCATCCGATCGCTTTGCACCTTGGGCTCGTGCTGCGCACCATGCGAGAGGGCGTCGAGGTGGCCCCGCCGGTCAGCGGCACGGCGGTCGACCTCCTGTTCGACCTGGGTCCGGAGGACTTCGTGCTGGTGGTGTCGTTGCGGCGCCACTCTCAGGAGGTACAGCGCACGCTGCGGTTCCTCTCGGATGCCGGGGTGCGGGTGGCGGTCCTGACGGACGCCAGCCCGGGCAACGACGTTCCGCCCGGCACCAGCGTGCTCAGGGCCAACGTCGGGAGCACGGGCGTGTTGGACTCTTACACGGCGCTAATAAGCATCAGCCATGCGCTGCTCACGCTCACGGAAGTAGCTCTGCCCGGCGCTTCGGCGCGTCTTGCCCAAGCCGAGCGCGCCTGGCAGCAGTTCAACCGGGACTGAGCGGCGGGCGCCGCCTCGCGGCCGCCACGAACTCCTCGAACACCCGCCGGAACCCGGGATGGCGGTCCGTCAGCCACTCAGGGTGGAACTGCACACCCAACCCGAAGCCGTCCTCGGCCTCTATCGCCTCGACCCAGCCGTCGTCTGAGACCGCGGTCGCGCGCCAACCGGGCGGAGGGCGGTCCACCACCTGGCGGTGGAAGCTGTTCACCGTAGCCACGGGGCCTAGCCAGTCGGCCAAGGCACTGCCGCTGACGAGCTCTACCGGATGCGTGGCGGTGGTCGGAGGCTCGGTCTGGTAGTGGTTCCTGGCGCCGACTCGGCCAAGGTCGGGCACGATCGTGCCGCCCAGTGCCTCGGCGATGGTCTGGTGGCCCCGGCAGATACCGAGCAACGGTACGCGTTCCGCCCACGCCAGTCTGACCAGTTCGGTCTCGAAGTCGTAGCGTGCCGGGTTCGTGTCGCGCAAGCTCGGGTCCGGGTGGTCCAGGAAATACTGTCCCGGGATGCTTCCGCCCCCGCTGATCAGGAGCGCGTCCACGGAGTCCGTCACATCCTTGGGGCTGGCGCACGCCGCGGCGTGGGTTGGCACGAGCAACGGGACGCCGCCTGCTTCCGCGACCGCCTGGGCATACCGAGCCGCCACCTGGAAGCGCCACTCCGAATGCCCCTCTTTGGCGGTGACCTCGGCTACATGGACGGTGATCCCGATGATGGGTGGACGCACTATGCCTCCTGAACGCCGTTCCGTCAGCGGACCTTGCTTACGGATGGACGGGCGAAGCCTCGGCGCTTGGTCCTTGGCGCGTAGGCCTCCTGCAAGCTCTCTCCCAGCAGGTTGATCGCCAGGACGAGGATGAGGAGCGCGATCCCCGGGATCGTGCTTACCCACCAGGCGATGAACAGCACCCCGCGCCCTTCGGAGATCATCGAGCCCCAGGCCGGGATGTTGGGCGGGATGCCGACGCCAAGGAAACTGAGCGATGCCTCGAGGACCATGAAGTAGCCGATCCGCAGCGTGCTAAGGACGCTTATGGCAGGCAGCACGTTGGGAAGCACTTCGCGGAAGAGGGTGCGGGGGCGCCTCTGGCCGATGGCGCGCGAGGCCTCGACGTACTCCCTTTGGGCCTGATCGAGAGTCTCACCGCGTGCCAGGCGGTAGAACTCCACCCACCCCTTCAGCGAGAGCGCGGCGACGAGGTTGGCGAAACCCGGTCCGAGGAAGGCCATCATGCCGATGGCGAAGATCAGGTAAGGGAACGCGAGCAGTAGCTCCGTCACGCGCCCGACCACCGCATCGAAGGCGCCGCGATAGAAGCCGCCCACGGCGCCGATCACGGTCCCGAAGGCGGCTGTGATAGCCACGGTCAGAACGCCGACCAGCAGCGAGACGCGCGCCCCGTAGAGGGTCCTTGTGAGGATGTCGCGACCGAGCGAATCGGTCCCGAACCAGTGCTGCGCCGACGGGGGCGCGAGGCGCTGAGCCAGATCGCCAGCCTCGGGTCCGTACGGAGCCAACACGGGCGCCAGGGCGGCGGTGAGCACGTACGTGGCGACTATGGCCGCGCTGATGCGCCCCAGCGGCGTCGCGAACACCCTGGCTGCCCGGCTCACAGCGAGATCCGGGGGTTCAGGAGCGTGTAGAGGGTGTCGACGACGAGGTTCGCTCCGACGTACGTAAGGGCGTAGAGCATCACGGCCGCCTGCACGACGACGTAGTCGCGCGCGAAGATGGAGTTGACGACGAGCCTCCCGAGCCCCGGCCAAGCGAAGACCGTCTCGACGATCATGTTGCCGCCGAGCAGCTCACCGAACTGTAGGCCCGTGACGGTGAGCGCCGGTATGAGGGCGTTGCGTAGGGCGTGCTTGAGGATGACGCCCCATTCACGCAGGCCCTTGGCGCGCGCGGTCGTCACGTAGTCCTTACCGAGTACCTCGAGCATCGACGTGCGCACTACGCGGGCGAGCACCGCCGCGAACACCACCCCGAGGGTGAGCGCCGGCAGGACCAGGTGCTTGAGCGCGGTCCCGAACGCCTTGAGGTTGCCAGCCAGCAACGTGTCCACCAGCATGAAGCCGGTGGTCCTGTCTACCACCATGGTCGCCGCTATGCGGCCCGACGTTGGTAGGACCCTCAGCTCGACCGCGAACAGCAGGATCATCAGCAGCCCGAACCAGAACGCGGGCATGCTGATGCCGACCAGGGCGCCCGACAGCACGGTGCGGTCGAGCCAGGAGCCCGCCCGCACGGCGCTGATGATGCCTACGGGCATGGCGATGAGGATGCCAACGAGGACGGTCGCAAGGGTGAGTTCTATCGTGGCAGGAAGGGCATCCCCGATGAGCTTGGCCACCGGCGCGTTCTTGACGATGCTCACCCCGAGGTCGCCCCGGAGGAGGCCCGACAGGAAGATGCCGAGCTGCGTTAGGAGCGGTTTGTCGAGGTGGAGTTGGCTCCTGAGGGAGTCGAGCTGCTGCTGCGACACCTGGGTATCGCCGAGCATGATCTCGACCGGGTCGCCCGGGAGGAAGCGCAGGAACATGAACGCGAGGACCGCTACCCCAAGGGCTACCGGGATGGCGGACAGCACGCGTTCTAGCAGCTTGGTCAGGCGCATCGGGTCCTCAATGCCAATGGGTTGACGCGGAGCGCCGCTAGCGATCGAATCCAGGCCCTCTCAGCTGAACACTAAGGTGGCGCCCCGCGCCAGGGGCAGGGGCGCCACCCTGATCACCCGGTGGTCAGTTCGTCTCGTAGCCGGCCTGTTGGAGAAGCTCCTTGGCCTTGGCCGGGTCGTACGGGTAGGGCGCCAGGTCCTGAGCGTAGCCGAAGCCGCTCGGGAGGAACACCGTCGACAGCCTATCGGCGTAGCCCCGGTAGATGTTCTTCAGGATGCTGTCCCAATCGATCGCGTAGTTCAGCGCCTGGCGCACGCGAGTGTCGTTGAACGGCGCGGCCTCGTTGTTCAGCTCGATCTGGTAGGAGCGCGTTCCGAGCGCGGTTCGGACGCTGACGCCCGGCACGCTGGCGATGCGATCGACGAGGTCGGGTGGCACGGCCTGGATCACGTTGACCTCGCCCGCGAGAAGCGCGGCGATGCGCGTTGACGCTTCCGGCATCATCTGCCATACGACGCTCTTCAACTCGGGCGCGCCGTTCCAATGGGTGGGGTTGGCCTCGAGCACGACCTGGGAATCCAGGGCGCCACGCGCGTAGACGAACGGCCCGGAGCCGATCGGCTTGGCGGTGAAGGCCGCTACGCCTACCTCGGTCAGGTAGTCCTTCGGCACGATCTGGAAGTGGGTCAGCGCCTGTAGGACGAGCTCTTGCGGGAAGGTCTCCTTGTAGACGAAGCGGACGGTCGTCGCGTCGACCTTCTCGACGTGGTCGATGGGGCCGAGAAGACCGGCTCGCGGGCTCGTGGCGCCGTCGATGGCGCCCTCGGTGAGGATGCGCTCGAAGGTGAAGACAACGTCGTCCGCGTCCAAGACCTCGCCGTTGCTGAAGGTCACGCCGGAGCGCAGGTCGAACTCGTAGGTCAGTGGGTCGACGACTCGCCAAGCCGTTGCCAGATGCGGTTGCACCTGACCTTCGGCGGTGGGGATGGTGAGGGCGTCGAAGATGTTGCGGAGCACCGCCTCGGTGTCGCGGTCGCGGTACATGGCGGGGTCGAGCGTGACGATGGCATCGACTCGCATGCCTATCACGAGCGTGTCGGAGCCTGCGACCGAGACTCTGGCGAAGTTCTCGCTGTTGTCGGCTGCCGGTTCCCACCCCAGAACGCTGTCCGAGGCCGCTTCGATGTTCTGGAGCACGTAACCGAACACCAGGGGCGCGTCCGCGAAGATCTGTCTCTGCGCCGTGAGGTACGCCTCGTTGCGAGTCGCGTCGTCTATGGAAGTCGAGGCGATGCGGAAGGCCTCGTCCACGGACGGGTTCGAGTAGAAGGAGTAGTTCCCGCGGTCCTTGGTGCGGAGCTTGGGGATCGCCAGGTCGAACGGGTCGAAGTAGGCGCTCCCCCAGTCCGAGGTGGACGCCGAGCGGTTACCGGCCAGCATCTCGTCCCTCAGGACAGTCGTTTGCCAGACCCGCAACGACGCATCGATGCCTATGGCCTGTAGTTGGGCGACGATCGCCTGGCCCTCGTCGGACCGGTTCTCCGTGACGTCCAAGACGAACGTCAGTTTCTCGGCGCCGGCCGACATGAAGACCAGAGCGGCCAGCGATATGAGCAACCATTTCATCCGATGCATGCCGTCCTCCTTGGACCACCGGCCTGTCGCGGTGGGGTGCTGCTCCGCCCTCGCTATCTGCCTGGGCGCCTGCTTGCCGTACACGTGCTGTTGTACAAACATACGAACTTGCAACAGCCGTTGTCAACAGACGACTCGGCCGACGCGGAGTGCCGCTGGACGCATGCGAGCGGTCCAGATCGGATGGTCACGAACTCGCCACCGGTTCACCGACCGGCGGTTGACCATGCCAGGCCCCATTGCGTACACTTCACGATGTTCGCGCGCCAAGCGCGTCACCGTGGGTCGTTAGCTCAACTGGCAGAGCAGCTGACTCTTAATCAGCGGGTTGTAGGTTCGAGTCCTACACGACCCACCACACGCAAGCTAGGACGTGCCTCACGTTAAAGGAGCACGTCTGCAGGAACCCCAACCCCGACTACTGGCGGAGCAGACGCTCCAGTGCTTCCCTGGGCGGGAGGACGGTCACCGTGCGGTTCAGCGTCTTGCCGAACAATGCGCCGAAATGCCGCCGGTCACCCGTAACGAGCACCGTGGCGTTGGCGCTTAGGGCCGCGGCCAGGATGGGCGCGTCCTAGAGCGGAAGGTGCTTCGCGGACAGAGCGACGAGCGCTTCGCCCGCCTCGGACACGAGCCCGATCTGACCGGCGACCGTTCGCGCACGGTCGACCCGCCTCACTTGCCGTGGCGCCTCGAGAGGTGCTCTGCCGCCAACTCCTCGAGCGCTCGTGGAAGGGTGTCCTCGTCGAGGAACTCCTGGACGCGGTCCTCGTTGTAGATCTCTATCGGATACACGCCCATCGGCCGTAGAACGATGGCGCCATCGTCGGTGGCGTCCGCCAGTAGCATCTGCTCGGCTGCCAACGGTCGCTACCACGCTGGTTGGTAGTTGCGCTGCTTCCGCTGCCCGGTTCGGTACGCTTTGAGGCGCTGGTGACCGACCTAGTCATCTACGACCGGATGGTGCCTCGCGCGCGGGCGGCGGGCTGATGGGCCTCCTCGTATGGGTGGCGGTCGCCGTGATCGTCGTGTGGCTCCTCGTGCGCGGCAGCCAGGCCCGCCGCGACGCGCAGGAAGTCCGCGACCTGCCCCAGGCTGACCTCCTCATTGAGGCCCTCTACCGAGACGGCGTGAGGCTCGGCTACAAGCACGCGTGGGCGCACCAGGCCGAAGCGGAGCGGCAGCGCGTGGCGGCCTTCGTGCGCCGTCGCGAGCGCGTGGTCGTATCGGTGCTCGTGGGCGGTTGCGCCTTGGTTGGCGCCGCGCTCATGGGCGCCGCCGGCGTGCTGCCCGGCCAATCCGAGTGGGCGCCGGGCGTCAGGACGTGGCACTGGCTCGGGCTGGCGGCCGCGTGCGCGGGGCTCGGCGTCTGGCTGGTCAAGGCTCTGGTGCCCCGCGACTACGCGCGATACTCGGCGGCTCCCGAGTCCGTAGCGACCCACATGGCCGCGGCCTCCCAGGAACTGGAGGAGGTGGCCAAAGTCCATGCGGAGCGACAGGCTGAACTGGCCAGGTCGTACTTGACGAAGCTCATCGACGATCGCTTCACGGCCGGCCTCGAGCAGGGTCGCCGCGATGCGGCGCGGCTCTTCAACGGGGCGGACGTCCAGACGCGCGTCTCGTCCGCCGCCAACGCCGCCTACGTTCAAGGGCGCGCGGACGGAGCCAACGAGGCGCAGAAGCTCGCTGCCGAGGCCTACGGACGGGGCTTGGCCGAAGGGCAGCGTACCGCCCTGGCGGGCGCGGAGGAGCGCATCCG